>CAJMLL010000008.1 GCA_905214225.1 uncultured bacterium | reverse complement strand
TTAGTTTCTCAGTAAATACTGCTGCAGTCAACGTGCATTAGCTTTGACGCTTACGGAGGAACCCTAAAGTGTGGGTATCCTTCCGCTGTATTAGTTTCTCAGTAAATACTGCTGCAGTCAACGTGCATTAGCTTTGACGCTTACGACAGCATGCATATTTTACAATCTGTTTTTCTCGTCTCTGTATTCCGCTCTTCAGCCCTCGCAGAACCCGCAAAATGTGCCCTGTTATGCGCCGAACTGCAGGCTCTGTACAATTTACCTTTCTGCTTCTGCTGCAGCCTTCAGCTCTTTTACACGGCCGCCGAGGCTGTCTGCCTTAAAAACAGCCGATCCGGCTACGAAGATATCCACGCCGGAGGCAGAAACATCGGAAATCGTGTTCAGATTAACCCCTCCATCGATTTCCAGTGTCCATTTATATCCTTCTTTCTCACGGAGATCCGCAAGCTTTCTGATCTTTCTCAGCGTAGAAGGAATCAGGCTCTGGCCGCCGAATCCCGGGTTGACGGACATAATCAGAATCATATCAGCTTCATCCAGCACCTCGTCCAGAAGGCAGACCGGAGAACCCGGATTCAGCGCCACACCCGCCTTGACACCGCAGCTGTGCAGATGCTGAATGGTGCGGTTGAGGTGCGGACATGCTTCCTGATGAACGGTAATATATTCTGTCCGGTCCGTTACGAAATCTTCCAGGTATTTATCCGGATCTTCAATCATCAGATGTACATCATAAGGCGCACTCTCAATTCCGTTCAGGCTTTTCATTACACTGGCTCCAAAACTGATATTCGGAACGAAATGTCCGTCCATAACATCGACATGGATATAGTCAGCTCCAGCACGGCTGATTTCTTCAATCTGCTCTCCCAGTCTGGCAAAATCTGCAGACAGCATCGATGGTGCAATTTTAATCATTTCTGTATCCTCCTATTTTTTCTTCCAGTCCTGCGCTTTTTCCTGCAGCTCCTGGAATCCGTGTACATATGACTGATACCGTTCCTCCGAGATTTCTCCTCGTTCCACCGCATCCCGGACTGCGCAGCCCGGCTCTTTCAGATGCCGGCAGTTGTCAAACCGGCAGTGACCAATAAATGGTAACATCTCCGGGTAATAGCGGTCAAGTTCTTCCGGCTCTACTCCGGAAAGATCGAATGATGTAAATCCCGGCGTATCATAAATCAGCCCTCCCGGCGGGTACTGGAAAATCTCAACGTGACGCGTCGTGTGGCGTCCCCTTCTGGTTTTTTGACTGACGCTCTTGGTCTCCATATCCGCCTCCGGCACCAGAATATTAATCAGGGAAGATTTTCCGACACCAGACGGACCGGCAAAAGCGGTATGTCTTCCGACCAGCTCTTTTTTCAGGGCATCGATTCCCTCTCCTGTTTTGGCGCTGACGCAGAAAAACGGATACAGATCCTTATAGCGGCCGGCGATTTCTTCCCTCTTGTCCGGGGAAAGCAGATCGCATTTATTCATGCACAGAATCGGATGCGCATCGTTAGAATCCGCTGTGATTAAGAACTTATCGATGATTTCAAAAATCGGTTTTGGCTTTTTTGCGGCAAAAACAATAACCACCGTGTCGACATTGGCAACCGGTGGTCTTGCAAACGCATTGCGGCGCGGCAGGATCTCCTGGATCATGCCGTCGCCGTCACTATCTTCTTTACTGATGATGATTTCCACTTCATCACCAACCATCGGCGTAATTCCAGTCTTCCGGAACAGACCGCGTCCTCTGGTCTGGACGAGGCCCTGTTCCGTCTGAACATAGTAGAATCCGCCGATTCCTTTAATAATGCGTCCTTTCATACAGGCTTCTGAAAACTCCTCTCTTTCATCTCTTCACAGTGAATTGCATAACCGCCTACTTGGATGCAGATGCAGAAGAAGACGTTGATGCGCTTCTTGCTGCAGCGGATCCGGAAGCCGCTGTGCCGGAAGAATGTCCTGCTGAACGGCTCGCATTGCTGTCTGTGCTGTCCGTTGTTCCACCGCTGGAATTACTGCCGCTGTTACTGCTGTTATTACTCTCACTGTTATTATTGCTGCTGTTGTTATTGCTGTTATTACTGCTGTTATTGCTCGTGTTATTATTATCGTTTGTGTTGTTATTCTCACTGGAGGAAGCCTTGCTTACCGTAATGGTGACGGTTGACCCCTTCTTGGCCTTGGATCCGGCGCCGACAGACTGTGAAATAACCTGTCCGCTGGTCGTAAGGTTGCTTTCCTCATAAGTAACAGAAACATTGAATCCTGCAGCAGCCAGTTTTGACCTTGCTTCGGATACAGACATCCCGGTTACGGAAGGAACTTCCACCGTATCGGAATTCTCATGAGAATCCTTGCTCTTGTCTTTCTCTGCGCCCTTGCTGACAACCAGATCGATGTCGGTTCCGCTGGATGCCTTGCTTCCGCCGGACGGCGTCTGGCTCATGATCTCACCCTTGTCGTAAGAATCACTGTAAGCATAGGTTACATCACCCAGATTGAATCCGGCAGCCTCAATGATATCCTTGGTGCTGCTGTCGTAGGTCTGTCCGACCAGATCCGGTACTTCTCCGTTGGAATCACCCTTACTGAGGCGGACGGTGACCGTCGATCCCTTCTGAACCTTCTCTCCTGACGTCGGATCCTGCGCGGCAACCTTTCCCTTATCGATCGAGTCACTAGCGATGGCTGAGCCTTTCTTTATCTTCAGGCCGTGTCCGGAAAGTGTCGACTTCGCTTCCGAATAACTCATATCCGTGACATCCGGAACCGTTACCTTTCCGCCGCTTCCCAGAAGTTTCGGAACGGCAAATACTCCAATGACCGCAAGGAGAGCAATCAGTACTGCGGCCGCAATGGCGCGTCTGGCCTTCGGTGAAAGACCTTGCTTTGTATTTTTTGCCGCATAAGGTGTACGTTCCTGCGCCTCCTGCTGGCGCTCTGGCTGAGGTCTCCGCTCCTCCTGCTGGTTCGCAAACGCATTCCGGCCCATGACATTGCTGACGTATTCAATGCTGTCAAGATCTTTCAGCATCTCGTCTGCACTCGCATAGCGGTTAGTCTGGAACTTGTTGGTCGCTTTCATTACAACTTTCTCAAGCTGCGGAGGAATCCCGGGAACCAGTTCTGAAGGCGGTGTGATGTCATCATTGATGTGCATCAGCGCAACCTGTACCGGGCTGTCTCCGTCAAACGGAACGCGGCCGGTCAGCATCTCGTACATGACGATTCCCAGAGAGTAGATGTCTGAGCGCTCGTCAACATACGCTCCTCTGGCCTGTTCCGGAGAAATATAGTGGACCGATCCGATGATCTTACTCGTTTCCTCCATCGTTGAATCGCTCAGCGCTTTAGCAATTCCGAAATCGCCGAGTTTGGCCATTCCGTCTGTGGTCATCATAATGTTATGCGGCTTGATGTCGCGGTGGATGATGTTATGCTTATGCGCTACGCTCAGCGCGGAGGCTACCTGTTTGGTTATTCGCACGACCTCCCGGTAATCCATCGGCGCCTCTTCTTTTATGATTTCGCTTAAGGATTTTCCTTCGATCAGCTCCATGACGATGAAGTGAATATTTCCTTCACGGCCTACATCATAGACACTGATGATGTTCGGATGCTGCAGACCGGCCGCTGCCTGCGACTCTGCCCGGAAACTGTCTACGAACTGTGCATCCTTGGTACACTCCGGACGCAGAATTTTCACGGCTACAAAACGGTTCAGCAGGCGGTCCTTTGCCTTATATACAACAGCCATTCCGCCTTCTCCGATTTTTTCTACCAGTTCATACCGGCCGACTAGTAATTTACTCATCCAGGTCTCCCTCCGTTATTTTTATGCAAATAACTGTGATATTATCGTGCCCGCCCTTGTCATTGGCCTGCTGCACCAGATGATCACAGGTTTCCTTCATTGAATGGTTACGATCCAGCTCTTTTCTGATTCCGTCACTGCCGATCTCTCCGTGGAGTCCGTCTGTTGTCAGGACGATAATGTCTCCCGGCTGAATATCAGCCTGATAATAATCGGCGCGGACTTTTTCTTCTGCGCCGATGGCACGCATGATGACGTGTCTTTTCTCATGTACGGCTGCCTCGCTTGCAGTAATGACGCCGGCCTTCAGGAGCTGGTTGACATAGGTATGGTCAACCGAAATCTGTTTCAAATCTCCCTTCCGGTACAGGTAGACTCTGCTGTCGCCGATATTCATGGCGTACAGGGTTTTCCCCGATATATAGGCCAGGGCAATAGTTGTTGCCATTCCTCTGGTCTCCGGCCGTTCATTCATCAGATTCAGTATCTCTTCATTTGCCCGGTCAAAGCATGCGCTGAAATAGCGCTTTATCTCTGACATGGTATCGACGCCCTTCATTTCATGCGTCTGGATGAATCTGGCAATTTCCTGTATCGCCGCCTTGCTGGCGATTTCTCCGGCATTGCTGCCCCCAACTCCGTCGGCGACCATGTAGACCCTGTAAACCGGCATCAGCCCGCAGGTGTCTTCATTATGATCTCTCTTCATCCCCTGATCCGTCTTGGATGCAACTTCCATACTTATTTACTCATCCTCCTCATTATGCAGAAATAAAAGCCATCTGTTCCATCAAGACCGGGTAAGAGCTGACGTTCTGCTTCTTTCTGAAATATACCTTCCTGCTGTCTGAGAAACGCTTCCACATTCTCCTCATTTTCGATGCGGTTGATGGTACAGGTACTGTACATGATTCTTCCGCCCGGCTTGACAAGTTCTGATGAACGCTGCAGAATGGCAAGCTGTTTTTCTGCCAGTGCCTTCGCGTCATCATCCAGCTTTCTGTAACGGATTTCCGGCTTTCTTCTGAGCACACCCAGTCCGCTGCAGGGAACATCGCAGATCACGGCGTCCGCCGTTTCTGCCAGGGCTCCCGCAGAAGTAAGCGCATCACGCTTTTCCGCCTTGATGCACTGAATTCCCAGCTTTTCCGCCTGCTTACAAATCAGAGAAAGCTTATGCTCGTAGTAATCAAATGTCCGCACACATCCCTGATTCTTCATCAGGATGGCCGCTGCCATTGATTTTCCTCCCGGCGCGCCGCAGACATCCATCACGGTTTCTCCAGCTTCAGGTGCAAGGGATGAAACAGCTGCCGCAGACGCGGGATCCTGCACATAGAATAATCCGCTCCTAAATTCTTCTGTGTCCATCAGGCCGCTGCCTTTTACGGCAAACACAGGAAGATCGTCCGACAGTCCCTCAATCTCCAGCTGATCAACAGAAAATCCCTGCTTCAGCAGTGCATGTTTCAGACTTTCGCGATCGGTCTTCAAGGTGTTGACCACAATACAGAGAGGCGGCGTTTCCGACATTTCCCGTAAAATGCTTTCTGCTTCTTTCTCTCCTCGCTGGCGGATCAGAAGCCGCACAATCCACGGATCAGCAGAATAACGCGCAGACATCCGGACAGCCGGGTCTTTTTCTGATTCCGGCTGTTTCAGACTGTCCTTCCGTCTGATCAGATTCCTCAGAACCGCATTGATAAATCCCTTCTGCG
This sequence comes from uncultured bacterium, assembly GCA_905214225.1. Classification (GTDB taxonomy): domain Bacteria; phylum Bacillota; class Clostridia; order Peptostreptococcales; family Anaerovoracaceae; genus Aminicella. Next base: position 56,270 of record CAJMLL010000008.1, on the reverse strand, counting down.
GGCGGCATACAGCAGATGCCATTTCTGCGCAGCTGTTTACTGCCGCATAATCCGGAACCGAATCCATAAACAGAATCTGATAGGCACCCATGTGCAGCAGCACACTCACCTGCGGCTTCATCTTATTATATCCGCGGGCAACCAGCTGTTTCAGAAGATAATCCAGATACAGCCAGTGCTGTTCTGAACCGTAAACTATCTCCCGCACAAAGGCCGGCGCATCTGCCCTGCACCGCTCAATCTGCCGCGAAACCTCGATATTCGAATATGCCTGGTCTTTCACGACCCGTATGAGCGTCTGATATGCTGCTTTCCGGTTTTTATCCATGTTCTCTCCTGTTTCATTTATCCCTATTTACTTATTATAACAGAAAACTGGCCGGTCTTTTGTATTTTGACCGGCCAGATCTTAAATTTTATCAATTTTTATTTTTCCTTCACAGAAATTAAGATTCCTGAACCTGTGAAAGACGGAAAAAACAGCTTGTTCAGTTCTGAAGACCCATCGCCTTATTCTCCGTAATCAGATAATTGATCTCCGATGTCGCGCAGAGCGTATCCTTATCCATGTCGTAAATTCTTCCGTTCATATTGCTCATCCGGCGTCCGATATGGGTGAGCTCGATTTCCACGCGGAAGCGCTTTCCATCCATCGGTCTGAGATAAGAAGTCGCAAGACTCGTCGTTGTGACGAAGTGCTGACCGACAACCAAGCTCATCAGGCCGCCCGCATAATCGAAAATCGACGCAATCGTCCCGCCGTGCACACCGTCATAGGGATTCAGACACCATTCCTCCGGCTCGAACAGAAAGGACGCGCTCTTCTTCTCGACACTGCAGTCCAGAAGCTTCAGATCCAGCATGGAATTCAGCCTGTTCGGCTTGATCACCTTGTTGATATTGATCGCTTTCGTAATCGCCTTTGCAAACTCATCATTTGTCATACTGCTCATACCAAACCTCCATGCAGGCTATTTTTCAAGTTCCCTGTTAAACGTCTCTCCCGGCTGAACCGAATGGCCTCTCAGGAAATCAGCCGCCTTCACGCGCTTTTTCCCCGGCATCTGAAGCTCCGTAACACGCAGAATCTTTCCGCCGCAGGCAATGTCAATTCCCTTTTCCGATGCCTGAAGCAGCGTGCCGTTTTTCTCAGCAGAAGCCTTATCCAGAGCTTCCGCGGCCCAGAGTTTGATTCTGTCCTTTCCCTTCTGACAAAAAACACCCGGCCAGGGGTCAAAGGCGCGGATTTTCCGCTCAACTTCAACCGGATCCTGCTGAAAGCCGGTAAAGCCGTCCTGTTTCCTGATCATCCCGCATTTTGTCGCTTCTTCTTCCTTCTGCGGGGTGTAAACCGCCGTGCCGTCTTCAATGGAAGGCAGGGTCTTTACCAGAAGTTCTGCACCCATCTGCGAAAGCTCGTCAAACAGCTGCTCAAAATTCTTATGATCCACCGGAGTTTCTGCCCTGGAGATCATATCGCCGTCATCAAGTCCCGGCCCCATCTTCATTATCGTCACGCCGGTCTTCTCCATACCCTGAAGAATCGCGTGCTGCACCGGGGAAGCACCCCTGAGCTTCGGAAGAAGTGAGCCGTGGACGTTGAAGCATCCCAGACGCGGGATATCGAGAACATCCTGCTTCAGAATCTGTCCGTAGGCAACAACGATCAGTGCGTCCGGCCCGTACTCCCGGATCTTTTCCTTAACCTCTTCATCGTTTTTCAGCTTTTCCGGCTGCAGAACCGGGATATCCAGTTCCAGCGCTGCCTCTTTTACCGGCGAAAAGGTTACTTTTCCGCGGTTTCTCTTCCTGTCCGGCTGCGTCACCGCATATCCGATTTCATGGCCGGCCTTTTTCAGCGCATGAAGTACAGGAACCGCAAAATCCGGTGTTCCCATAAATACGATCTTCATTACTGATCCTGCTCCTCTTCTGCTCTTCTTTCTGCTTCTTCCTCAACGGTATGGATCTCTTCCGCCTTATCGGTGAACATGATGCCGTCCAGGTGGTCATACTCATGGCACATCACATCGGCATCGAATCCGTCAAAGTCATATTCAACCGGATTCCCTGCAAAGTCCAGCGCCTTAATATGAATCTTCTCCGGGCGCTTTACCGTTCCGAAATAACCCGGAACACTCAGGCATCCTTCTGTACACTCCTGCTCACCAGACCGTTCCGTAATTTCCGGATTGATCATGTAATATACACGGCCCGGCTCCGGCTCTGCGACAAACATCCGTCTCAGAATACCGACCTGCGGACCGGCAATGCCGACACCCTCGCTCTGACGCATGGTTTCCAGCATATCGGTTAAAATCGTCTGATAGTGTTCATTGACCTGAGGGACTTCTCTACATTTCTTACTGAGGATCGGATCTCCCTGTTTTACTACGTTTCTTAATGCCATATACAGCCATCTTCCTTTCTCTTACGATCATATATTCCTTTTTCTGTATACCCATTCTGCCTGCAAATGACCAGATGCCGCGCAAAATCAGTAAGAACTGTATGCGTTGACATCAATCAGCATGGCGCAGTCCGTCTTCTGTTTCAGAAGACCCCGGTTGAAATAACGCAGATAATAGATATATTTATTCCTGCTTCCGCGCGGTGCCTTCACCATAATATGATAGCGGAAGCTGTCTTTTCCTTTAAAATTCATGCTGAGTTTCGGCATGAGAATTTTGTCCGAATTCGGAAGCCCGGCCCGCTCCAGGTAATTTTTACAGCGTTCGGCCGTTTCCATCGCCGTCTGTTCATTTTCTGACGTAAACGCCGCAATGATCAGATCGGTAAAGGGCGGATATTCCATAAACTTCCTGATGACGATCTCCTGTTTAAAAAAGCTCTGATAGTCATGGGATGCTGCCGCCTGCAGGGCAAAATTATCCGGCGTATAGGACTGCACGATGACCAGTCCCTGCTCACTTCCTCTTCCCGCCCGGCCGGCCACCTGTGTGACCAGCTGGAAGGTCCGCTCCGTCGACCGGTAGTCCGGGATATTCAGACTGACATCTGCCGAAATCACGCCCACCAGTCCGACATTCCGGAAGTCCAGACCCTTGGCAATCAGCTGCGTGCCGATCAGGATCTTCGTTTCTCCCTTCGAAAAACTTCTGATGATGCGGTTGATCTCGGTGCGGTTTTTCGCGGTATCCAGATCCAGCCGTTCAATCCGGGCATCGGGGAATTCCCTTGCCGCAAATTCTTCTACCTGCTCCGTTCCGACGCCAAAATACTTGATCCGGCGGCTTCCGCAGGAAGGGCATTTTTCCGGCAGCGGAAATTTTCTGCCGCAGTAGTGGCAGACCGCTGCATGTTCATGCTTATGATAGACCAGAGAGATTCCGCAGTCCGGACAGCGCAGCGCCTCTCCGCAGTCTCTGCAGGAGATAAAGGTGGAATATCCTCTACGGTTCTGAAAGAGAATCACCTGCTTTCCAGACGCCAGCGCACCCTTCATGGAGGAAAGAAGCCGCCTGCTGAAAATCCCGGTATTTCCGGACCGCAGTTCCTTTCTCATATCCACCATTTCAACCAGCGGAAGCGGTGTCCGGTTATAGCGCTTCTTCAGTTCAATCAGCGTGTATATGCCTTCTCTCGCCCGCTCATAGGAGACAACCGATGGCGTTGCGCTTCCCAGCAGAAGAACTCCCCGGCTGTACATCAGTCTTTTGACTGCGACATCAACGGTTTCATATTTTGGTGTCTGGTCCGATTTATAGGTCGATTCGTGCTCCTCATCCAGGATAATCACGCCGATATTCTCAAGCGGCGCAAAAACTCCGATTCTCGCGCCTACTGCTATGTGGGCCTCTCCATTCCGAAGGCGCATCCACTCGTCAAAACGCTCTCTTCTGGTCAGCTTGCTGTGAAGAACGGCGATCTCCTCTCTGTCGAATCTTCCCAGGAGCCGCCGGACGATCTGCTCCGTCAGCGCAATCTCCGGAACCAGAAGAATCGCAGTTTTTCCCATATCCAGCGCATGCTGGATCACCCGCATGTAAACTTCCGTCTTTCCGCTGCTGGTGACTCCGTGAAGGAGAAAAATTTCACCCTTCTCCTGGTTCATAGAGTCTTCAATTCTGCCGACGGCAGAAGCCTGTTCATCCGTCAGCGCCTTTACTTCCTGCACTTCACCTTTTGTCCTCGCGTAGGGACGCTTGGACTTACCCGGCTTCGCGGGCTTTCCCGGCGGAATGAAACAGTGCAGCGCATCATAATACTTGATTCCGTACCGCTGGCGCATCCACTGCATCGTCCGGACCATTTCCTCATTCAGACGGACCTGCGGATCCACCGAAGCGATCTCCTTGATCTTAGACGGATCGATCTCCTCAGACGGCAGGACGCCGGTCTCTGTGACCAGCGCCCTCTTCAGTCTGTTCCCTTTTCCAAACGGCACCTCCGCAAGGTCGCCGACGCGCACAGTCTCCTCTGCCGCGTAGGTAAACTCCGCATCGGTATGCCAGCTGTTCTGATCCAGGATCAGATTCACATACTGCCTGCCCATCTCTACAGCAGGTCGATTCCGTTCTCATGGCATTCTTTAACCATGTCTTCCGGCCATACGCTGACCTGAACTTCGCCGATGTGCGCCTTTCTGAGGAAGTACATGCAGAGACGGCTCTGGCCGATTCCTCCGCCGATGGAATACGGCAGCTGATTGTGCAGAACGGCCTGCTGGAACGGAAGGTCTCTCTTCTGCTCGTCGCCGGACATCTTCAGCTGACGGTCAAGCGCTGCCGCATCAACTCGGATTCCCATGGAAGAAATCTCAAAGGCTCTGTCCAGCAGATCATTCCAGAGGATGATGTCGCCGTTCAGCTCCCAGTCATCATAGTCCGGAGCTCTTCCGTCATGCGGCTCGCCGGACTTCAGCGGTCCGCCGATCTTCTCGATGAATACGGCTCTCTTTTCTTTGCAGATGGCGTCTTCTCTTTCCTTCGGGGTCTTGTCCGGGTACATGTCCTCCAGCTCCTGAGAGGTGATGAAGGTGATCTCATTCGGGATCTCATTCTGGATTCCTCTGTACAGACGGTTGACATAATCGCTCAGGTTGCGGATTGCGTTGTAAATGGTCGTAACCGTCTCATGCAGATATTCTGTTGTTCTCTCGTCACTGGTGATGACCTTTTCCCAGTCCCACTGGTCGACATAAATGGAATGCAGATTGTCTAATTCTTCATCTCTTCTGATCGCGTTCATATCCGTGTAAATGCCGTGTTCCGGCTCCACACCGTACTTTCCGAGCGCGTAGCGCTTCCACTTTGCCAGCGACTGAACGACTTCCACTTCTTTCTCGTTCATATCTTTCAGGGTGAATGATACGCGGCGCTCCACACCATTCAGTGTATCATTCAGGCCGGAATCCGGGTCAACGAAGAGCGGAGCGGAAACACGTCTCAGCTGCAGTCCGTATGCCAGTTCCTGCTGGAAATAATCCTTTACCTTCTTAATCGCACGCTGGGTCTCAACAGGATCCAGAATCGACTGATACCCTTCAGGGATAATTAACTTAGACATCTCTATTCCTCCATTTTACCGACAAAAAGCAACGCGCAAGTGGGAAGCCTGATGGCTTTTCTCCCGCGTTATTCTAGTCCTTATTCAATTCACGCACAGCCTTCTCTTTTCTCTGCGCTTCCGCCTGCTTTTTCGAGTAGATGCACCCACAGTAATTCTGCCGGTACAGCCCGTACTTCTTAGACAGCCGGGTGCTGTTCAGGAAACCGTCTTTCTTTTTGAAATCCATATCCAGGAACTCCACCCCGTCTGCCTGATCGGCAAGCGCTTCCGCAATCCCGGAAATCAGCGGGTAGTTCTTATGCGGACTCACCGTAAGCGTCGTCGTAAAGAGCGGGAAACCATGCTCCTGCGCGTACTTCACCGTTCCGGAAAGTCTCTGGGTAAAACAAACCGCGCAGCGTCTTCCGCCTTCCGGCTCGTTTTCCAGTCCCCTGACCATGTGAAAATAGGAATCCCGGTCATGAAGGTAGTTTCCTTCCGCGAATGCGATCTGATTCTCAGCATCGTGCTCCGCGTTCCACTCTTTCAGGAATCTGATCTGGTTTTCCTTCCGCTTCTCATATTCTTCCGTCTCCGTGATTCCCGGATTATAAAAGAAGACCGTAATGTCGTAATCTCCCTCTTCACACAGGCGTTTCACGCAGGCTGTGCTGCAAGGGCCGCAGCAGCTGTGCAGAAGCAGTTTTTCTCTCATGCCTTTTTCACTTTCCTTTCTGTGATGATGCACCAAATTATTATAGCATACTTAAAAGGTGAAAGAAAGATTAGGCATGTTTATTACGAGCTGCACGCGGCCGGAGGAGCCATATGAACAACAACATCTCCATCAAAAATACCTATTCCTCATCTTTCCTGAGGAAAATCAGCATCAGAAGAGACAATCCTGCAAGAACGCCCGGCGTAGCGCCATTCACAAATTGTTCGAACTTTCCGTGAATTACAAAGCCAAGTAAGCCAAGGCCAGAAAGAATCAGGCAGAAATCTGTTCTCCCCGGGATTATTCTTTCCTCCTGCCCTGATGAATGCTAAAATATTAGAATTACGATACGGAAAGGAACTATGATGACGAAATCATTAGCAGAGAATAATGTGATAATAACTGATCCGCAGGACATCTGGGATGCAGATGTCCCTGCCTATTCCGGGCTCAGAAAGACAAAAAACGCGGACGAGGCGGCGGAACGGATGAATACGATTAACTACTGGCTGAAGCAGCGCTTCCATAAGAAGATGATCAAGCTTTCTCTGGACGGCGGCTTCAGCTGCCCGAACCGTGACGGAAGCAAGGGAACAGGCGGCTGCATTTTCTGCAGCTCCACAGGAAGCGGTGAATTCGCCAGCGACATCAGCTCCCAGCTCGACCTTCTGCATAAGAAATGGCCGAAGGCCGGATATCTGGCCTATTTCCAGAACCACACGAATACCTATGCGGAACTGTCTGTTCTTCGGGAAAGATTCACGAAGGCGCTGGAAGATCCGAGAATCGAAGGTCTGGTCATCGCCACGCGTCCGGACTGCCTTCCAGAAGAAGTTCTGGACCTGCTCAGCGAAATTGCAGAGCAGCACTTTCTCTGGCTGGAGCTGGGCCTGCAGACCACAAAGCCGGAAACCGTCCACCTGATCAACCGCTGCTATGAAAACGAAGAATACATCCAGACGATGGACCGCCTCAGAAGCCGCGGGATCCATGCCGTCACCCACCTGATTCTGGGCCTGCCGGGAGAATCCCGCGAAGACATGTTCCGCTCTCTGAACTTCGTCATCGACAATCATAGCTGGGGCATCAAGCTTCATCTCCTCAATCTGGTAAAAGGCTCCCGGCTGGCAGAGAAAATGCCGGATTATCAGCCATTTCCAGATATGGATTCCTACATTCAGCTCGTCTGCGACATGCTGGAAGAGCTTCCTCCGGAAATGGTCATTCACCGCCTGACGGCGGATGTCCCCCGTCCCCTTCTCATCGCTCCGGAATGGAGTTTCCAGAAACGCAGCATCTTAAACGGCATCAATGCGGAGCTCAGAAAAAGAGATTCCTGGCAGGGAAAGAAGTTCAACCGGCGTTGAACGCAGCATGCGGAACCGGTATTCCAGAGCAGTTTCCTCCACAAAGGATTCCATTTTCTCACCCCAAACTGAAAAAAACGGCCGGCACCGTCATGATGCCTGCCGTTTTATTTATGTCCGGATAAGCCGGAAACGAGCTTCCTTCTTGCTTGTCATTTTTGTCCTGCCTACTGTGCGTTGATGGTGATGGTGTAGGTTCTGCTCTCGCCGGATGAAGAAGTGCACATAATCTGCGCCTTCTGCTGACTTTCTCCGTTCATGCTGACTGCAAGACTGCCTGTGACAGACGCGCCGGTCTTACTTGCCGCTGATGCCTGAATGCTGACGGAATCTGCGCCGCCTGCAGAAGCGACAAACTCAGTCGCGTAATTCGAGCCGGAGTCGGAAATCAGCTGTGTGGTCTTTCCGTTCGCGGTGACGGACAGCGACTTCAGATAGTAGTTATTATCTACATTAAAGTCCATGACCGGGCTTCCGCATGCATCGGACGGCATGTTCTGGTAAACCGGAATATCGAACTCCAGTGCCTTTCCGAGGGCTCCGTTCGCGCTGTAGGACTTATAGGTCGAGGCGGACTGGGAATTCGGTCCGTACACCGCGGTCATGTAGACGTGGGTGCCGACTCTGGACAGTCCATTCATGACATTGAAATGCTCCAGATATGCGCTGTCCTGATTGTTGCTCAGGTAGTTGGACGCAATATAGGAAGCGCCTCCTTCGATGGCTTTCTGCAGCGTCGTCCATCCGTGCGCCTTTGCGTAGGCAATGCCTTTGGCCGCTCCTCCGGTGGAAGAGTCAGATGCGCCGATGTTAAACACATTATATGCGCCCTGGCTGCCGTCAACCATAGATGTGACCGTTCCCTGCTCAGAATATGCCTTTGCCGCGAGATAGGCTGGGCTGACGTTATATTCTTTTCCGGCCGCGACGAACATGTCCGCAACGCCGCTCTTACTCAGCGCGGAATTCTTCGCAAGGATCGTCTTCACCATATCTGCGTCCTGATACGCGTGATAGCGGTTGTTCTGGAACATGAAGATTCCCGTGTCGGTCAGCCAGTTTCTCGGATCCATATAATACTTCACGGCTTTCTGTGATGCCGCGACGAAGGTATTTCCGTCTTTTCCGGTATATCTGTCTGCCAGATAATCGTAGCATCCCGGTTCAACGGAAAAGAAGGATGCCGGGAATGCGCTGCGGGAAATCGTGTTGGTTCCGGTGTTTTTCGTCATCTGGGCAACGGCCGTGCTCCAGTCCAGATTGGTCTGCACCGGAGTGAACTTCCATGTCGGATGCGCAGCGTGGAGCGCCTGAAGATATGGAAGATAGGAGGACGGGAAACCGTCTTTGGTGATGTAACTGGACGTATCCGTCGTGCTGCCTTTCCCTGTATTATCATCCTTTCCGGTATTATCGGTCTTTCCGGAATCTGTGCCGGAAGTAAATGTCAGATAGCTTCCTTTCACGTAGGAGGATTTTCCGTTCAGAACGATGCGGTACCAGAGATCGCCGTCGCTGCCGGTTTTTCCCCAGGTCCTGAGTCTGGCAGAAACGCTGCTGCCGTCTGCGGCCTGACCGTTTTTTTCAAAGCTCGTGCCTGGTCCCTTTCTTGTATTCAGTCCGCCGTCGGCCTTGACGACTGCGTCCTTCGCGCCTTTATAGGAAAGGGAAACCAGGTCTCTTCTGATGTATCCCTTAACGTTGGAGGCGTAAAGCCAGCGCTTTGAAGAGGACGCACTCGTGTCGGAGGTGAATGTCTCCGAGGTAATTGTCAGTTTTTTTCCTTTCTTTACGGTCGTGACTTTTGCAGCAGAATCGGACGGATTCTGGCGGACGACAGCCGATGCGGCTTTCACTTTTCCGGAAGCTTTCAGAACTGGTGCATCAGAGCTGACCGAGGCATCCGGATTTACTGCGGTTTTCCCGGTTGAATTTCCGGCTGAAGTGGAACTGTTTCCTTTATTATCATCCTTTGAGGGCTCCGAAGATGCAGAGGACGGTTTGCTGAAGCTGATGTAATCGGCCGTGACATAAACGTTTTTCCCGTTGCAGAGGACGCGGTACCACTTGCTTCCGTCCGAGGCCTTGACCCGTTCCCGCACGGTGACCGCCGTTCCCTTATGAAGGGTTCCGGCAGATGCGAAACTGGTGCCCGCTCCCTTTCTCATCTTCAGCACATCCGTTGTCCATGCAGTCTTTCTGGCAAAATTTACCTTTGCAAGGTCACTCCGGATATAGCCTTTCAGGGCAGACACATACATCCATCGGCTGCCGGCCCTGGCGCTGCTTGCGGATGTGAATTTCTCAAAGGAAACCGTGTATGTCCTTCCCTTATTAACCATGGTCACTTTCTTTGCCGACGAGGACGCGGATTTACGGACAGCCGTGCCGTCCTTCAGGATCAGTGCGCTGACCGGAACGTTTTTCCAGCTGCCTGCGGCAAAAACCGGACCGTTCAGGGCCGGAGCCGTCATGGCAAGCGTCATGGACGCAGAAACTGCGAGAATGGCGGAACGCTTCCAGACGTTTTTTCTGGAAGACGCATGTATATGTACTCTGTTTTTCATGAAATGCCTCATTTCTCTCTCTTGATGAATAAAATGCTGTTTTTTCCAATCCTTTTTCTCCGGAGGAAAGGCCCGAATGCGCGGCAGGCCGTTTTCTTTCTTGATGTCGGCGTTACCGGGTTAGTTTTGTCCCTGAATCAGGTCTACCTGGCAGGCCTGCATGGTCTGAAGCGCGGCCCTGTGGCTCTCCGGGGTCACTCCGGCGCAGCAGGCCGGGTCGACAGACACCGGAGTTTCCGGAAGCGCAGCCTTCAGCAGGATTGCGTTGGAAACCACGCAGATGTCTGTGCAGACGCCGACGAGTTCGATGGAAAGCTCGTCATTCTGCGCCAGACGCTTCATGGTCTCTGCCAGTTCTTCCGAACCGAAAGAAGGCTTGCAGATGCGGTGATCCTGCGGAATCAGCTCATCGATCTCCGGGATCAGCGTCCATCCTTCTGTTCCGCGGATGCAGTGCTTTACCGGAAGATGGCGGCCTTCCTGCGTCGTCAGGTAATTCTCCTGATGGGTGTCCATGGTCGCAAAACGATCATTTTCCGGATAACTCAGGATTTTCTCACGCAGCGCAGGGACGATTGCCTCTGCCTCAGCGTTCCCAAGCGCCCCGGTCACAAAATCATTCTGCATATCCACAACAATCAATATTTTCCTCATAGAATTCCTCCTATGCCGATGTTCGTATATAACATATTATTGAAGTCTCAAAACTTCTCTGCGTCATCGCCGCCTTCTTCCCTGCCCCAGGCAGAAAAAAGGATCGTGCCGCAGACTCTTTCTCTATTATAAATCTTTATGCATGAAATTTCACTCTTGAATCGGTAAATTATAACCGACATTTCAACTGGCCCGGCCACTCATAAATGGAACAAAACCCAAAAAATGTAACAAAACTGCGTAAAATCCTGTTGCAAATGTTAATTTTTTCTCATTAAATTTCTAATTAATTGGTTCTGCACAAGAAAGTTGGATTGAAAGTTGTGTGAACCTATATTATAATTACAATCGTAAACTAAGCAAAGGAAAGGTTGAGACCATGAAAAATCCGTATAAGACTCGTACGGGCGGGGCGACGGTCACGGTTTTTGCGCCGTATGACTGCGGCAACCACTGCCCATTCTGTATTAATAAAGGGGAATACTCCGATACAACCGGATTCAGCAAGGATAAAATCATTCCGTCCATCAAACTGATGGATGAGATTACTCCGAACTGCGATTTCGTATTTACCGGCGGTGAACCATTCGCAAACAGGGAAGCGCTTCAGGAAATGCTGGACCAGATTCCGTCAACGCACCGTGTCTTCATCAACACGACACTGCCGACGTTCGAGGGCCAGACTGAACAGGATCTGATCGATTTCACCGAGAGAAATAAAGACAAGATCACCTGCATCAATGTCTCCCGCCATCTGGTCAAGTACGTAGAGGAAGGTGCGGACGATCTTCTGTCCCGTCTTGCTGTACGTACACGTGTAAACTGCGTACTGTATAAGGACTACCCGGCTGAGCGTCTTCCGGAATATCTGGAGCGCTGGATTCCGTATAACATTCCGGTCCAGTTCCGTTTCGACTACACTGCAACCACACCGGAGAATCTCTACGATCGCGAAGGCGACCCTATCCTCGCCGACCTGAACAAGATCGCTGAATACAAGGGCCTCGACGGCTGCCGCATGCGCTGCGGATTCCATTACAATTACAAGGGACTGACCCTCACCTATCATAAGACTCTCCCGTATTCCACCATCGTCGAGAAGGATAAGGAAGACGGAAAGACCTATGATATCCTCTATGATATCATCATCAAGCAGAACGGCGAGATCCGTTCCGACTGGGATGAGTCCGTCCTGGATGTGGATGCCTACAGACACGTTAAATTCGAGCCGTACGATCTCCATGTCATCGAGGGAACTGTAACAGATTCACAGTTCTAAAATCCAGAAATCAAGAAATTCAGCGGGCAGCTTCAGAGATCGCTTTCTCTGAAACGCCCGCTTTTTTCTCGGACAAAATCCACCCGTGCCTGCTGCGGCAAGAATACACGGGAAACGCCCTCGCGGGAATGAATTTCGTTCCGCTAGAACAGCCGCGAAACATGCACATGCAGACTTCACGAAATTAAGCGGCTTTTTTCATAAAGCCGCCTGCTCTGAGATCCTTTCAGAAAGGAGAAACTATCAATGTCATCAAAAAAACCTTACGACGCAAGGCTCAGAAACCTGAAACGGAACAAACTGCTGACGGCACTCATGTCCGTCATCGTCGGCCTGGTGCTTCTTCTGAAGCCTTCTGCCACCCTTTCACTTCTGAGCAAATTCATCGGAATCATGATCCTCGTCACCGGAGCCGTCATGCTTCTGATCTATTTCCGTCAGAGAGAGTCCTCGCTGAAAATTCATCTGGCGGCGGCCATCATTCTAGCCATCCTGGGCCTGTGGATTTTCCTGCGGCCTTCTGGCCTGGTGGCGTTAATTCCAACCATTATCGGAATCATCGTCATGTTCGACGGAATCTTTAACCTGGGAGAGGCGCTCACCATTCGGAAACAGAGCCGCCACTCTCCGGTCATGCCGGTTGTGCTGGGCATCATTACCATCGCCCTCGGCCTGGTTCTGATTTTCAAGCCCCTGGGCGTCGCCGCTGTCATTACACAGGTTATCGGAATCGTTACGCTTTACAACGGCATATCCGATTTCCTGATTGCCATGAAGATTCACCCGGTTCCAAAGGACTGATTTTCAGGCATAGGAAAAGATGCTGCCGCATCATGCTCATCTGAGCTTTGTGCGGCAGCATCTTTTTTTCCTCTTTTCCTTCAGATGGCAGCTGACTGACCAGAACCCGGCCGGCAATTCTGCGCCGCGAAAATTGTGAATTCCAATCATACCTGCCATCGCTATTTCGTTACCGCATAAACCGGAGTGCTCCAGCTGCTGCTGGCGCCGTCTTTATATGCGCGTACTCTTATCTGATAGGTCTTTCCTCTTCCAAGCGAAAGTGTGCTGACTCTCGATGTCGTCCTGGAGTATGTCTTCCAGGATCTGCTTCCGCTCTTTCTTACACTGATCTGGTACTGCGGTGAACCGGAAACCTTCCCGACCGTAATCTTCAGGCCGCCGTACAGGCTGGTGAATTTCACTGTCGGCGTCGCCGGTTTCACGTAGTAGGTCAGCGAAATATTATCCTTGTAATTTCCGGTTCCTGTCAGGATCAGTTTCTTTTTGCCAATGGTCTTGAAACCGGAAGCACAGCTTTCTGTGTAGTCCGTTCCCTGCACCAGAGATACCGGCGTCAGTCCGTTTTCTCTTTCCAGGGTCAGGGTCAGCAGACTCTGCTTCTGTTTTTTTCCGTTATAGGTGAAATCCTGAAGTCCGGATGTCTTGACATCTTTCAGGCTTCTTGGCTGAATAACATAAGATGCATTCAGATCACCCGTGTAATTATTAATTCCGCGAAGGATAATCGTATACGTTCCGGCATTGATGTACTGGTCGCTGTCTGAACGATAAAGCTGATAATCTTTTCCTTTGGTCAGTCCAGCCGCCGTTACTTCCGGTTCCTGCTCAGAACCGTTGTAGACAGTCTCAGCAACCTGAATGTCATCCGATTCCAGTGTCTTCGGAACGATGCTGAAGGTCTTGGTTACGGATCCCTTCACCATCCGGCATCCTCTGACTTTCATCGTCGCTTTTCCAGCATTGATGTTATTCTTGCAGGTGACCGTGTAATCTGTCCCCTTCTGAAAACTGGAGACTTTTACCTCAGGCTCCTGGGCGGATCCGTTATACTGCACTTTCGAACTTTCCAGTTTGACGTTAGAGGAAGTCAGAGTTGCTTTTTTAATTGTAAAGCTTCTGGATACCTTCCCCGTGTAGTTGTTGCAGAATGTCGCTGTCAGTGTTCCCTTCGTGTTGTTATTCACAGCACTGAGAGTATAGTCCTTATTCTTCTTCAGCTTGACCCCGTTCAGCCGGACCGAGGCATTCGGAACAATCGTCCTGCCCGTGTACGTTTTAGCTGAAATCGCAGCAATCACAGCAGAAGAAGCATTCTTCGGATAAATCTTGTAGGTCGTTTTCACCGTTCCGGTATAGGCACCGACGCCCTTTACCTTTACCTTTACGGTTCCGGCGTTCTTCAGGCTTCCGGAAGTCTTTACGGAATAACCGGAGGTCACACGTTTTCCGTTCGCGTCATAAATGACAAGTGAAGGAGACTGGCTCTGTCCTGTGTATGTCTTATTAGACGCCGTTACGGATTTCAGGGAGATCCTGGAAGACGTATGTCCCGATGTCCCGGAAGAATTCGATCCGCTGCCTGAGCTGCTGGATTTTCCGGATGTACTTGAACTGCCCGAGCTGTTCGAAGACGAATTTCCAGAATTGGAACTGGATGAAGTTCCGGTATACCGTAATACACCGTCCCAGCTGATTCCGGAAACCCCGTTATAATACGGAGCCACACTTACCTCTGTTCCCGTCTGGTCACCCGTTTCCGGATGTCCGCGGTTGGAATGTGCCGCAGCCGTCATGCCGTTACCCAGATACAATTCTGTATGACGGTCCATGTCCAGGAGAATATCGCCCCGCTGCAGCGTCGCCGGTGCAACATTATTCAGCGTAATTCCCAGCTGACTGGCCGGAATCCATGTAAAACCCGCATTGGTAAAACTCTGCAGCATACTCTTGGTTCCGACAAAGCCGCTGAAGCTGAATCCTCCGCCGTTCGTAAAGGCGCTGACAATGAATGTGCCGCAGTCGTAATCCGGACCCCATCGGAGTGACGGATCCAGAGTGTAGCCATGCGAATCATCATTAGCCGTCGCAATCGCCCATTGTACCGCTGACTCAACACGGGACGGAATCGAATCCGCATGTGAAGTCTGCGCGATTCCAAATCCGAATATGAGAGCCAGCGACAGCACCACAGCTGCCAGCAGATGCCGGATCATTCTTTCTTTGATCTTCATAATTCTCACATTATTTCATCTCTCACCATGCAATAACCAATAAAACTCTTTCCCGGCACATGCCGTGCCCGGTGCGCCTGTCAGCCCGATGCCCTTTGTTCCGGGGACAAACTGAAGCTTCCGAAGCAGAGCTGTCAGAAAATTCTTCTGCTATTATACGTTTTTCAAAACACGGAAACAGCCCCACTGTATCCATTCCTGTACGTCTGCATCAGGATTTCATCAACAGCCTCTCTTAAGAATTTTTAAGTATATTTTAACATATCAAATACAGAAATCAATATTCCAACGCTTGATTTTACGGCCAAACCGCAAAAAGCATTGGAATTTCAGGCTTTTTAATCAACCGTAACTATAATATGGTAAACCATAGACCACCCTGTAGTTTTATTAAGAGCGAAGTCAGATTCTTAAAGAAAAGAACGCCGTGATCATCCACACTTATCTGCCGCGGAATCCAGCACATGATTTTCAAGTCCTATGCAGGCGGCAGGTTTTATCTTCCGTCTGTCTGACGCAGAGATATGATCCATGACAATTTTCAAAACCCGGGCACTGCTGGACAGAAAGAGGCACACAGCATATTTTTACCATAATTAACTATGGTTAATTTCTTCTGTATTTGCCGTCTTTGTCGCTCAGAATATCATCACCCAGCAGTTCTTATGCCCTTATCCGGTCCAAAATACCGTTTTTCACGCGAGTATTTCATGCTCAGGTATATTTTCATGCATCCGCCTGTAAGAAACATTTCAGAGCATTTCAGGCCTTCCGCTTTTCTGCCGTTTTTTCTCAATTTTCCACTCTGAAGGCAATGAGAATAGTACACCTTGAATAAAGAATGACGGAATTTCGGAGAAAAGAAAACTGAAGAATGATATACCGACAGCAAAAAAAGAGGCCATCGCCCCAAGCCGGTTTTTCCAACTTAATACAACAGCCCCGATTAAGTTCTGTTTCATTCAGTCCATTGCTCTGTCTGCGTGCGGTTATAATGCTTACGCACTTGCCAATCGCAAGGCTGGGTCTCCCTATCTAAAATCTTCTTCCTGTTCTTCTTGCGGGAGGCTCAGGTCGATTCCGCGAACCTGTTTTCTCAGTGGAAGGACGCTCTTCGGGTTGACGGAGAGTTCGTCGATGCCCATGCGCAGGAAGGTTTCGGTCAGATCGAGGTCTGCGCCGAGCTCTCCGCAGATGCCGCACCAGATGCCGTGGCGGTGGGCGGCGTCAACAGCCATCTTGATTTCTCTCAGAACAGCCGGATGATGGGTGTCCAGGAACGGTTCCAGGTGTGCGTTCTGACGGTCGATCGCCAGTGTGTACTGGGTCAGGTCGTTGGTTCCGATGGAGAAGAAGTCGCACTGGCGTGCAAGGTCATCGGCAATCAGGGCGGCTGCCGGAGTCTCGATCATGATGCCGATTTCCAGATTGCCCATTTCCTGCCCTTCATTCTTCAGCTCTGTACGGCATTCCTCCAGGATTTCTTTTGCCGCCATGAACTCTTTCAGACTGGTGATCATCGGGAACATGATGGCGAGGTTTCCATATGCAGACGCGCGGAGCAGTGCTCTGAGCTGTGTCTTGAAGAATTCTTTTCTGGTCAGGCAGATGCGGATTGCACGGAATCCAAGTGCCGGGTTGTCTTCCGGATCGAGATTCAGGTAATCAACCTGCTTGTCTGCGCCGATATCGCAGGTGCGGATGACAACCTGCTTTGGAGCCAGAGCTTCCAGCGCGCTTTTATAAGCCTGGAACTGCTCTTCTTCTGTCGGGCTCTGGTCGCCGTTCAGATAAACAAATTCAGAGCGGAAGAGGCCGACGCCTTCAGCGTCATTTTCTTTTACTGCCGGCAGGTCTGCAGGACCACCGATATTCGCATAAATGCGGACCGCTGTTCCGTCCACCGTGCGGGATTCTTTTCCGATCAGATCCTGCAGCAGGGCCTGCTCTTTTCTGTCTGCTTCACGGCGCTCCATCATCATTTCCATTGTTTCTGGTGTCGGATCGACATAGATACAGGACTGATATCCGTCTACAATCGCTGTTTTTCCATCCCAGCTGTCAGAAATGTCTTTTACCTGTATAAGGGCCGGTACGTTCATGCTGCGTGCCAGAATCGCTGTATGGCTCGTCTGGCTGCCGCCTCTGGTTACGATTCCCTGCAGAAGATTTTTATCGAGCTTTACGGTCTCGGACGGTGCCAGGTCATCCGCAACCAGGATAAACGGCTCATCCGGCGCAAAGGAATCGCTGTCAATTCCCAGAAGAACATCCAGAACGGCATTTTCCAGATCATAGATATCTGCGCTCCTGGCGCTCAGATAAGCATCGTCCATTTCCTCGAATACTTTTGCCTGCGCGGTAAAGGATTCCCTTACCGCGTATTCCGCGCTGCGTTTCTGCTCACGGATGATTTCCTCTGTATCATCAATCAGGTCCTCATCCTCCAGCATCATGGCGTGAACTTCAAAAATTTCCGCGTTTTTCTCGCCGGCCGTTTCTTTTGCCCGCTCATACAGTTCATTCTGCTGGTCGATCACTTTCGCGACCGCATCCTGAAAACGCTTTACCTGTGCATCCGTATCTTCATGCAGGGATTCATCGATCTTGCGGTCCGGTTCCTTCAGTACACGGATCTTCGTGATCGCAATTCCCTTCACGATACTCTTTCCGGTTGCAACTACCATTTCTACTCCTCCTCTTTCTGAAGATCTCCGTAGCATTTTACATCTTCATAATCATCGCTGTTTGTAAGCAGAACCACAACAGTATCCGGGAATCCGGCCTTCGCAATCTCATCGCGGTCGAACTCCAGAAGCTTCTGTCCCGCAGTGACATGGTCGCCTTCCTTGACCAGCGGGTGGAAGCCTTTACCCTTCATCTTGACCGTGTCAACGCCGATATGAATCAGCAGTTCCATATCTCCAGGGCCTTCCAGTCCTATGGCATGTCCGGTTTCAGCAACATTTGCGATTTCTCCGTCAAAAGGTGCAACGACAAGACCGACTTCCGGTTCGATTCCGACACCGTCTCCGAGCACACCGGATGCGAATGTCTCATCCTTGATCTCCTCACGCGGAATAATCTGTCCGTAAGCAGGAGCGTGAACTTCTCCGGCTTCACAGCGGATCAGTACCGGCATTTCCTTATTCGGTTCTTCCTTCTCCTCAACCAGAGCATCCAGGACGTCTTCCTCTCCCTTCGGGTGATCCTGTTCTGCCGGGTCCTCTTTCCAGACGACCATCGTCAGTGCAAACGCGATTCCTCCCGCGATAGCAAGTTCAACCAGATACAGCGGAATGTGGTTGATAGTCAGAAGTCCAGGAATTCCTGTAACTCCGTATGCCTTGGCACCCAGATGGGAAATCGATCCGAACCATGCGCCGACTGCGCCTCCGATCATGCCGCATACGAACGGTTTCATCAGACGCAGGTTGACTCCGAAGATCGCCGGTTCAGTAATTCCCAGTGATGCAGACAGAGAAGACGGGAAAGCGATTTCTCTGCGCTTGTGACTCTTTGTTTTTACCGCAACCGCAAGGCAAGCTCCGAACTGGGCAAAATTGGCCGCCGTAGCGATCGGCATCCAGATATTGATTCCGTTCTTCTCGGCCAGCATTCCGGCTTCAATGACATTATACATATGATGCAGTCCCATAACAACGGTAACCGGATAAATCGCGCCCATTGCAGCCGCGCCGACGCCGTGTCCGACGGTGATCAGCAGCTGTGCGCCGTGCAGAATGTAAGTCTCTGCCGTGGAGAAGATCGGTCCGATGATCGTGAAGGTTATGAATGTTGTGAATAATACCGTACAAAGCGGCGTAACAAACAGATCCAGCATCTCTGGGACGTGTTTATGCAGCCATTTTTCCACCATACACATGATCCAGACGGCGATGATGACCGGAATAACATGACCCTGATAACCTACTGCTTTTACATGGAAGCAGAGCAGGTGCCAGACCGGAATCTGGGATGCCTTCATTCCCGCAACGGCCCATGCATTGATCAGGCTGGAGTGAATCATGCAGAGTCCTACAACCGCGCCGAGGAAAATATTTCCTCCGAACACTCTCGCGGTACTGATGGCGATGATAACCGGCAGATAGGCGAATGCCGCACCGGAAACCATGTCCAGGAAAGAATACCAGTCCGAATTAACGAAGGCCGGGCTCGCCTTACCAATTGCCTCAACCAGTCCCATCATCAGTCCGGATGCGACGATGGCCGGCAGAATCGGAACAAATACATCACCCAGAACCTTGATCAGGCGTTTCGGAAGAGGCTGACGGGCCGCAGCTGCGGCCTTGACATCGGCCTTGGTCGCTGCCGTCATTCCCGTAATATCAAGGAATTCATCGTAAACCTTGTTTACCGTTCCGGTTCCGATGATGAGCTGAAGCTGTCCGTTTGATTCGAACATGCCCTTGACACCCTCAACGTCCTCCAGTTCTTTTTTATCCACTTTCGAATTGTCTGCGATGACCAGACGGAGGCGTGTCGCGCAATGAGCCGCGCTGATGATGTTTTCTCTGCCGCCGAGGTGACTGAAAATCTCCTGTGCGCAGCGGCGGTAATCTAATGCCATATGCTTTCTCCTTTATATTAAAACATTGCAATAAGAAACGAAATTCAGGGCAGCCCGGGCTTTATACCAGCCCGAGTTCTTCAAAGGCCTTTGCCAGGCCGTCGTTATCGACAGTATCGGCAACCATGCTGCTGACTTTTTTCAGGGTATCGGATCCATTGCCCATGCATACGCTGGTTCCCACCATCTTCATCATGGCGTAGTCATTCATGCTGTCGCCAAATCCGATGCTGTCTTCAAGCGAAATTCCCAGCTTTTCACAGACACATTTCACACCAGTTCCCTTGTTACAGGTCTTTCTGATCAGCTCCCCGTTCTGCACGCCGAACACCTTATCCTGAATGACAAAATCATACTGGTCAAGGATTTTACGTGCATCATTCAGCTGATGATCATCGTTAAACATAATTACGATCTTGTAAACCGGTTCCCCTTTATACTCTTTCATCGGCTTGATGCCGAGATTTTCATTTATCTGTTTTCTCCAGCGCTCCAGTTCGCTGTTGCCTTTCGGCTGCCCTTTCAGGAGTTTTCCGATATCCGGGTCACAGTAGGACCCTTCTTTAGATTCAATCGTGCAGTATACGTGATTGCTCTGAAGGGCCTCCATAGCGTTCTTGAAATCTTCCGGATCCATCGGCTCATCATGAAGGACTTCGCCTCCGGCGATGACCAGGGCGCCTGCACTGGCGATGATTCCGTCGAAATCATATTTCAGGAGCGGTTCTGCCATGGCAAGATTTCTTCCGGTGCAGATAAACACATAATTCCCCTTATCCTGTGCTTTTCTGATGGCTTTAAGAGCGCTTTCCGGAGGAATGCTCTCTCCTGAACGGGTCAGTGTGCCGTCAATGTCCAGGAAGATGGCTTTCGGGCCTTCCGGCTTATCCTCTTGCTGTTTGGAATTTGTCCCGAAATCAGTGAGCAGCCAGCGGAAACTTCTGGCGGGAACGCCTACGCCCTGCGCCCGGCACGGCTCGCCGGTGATCAGGTCGATGTAATCTTCCGATTCATTGATCCAGGCCGTCTCATCGTTCGTGTTGAAGTTAAACAGCGCGATCAGCTTCTCTCCCTTGTAATATCTGCCGATGGCGAGAATATGATCGTTGTATGGTTCCATAATCCACACATCTGCGGAATTTTCAAAACAGATATGCTCTCTTCTGATCTTTTCAAGGCGCTTCAAAGCCTGGAAAATTCTGCCTGGACGCGTATTCTTATCCTCGCGCTCTTCTGCCTGATCCCACGGGAATTTCCCGCGGTGAAGATAGCGGGAATCATCCCATTTCAGCGGGTCCTCATGATAGCTGTAATCATTTCTCTGTCCGATTTCATCGCCGCTGTAGATCATCGGGATTCCGCTCTGGCTCAGCAGGAATGCATGAAGCATGATGTCCAGCGTCTCTGCGCGCTCCAGTTTCCAGTTATTCTGCTCATACTCTGCGGCTTCAATTCCGCAGAGGGATGCTGTTGTTCCGCAGAGACGGGCATCACCCAGCCGCGGATCGTCATTATACAGCTCGCCTCTGGAGTCACTGCCTTCCCAGTGGCCCTGAAGGAAATCGTTCAGGAAACGCTTATGCGCAACTTCTCCGATGCCGAACTGCGCCAGAAAATCATAATCAAGGCCCCAGCCAATATCATCGTGACAGCGCAGATAATTCAGGAAGACAAAATCTTTAGGCAGGACAAAGGTCTGACCAAGCTGATGCTTCAACAGGCGGACATCCTTGGTCGCAACGGTGTGCCAGGTTGTTGCCATAATCGGCGCGTTATAGACCATGTGGCACTCCGGTTTTTCCGGTGTTCCAAAGTACGGAGCAACCTCGCTCGGCTTCATGACGATCTCGCCGAGGAGCAGCGTTCCCGGGCAGACGATATCCAGAACCATGCGCAGAATGCGGACCAGGGTATGTACACGCAGGAGGTTGCGGCAGCTCGTTCCCAGTTCCTTCCAGATATACGGTACGGCATCCAGACGAATCACATCAATGCCATGATTGCAGAGATTCAGAAGATTATCGGTCATATCGTGCATGACTTTAGGATTTCTGAAATTCAGATCCCACTGATAAGGATGGAAGGTGGTCATGACGACTTTATGCGCTTCATCGCACCAGCTGAAATTTCCGGGCGCGGTCTGCGGGAACACCTGCGGAACGGTCTGCTCGAACTGGTTCGGAATGTCCCAGTTATCGAAGAAGAAATAACGTCCCTGTGCTTCCCAGTCGCCCGCTTTGGCCCTTTTGGCCCACTCATGCTCATCACTGGTGTGGTTCATGACAAAATCCAGGCAGACCTGCATCTCCCTCTTATGACATGCATGCGTCAGATCTGAAAGGTCTTCCATCGTACCCAGTTCCGGCTGCACCTTGCGGAAATTGCTTACCGAATAGCCTCCGTCACTCTTCCCCTTCGGGCTCTCCAGAAGCGGCATCAGATGCAGAAAATTCACTCCGCACTCCTGCAGGTAGTCGAGCCTGTCCTCTACTCCCTTCAGCGTGCCGCCAAAATTTTCCGTATACATCATCATTCCAAGCAGATCATTCCGCCTGTACCATTCCGGATCTTTCTGCTTCTTCTGATCCCATGACTTCAGTTCACGGCTCCTTGCAGCGCAGTAATCACTGAGCATCTGCACATACTGACGGTAATCCTCGTAATGATCCGGATACAGCTCCATATACAGCCATTTCAGCTCATCCTCGAATTGAGCGAACCGCTTGTGAAACATCGATTCCGCATTGTTTCTTGTTGTCTTCATGTCCCTTTCCTGTCTGTTACCCATAATATTTTATAGACACCACGCGGCGTATCATGCATTTTCATGTACAGATATTTTCTCTGCCCTGCCGACAGATCATTCACGCTCTGTGTAGAATCAGGCAGAGTAAGCGGACTCCTGCATCCGCAGGGCCGTTTATAACATGAAAACATTGCAGATCCGCCATCTTATATACATTATACAAAAACGGCGGCTTCTGCAGCCACAGGTGTATAAGTTATTATACAGGAAAAATCTTTGTAAAGAAAGTTACTGCGATATGAAAATCGATGTCCGTCCTATATAAATTATATATCGTTCTTATGTTCGGCTAACAATACATTTATTTCCATTTTTGTATACGCCGCTCCGATATTTTCCGCTGCATTCTTTATTTTCACGCACTTTTCCCAGTGTACCGCTATGATTTACCGCACGGAATCCCGCCTTCTGTGCTTCGCGGAAAGTAATTGCAGATACAGCCCCATGAAAAATTTTTCTGCACTGCCCGCATTCCGCCTCTCCGGCTCTGAAAAATCTCCGTGAATTTCCGGCATCCGGGATAAATATCTTTTCAATCCCTCAATTTTAGATTAAGATAAAGTAATATATAAAGGCTGTCATCGGTCCGACAGAAAGAAAGCATACCGGTGACCGGGTAAAGAGGTAAAAAATGGCTGAATCCAAAAATTTAAAGGAAACAATTATTGAAGCGGCATGGGATCTTTTCCATGAAAAAGGCTTTGAGCAGACGACCATCAATGACATCATTACACGTGCAGGCGTTGCAAAAGGTTCCTTTTATTATTACTTTCACGGCAAGGACACGCTTCTGGATACACTTTCCAGCATATTGGACAAACACTATAAATTGATTGAGCCGGATATCATGAAGATTGAAAACTGCTTTGACCGCCTGATAGAGATGAATTATCTGATGCACTGCTACATCGGGGAGAAAATCAATTATCAGCTGATCGCCAGCCTCTACGCCGCGCAGCTGACCAACGAAAAAGGCAGTTCCCTGCTGGATCAGAACCGCTACTACTTCCAGATGCTCAGCCGGATTATCACAGAAGGCCAGAAAAAAGGTGACATCACAAAGAAAAAATCTGTCGCACAGCTGGTCCACATGTACGGCGTATGTGAACGCGCGCTGGTGACCGACTGGTGCATGAACAAGGGCAGCTATGATCTGGGCGAATTCAGTAAAGAATACATGCCGCTCCTGTTTGCGAAGTTCCGCGGAGAGAACAAGCCAGAATAAACTGGATCTGTAACTTCCGTTGGGGCTGATTGTTTAGTTAAGTTGAAAATTCGGCGGGACCGCTGCAGCAAGTGATGAAAGCTGACTTGCTGCAGCGGTCCCGCCGTTCCGCCCCATACCGCAGCAGCACGCTCTTCATTCTCCGCATGCCTGCTCGCACCCGTGTATACAGTATGCGCAATATCGTGAAGTTTCTGACAGTATTTTCTTTTCCCCTATTGCATTTTCCTGCAAAGTATAATATGATATTTTTATATCAATTAGACCGCGGTATAAACTTAATTCTAATAGTATAAAAAAGAAACGGAGAGCAGCATTGAACGTCATCACGAACATTCAGAAATATTCCATCCACGACGGTGACGGCATCCGTACAACCGTATTCTATAAAGGATGTCCGCTGCGCTGTGAATGGTGCCATAATCCGGAAACACAGCGGTTTAATCGCGAAATGCAGTTTGATGCCCAGAAATGTACGGGCTGTCGGCACTGCGCAGATGTATGTCCGCAGAAGGCTATTTCATTTTCTGCGCCGGGCGCTCCGGCATCCACCGATCCTGAACTCTGCACACTGTGCGGCCGCTGCATTGACCGCTGCGTGAATGAGGCACGGGAAATTATCGGTGAAACATATACGCAGAAAGATCTGATCAAAGAACTGCTGAAGGACCAGATTTTCTATGACCAGTCCGGCGGTGGTGTGACCCTGTCCGGCGGCGAGGTCATGGCGCAGCAGGATTTTGATGAAATCGTAAGCCTGGCCAGAAAACTTCACCGGAACGGAATCGCCGTCAATATCGATACATGCGGCTATGCGCCATACGAGAGATTCCAGAAGATTCTGCCTTATGCAGATATTTTTCTCTACGACCTGAAGGTCATGGATCCGGAAACCCACAAGCGTGTCATCGGCACTAACAACGCGTTAATCTTTGATAATCTGAAGCAGCTCAGCCGGGACGGCGGCAGAATCTATCTGCGCATTCCTACCATCCCGGGAATCAGCGGAACAGAAGAAAACATGAATCAGGTTATTGCCTTCCTGAAAGAAAATGACATCCGCCCACTTCAGATTAATCTTCTTCCCTACCACGACACCGGCAAGGGAAAATATGCAAAACTCGGAAGAGAGTATCCGGGAGAAGAATGTGAAGTCCCTAGCGATGCACTCATGGAAACATTTGTCAATCAATTCCTGAACGCAGGATTCAGCAACGTAAAAATTGGAGGATAACACCATGGAAAATGCCAACATGACAGAAAGAGTTAAACGACTCCGTGAAATGACTACGACAACTCCGGTTCATATCGACCTGGAAAGAGCAAAAATCGAAACCGATTTCTACCGCGAAAACGAAGGAAAGTATTCCGTTCCAGTTATGCGTGCAATGGTTCTGAAAGAGTACTTCAGCAAGAAAACCCTGTATCTGGGCGATGACGAACTGATCGTCGGTGAAAAAGGAAAAGATCCTCAGGCAAGCCCGACTTTCCCGGAACTCTGCTGCCACAGCGTCGAGGATATGCATGTCATGAACGACCGTGACATCTGCGCCTATAAAGTTACTCCGGAAGATATCGAACTCCAGGAAAAGGAGATCATTCCATACTGGACCGGAAAGTCCATGCGTGAAAAGATCCTGGACCGCATGACCCCGGAATGGAAAGAAGCCTATGCGGCCGGCATGTTCACCGAATTTATGGAGCAGAGAGGCCCGGGACACACCTGCGGCGGCGACCGTATCTGGACACATGGATATGCAGAATACAAGCAGGAAATCCAGGAAGCTCTGGATCATCTTGATTATCTGAACGACATGGATGCAGTCAGCAAGGCAGAAGAACTGAAAGCCATGATGATCGACTGCGATGCCGTTATGATTCTGGGACAGCGTTATCACGACCTGGCCATTGAGAAAGCAAAGGAGGAGACAAATCCGATCCGCAAGAAGGAACTCCTGCAGATTGCAGAAAACTGCTCCGTTGTTCCGGCACAGAAGCCGCAGACCTACTGGCAGGCACTTCAGGCTTACTGGTTCACCCACCTGGCAGTAACTTCCGAGCTGAATCCTTGGGACGCATTCAGCCCGGGACGTCTCGACCAGCATCTGTATCCATACTATGAACAGGATACAGAAGACGGAATCCTGACCGATGATTTTGCCCTGGAGCTGCTGGAATGCCTCTGGGTAAAATTCTACAACCAGCCTGCCCCGGTCAAGGTCGGCGTCACCCTCAAGGAAAGCGGAACCTACACAGACTTTGCAAACATCAACACCGGCGGAATCCGTCCTGACGGAAGCAACGGCGTAAACGATGTCAGCTACCTGATTCTGGACTGCATGGACGCCATGAAACTGGTTCAGCCAAATTCCAACGTACAGATCAGTAAAAAAACTCCGGACCGTTTCCTGAAGCGTGCCTGCGAGATCTCCAGAAAGGGCTGGGGTCAGCCGGCATTCTACAACACAGATGAAATCGTTCAGGAACTGCTGAACGCCGGAAAGACACTGGACGATGCAAGATGCGGCGGATCCTCCGGATGCGTGGAAACCGGATGTTGGGGCAAGGAAGCTTACATCCTCACCGGTTACCTGAACATCCCGAAGATTTTCCAGCTCACCCTCTACAACGGATTCGACAACGTCAGCGGAAAGCAGCTCGGCCTGAAGACCGGATACGCAAAAGACTACAAGACATACGATGAACTCTTTGACGCCTTCCAGAAGCAGCTGACCTACTTTGTTGATATGAAGGTAAGAGGAAACAACGTCATCGAAAAACTCTACGCAGAGGACATGCCTGCCCCGTTCCTGTCCATCGTCACCGATGACTGCATCAAGAACGGAAAAGACTACAACGCAGGCGGAGCGCGCTACAACACCAGATATATCCAGGGCGTAGGAATCGGAACCATCACCGACTGCCTCGCCGCAATTAAATATCACGTTTACGATAAGCAGGATCTGACCATGGACGAACTGATCCAGGCCATGGACGACAATTATGAAGGACATGACGACGTATTCCGCATGGTTCACGACCGTTCCCCGAAATACGGAAACGATGACGACTATGCAGACGACATCATGCAGGATGTCTTCAAGGCATACCGTGACACCGTAACCGGCAGAAAAACCGTCTGCGGCGGAACTTATCACATCGATATGCTGCCGACTACCTGCCATGTTTACTTCGGTGATGTCCTGAACGCAACCGCCAACGGACGTCTCGCCCACAAGCCGGTATCCGAGGGAATCTCCCCGGAGAAATCCGCAGATACCCACGGCCCGACTGCAGTCATCAAGTCCTGCGCCAAGATGGACCATTGCTCTACCGGCGGTACCCTGCTGAATCAGAAGTTCACCCCGAGCGTCGTAGCCGGAGAAAAGGGACTGGATAACATGGCCAGCCTGATCCGCGCTTACTTCGCGATGGACGGACACCATATCCAGTTCAATGTCATCGACAGACAGACCCTGCTGGATGCACAGGCCCATCCGGAAGAATACAAGGATCTGATCGTCCGCGTTGCCGGATACAGCGACTACTTCCACAACCTGGACAAGCCGCTGCAGGATGAGATCATCGCACGTACAGAGCAGTCTTTCTAGAGGCGCCCTTGCAGGTCGATATCGTCACGCGTACAGGGCAGTCCTTCCGGGAGTGCCCTTGCGCAGGTAAATTTTGTCAGCTGTAATACTATATAAGAAGAAGTTATAGGAGGAGAAAAACCAATGAAATTAGGATTTATCGGATGCGGAGTTATGGCAAACGCAATGATGGGAGGCATCATCAAGAACGGCCTCTTCAAGCCTGAGGACATCTGGGGCGCTGACCCGGTTGAGGCCGGCCGCCAGAAGACGAAGGAAGCCAACGGCATCAACGTCACCGCCGACAACCTGGAAGTCCTGAAGAACTGCGACGTCGTATTCTTCGCGATCAAGCCGCAGTACTACGCGTCCATGATCGACGGAATCAAGGATCATGTCCGCGAAGATCAGCTTTTCATCAGCATCGGTGCCGGCAGGACTCTGGACTACCTGGCAGATGCCTTTGACCATAAGCCGGTCAAGATTGTCCGCGTTATGCCGAACACGCCGGCTCAGGTCGGTGAAGGAATGGCCGCTGCCTGCCCGAACGAGTACGTTACAGACGAAGAAGCCCAGCTCGCTTTGAAGATCCTCAGAGGTTTCGGAAAGGCTGAGCTCATGCCGGAGAACCTCTTCGACGTGGTAACCGGAGTCAGCGGAAGCGGCCCGGCCTATGTCTGCATGTTCATCGAGGCCATGGCAGACGCAGCCGTTCTGGGCGGCATGCAGAGAGCGACCGCTTACGAATTTGCTGAGCAGACCGTTTACGGAACCGCCAAGATGCTGATGGAGACCGGCCTGCATCCGGGAGTCCTGAAAGACATGGTAAGCTCCCCTGCCGGAACAACCATCGCTGCAGTCCGCACACTGGAGGAGATGGGCCTGCGTACCGCAGTGATCGAAGGCGTTCAGGCATGCACCGAGAAATCCATCGAGATGCAGAGCGCTAAATAGCAGAACTTCCGACAAAACACAAACGAGCAAGGAGAAACGCCCCCGCCTTTTGAAATACGCCGGCGGGGGCAGAAACTCCCTGCTCCGCAGCAAAACACTCTGAAAACAGACATATACAAACCTCTCAAGCAATACAATACGGAAAAAGGAATCGTTGCCGCAGAAGGCGGAACTTGATATACTCAGAATAGATGAATCAGCGTTCTGTTTGCATGAACAGGCAGATCATGGATTATGAGAATATCAGCGCCGCCGCCGGGAAAGATTCCTTTTTCTTTATTCTGTTCGTCGTCCGGATTCTGGGTCTACTGATAAACACACCATCCGGCTGCGGGGACTCCGGCCTGCTGCGCCGCCTGTCTGCCTGGCAGACTCTTTCACTGCGCCGCCGAAAATCCGGACATGACGGAAGGCCGGTCTGCCGCACATCAATCGCCGTCGCTTCTTTAATTAAGCGATACTACAAGAAAGGAGCACAACATGGGCCTGAATCCCAGCATACCGATTCAACTGATTTCCTGTACCGTCGGCTGCACGGGGTTTACCCTGCTCTTTGGCGTCCGCGGACGTCAGGTCCTCGACTGCGCCATCGGCTCTTTCTTTACCTGGCTGGTTTATCTGGGTGTATACGCGGTGATCCCAAACAGCTTCGCCGCGACCACTATCGGGGCCATGTTTGTGGCGCTGTATGCGACCGTCATGTCCAGAGTCAAAAAAGCACCATCCACGATTTTTACTTCCACCTGCGCCTTTCCCCTCTATCCGGGAGCGCCGCTGTACTATTCCATGTACGGACTGGTGACGGGAAACAAAGCGATGGCAGAAAAGCAGCTGGGATCGCTGCTTGCTGTCTGCATCGCCATTGTTTTCGGCTACCTGATCTACGATACCCTCTTCCACTATGTACAGATAATCGCTGAAGAAATTGCAGGTCTCCTCGGCCACGACCTGAACCACAGAAGCACGAATTCCTATAAACGCTAGAAAAAGGCCGCAGCCTCAGACCCTTTCGCTGCCTGAAGCCGCAGCCTTTCTTTTTTATCTTCTGTTGGTAAATTGTCTCTTTCCGATTAGTTATCTCTGTTTCCGAAAATCTGCAGCAGCATGATGAAGAGATTGATAATATCCAGATAGATATCTACCGCACAGTCCACTGCATTGTCTGCGGTCTTCGGATAAACCTGCGAACGGAACATGTCATAGCCGATGTACAGGCTGAAAATCACCGCGCCCGCAATCGAGTAAAACGATGTCATTCCCGGAATCAGCCAGGTCAGAAGTCCGACGACCATGAGTCCGATCAGAGCCGAGAAGAGGAAGCCCCCGATTCTTGCGAAGAACCTCGGAAATGCCGCCGCTGCCGCGCACATAATCAGTGTAATCACACCGGTATACCAGAAGGCGGAAATAACGGCGGAAGAACTGAGCCCTCCATAGGCCGTCACCAGAATCGTCACCATCACACCGATCGGCAGGACGATGAGGTTATAGCCCAGGAAGCTGACTCCCGCATTCTTCGAGGTCGAGGAAATCACCACTCCGGCAATCGTCAGAGCGATATATCCGATAAACAGGCCCAGCGTTCCGACCGACTCCGCCAGCTGAACCGCCGGGAAATACCGGCACATCAGCACATTGATCAGCAGTCCGTAGAGAATCGTACCGCCCAGAATCAGATTATATTTCCGCTCGGACACAATTTTCTCCGGCGGCGCAAAACAATTCAAACGCTCGTATTTGCGTTCTTTTGTCATACTGTTACCCAATCTTGTTCACTCCTTTTCATTTAAATTCCAACACATTCATTATACCCATCCGATGCCTGCCTTTGTGAACAGTATAAGGAGATTCTTTAACGGTAACTACGCACTTATCACGAACTCCGTTGGCGCCCAGTACGTATACGATTGTCTTTCCGGCCTTTAAATTCAAAACCGTCTCTGGTCGGGACAGCCTTGCTGATTACCTTTTGTCCATCCTGCGTCTCGATCGGCAGCTCATTCTGACCGCTTTCAGAATGTCCTCCGTCATAATCGGCAGTCACCGTGTCCTGGCTGACCACAGAGGACGATGAAGACGCGCCGCTGTTTCCGCCCGGGCTGTTTCCCGAATCATCGTATCCTCGATAGGCTGACCTTCTGTAACCTCATATTTGCCTCATTCGCTTCAATAATTTAACATCTGAGGAAAGAACATAAAAAGAAGAACGTCCGGTTTATCTCCCGAAACGTTCTTCTTCAACGACCCGATTCTCTGCATCATATACAGAATAGTCACATAGACATTCTGCCTTAATCCGTCAGGAAATCCAGGATATTCATCAGCGTGCTGGTATCACCTTTATACAATTCCGTATACCCGCAGCGTCTGCAGGAAACCGTTGTAAACTTCTTATTCTGCACATCAAACATTTTCGCAAAGCTTCCACCTGTCGCCTGGAACTGATCCACATCAGCCCCTCTGTTTCCGCACTTCGGGCATACCCAGTCTGCGCTTAAATTACGTTTTGCCATTTCTATTCCCTCCTTGAAATTTACCGATCTGACTGTCGGACAGATCTACTGTGAAGATTCTGTTTCAGGTGCTGTCATTATAGCACATCCATGCATGGCCAATTATTAAATTTCCCTTAAGCGCCGGCTCAGATTATTGTCTGTTCCCACAAAAATCCACACTGTTTCTTGACAAATTTCATGATCAATGTTAAGTTATATTCACAAGTTCATCACAGACAAACCGTTGAGAAAGAGTGAGTAAGCTGCACGGGAAGGTACAGAGAGCCGCAGATGCTGAGATTGCGGCGCGGAAACTGCAGCCGAATGGGCTTTTGAGGGTGGGGTGAAATCCGGAAAATGACCATCTTATTCAAACTGGCCGGCTGGAGAGTATGCCTCGACGAATCTGCAATCGTACAGGGCAGCGTATATGTTGGTATGCGGATGAGAGGATCGCTGAGTTATAGAATTCAGCTGATCAAACTGGGTGGCACCGCGGATTTTGAAATTTCGTCCCAGGAGGAAAACAGAGCATTTTCCTCTTGGGATTTTTCTTTTTGTCCAAATAAAAAGCTGAAAGGGCTGTGATGAGGAAATTACTTTTTCTGTCCGCCAACAGGCAGAAGCAAAAGAGATTGGAGGATGGAATGATTGAATTTCTTAAAGAAGCAGAGAATATGAAAGAGGAGATCGTAAAGAACCGGCGCACTCTGCACCAGTTCGCGGAGCTGGGGCTGGACCTTCCCAAGACCAGCGCCTTCGTCATCGACCAGCTGAAGTCTTACGGATATGAGCCGCAGCGTTGCGGAAAATCCGGTGTGACCGCGGTCTGCGGAAAGAGCGGAAAGGTCATTCTGCTACGGGGCGACATGGATGCGCTTCCGATGAAAGAAGCGACCGGCCTCCCCTTTGCGGCAGAGAACGGGAACTGCCACTCCTGCGGCCACGACCTGCACACGGCCATGCTTCTGGCCGCGGCGAAGATCCTGAAGCAGCATGAGAGCGATCTGAAAGGCCGCGTCAAGTTCATGTTCCAGCCGGGAGAAGAAGTTCTGGGCGGCGCAGATGAAATGATTAAGAACGGACTTCTGGAAAACCCGAAAGTCGATTTTGCAGTCGGCCTGCACACCTCTTCCGGCCACGGAGAGATTTCCGAGGTCGGAAAGATCACCTATAAATCGGGGTACTCCACCTTCTCCGGCGACTGCATCCTCATCACCGTGCATGGAAAGCAGGCCCACGGCGCATCCCCGGAGACCGGTATCGATGCCATCAACATCGCTGCCCACATCATTACGGGACTCGAGGAACTGAACTGCCGGGAGGTTTCCAACGTCGAACGCTCCATTGTGCTGGTGGGCATGATTCACGGCGGCGACAGCTGCAACACGGAAGCCGGGACCTGCGTCATGGAAGCATCCGTACGCGCGGCATCCCAGGAACGCCGGGACTTCCTGAAACAGCGGGTGAAGGAAATCAGCGAGGGAATCGCCCTTGCTTTCCGAGGCAGCGCCGAGGTCGATTTTGTCTACGGCATGCCGCCGATGTACAACGACCCCGCCCTCTGCAGCTGCATCCCAGGCTATCTCAGAGAAATGCTCGGCGATGACATGGTCGAGGAACTCCATGAATTCGGTGGAACGGAGGACTTCACCGCGGTCGCCAGCCGCGTGCCGTCCGTCTACTTCCACATTGGAACCGGCTCCCTCGCCGGCCCGGACGTGACGCACCACAACCCGAAAGTCCTGTTCGATGAGGATGCCCTGCCTGTCGGAGCCGCGGTCTACTGCCAGAGCGCATACCGCTTCCTGCAGGAGCACTGATCCAGGGACAAAAGCCAGCCGGTCAGGGAGATACACGGATCCCCTTCCCTCCGGGAAACAAGAAACTGACCGATGAATAATTCCTGACCCGCATTCCAGACTGCAGGTCAGAACAGATACTATGATCAAGGAGAGTTTATTATGAGCGCTATTTACGCACTGACCATCGTCCTGCTGATTTACGCAGCCGGCGATGTTATCGCAGCCGTTACAAAAGCAAAGTTCCCGTCCTCGGTCGCGCGAGGCGCGATCGTTCTGATTGGACTGTGGATCGGCCTGATCCCGAAAAACACCTTCAGCCAGTCCACCATCGGCGGATTCGGCATGATGGCCGTCACCCTGATGATCACCATGCTGGGCACGACAATTGACACGCCGGAGATGAAAAGGCAGATCAAAACCATCGTCATCTGCCTGGCGGGCCTTGCAGTTTCTACTGCGATCATCCTGCTCGTCGGACCGCTTTTCATCAACCCGCAGTACGCATATGTAGGCTCCGCTGTTTACGCAGGAGGAAGCGCAGTCGTCCTGATGTTTACTTCCGTCCTGAAGCCGCGCGGACTTACCGCCGTCGTCGGATTCTTCACGATTCTGAGCATGGCCCAGAGCTTTTTCGGACAGCCGGTCTGCTCCCACTACCTGAGAAAATACGCGAAGAATTTCCTGAAGAACCCGGAAAACGTCAGAAAATGGGCCAATGACGGCATCGAAGAAAAGAAGGATCCTGGACTTCTCCCGGGAAAAGCCCAGAGAGCTGCCGGTCCGAACGGGGATTCTCTGATTCTGGTCTCTGCCGCAGCTCCTGCACCGCAGCGCAAGCTTCTGCAGATGCCGCAGATGCTGGACCGTGTTCCGGTAACTCTTCTGAAAGTCGGTCTGATCTCTTCCCTGGCAGCCTTCCTTTCCAACCTGGTTGGCGGAGCCATTCATCCTTTCGTTATCTCCATCATTCTGGGATGGGCTGCCGTTGAAACCGGATTCCTTCCAAAGGGAACGCTGGACCACACAGAATCTGCCGGAATCGTCACCTTCCTCGCAGCCTGCGTACTGTTTGGAAACTATGTCGGCGTCACTCCGCACATGTTCTTAAGCTACATTCGTCCGATTGTCATTGTCATGGTTCTGGGCATTTTCGGAACCGTCGTTACGGGCCTGCTTCTGTCCCGCGTCATCAAGATGCCGGCAAGCCTGGCCATCGCCCTGGGACTGACCTGCACATTCGGATTCCCGAACACCATGATCCTGACCAATGACGTCTGCGACGCCCTGGCAAAGAACGATCTGGAACACCAGGCACTCTACAACGTGCTGATGCCGAAGATGCTGGTTGCCGGATTCGTCACCGTAACGATCACTTCTGTATTCATCGGAAGCTTCGTACTGAAGGTGTTCTTCTAAAGAAGGGGAAAAATCAGATAATTAATCCCATTTAAAAACCGGATTCCAAGGATGCTGTACGGCTTTCTGGAACCCGGTTTCTTCAGTCATAATCTTTTTCAGTTACAATATCTCATTCATTTCCGGAAGTTTCACTTCCACCTTATTCACGTTCTGACAACAACATTGTACCATCCCGCTCACGTTTTTAATATATCATTTCGTGATGTCATCATCCGTATCGTTCTGTGCATATACTGCCGTCGCGCCGGTTTTCAGCGACGCAGCTTTCGGATTGCTTCCGACAGCACAGATCTGGTATGTGAAATAGACATAGCTTTCTGCAGGAACAGTCCAGGAAAGCTCAGTGGCTGCTCCTGCTCTATTTCCTCAGCTGCTTCAGCTCTTCTTCCGGAAGATCAGCTGGTTTCCCCAGCTGTTTCGCCACATACAGGGTCTTCGCAATGTTCTCTGCAGCTTCCGCCATGGAATATGCCTCTCTGAGGGTCTTTCCGAATGTAAGAAGTCCGTGGTTGGCCAGCAGCACTGCAGGATAATCCTTCAGATAATCCTTAAAGTGCTCGTAAATGTGCGGGGTTCCCGGCCTGCCGTATGGGATGCAGGGAATCTTTCCAAAGGTCAGGTTGATCTCTGTCAGAGCATCTGACTGGATGTCCATGCCGTCAATCGCAAATGCAGTCGTAAATACACTGTGGTTGTGCACGATGGCCTGAACATCATCTCTGAGGCGGTAAACTTCAAGATGCATCATCAGCTCGGACGATGCCTTCAGTCCCTCTTTCTTTCTCAGGATATTTCCCTGAAGATCCGTTTCAATAATCATATCTTCCGTCAAATCCGGTTTTGCGACATGAGACGGTGTAATATAGACGCGGTCGCCGACACGTGCAGACGCGTTTCCTTCATACATGGTTACCAGTCCGGTCTCGTATTCTTTCTGTACTGTTTCAATGATTTCCGTTCGAATATCTTTCATCTCTAAAGACCTCCTCTCTTAATAATATAGTCGGGCTGCGGCATCGTCAATATGGCATGCTGCGGCAAAAATCAGACCCGGGTCCTCAATAAGAGAATCCCGGGTCTGGCAGTCAGAATAAAGTATGACTGATTCCTGTATGAATATCTATTTACGCTGCTTTTTCCTCTTCATTCTGCTTTCGTTCAGATTTCCCAGATAAAATTCCCCGTCTTCTGATATCCTGCACGATCATAAAGGCAATCAGCAGGAAACCGAGATAGCCGTTCAGTCCGTAGAACACGTTGACCAAGGTCTTATACGGGAAGAAGCAGGCAATCACGAAGCCGGCGATTCCTAAAATTACCGTCAGCAGCTTGTACTTTCGGCTTTTGTCGTCTGCAAGAGCTCCGACGCTGGTCCAGAGAAGCGGCACGGAAGTTGTGTAAATTCCGCAGAAGACAATCACTGCAAGAATCTGTGAGAACCACGGGCTGATCAGTCCGGCGAGAATCAGTGCCGGGATATCTGCGTGTGCAAGCTGATCAATATGAGAAATCAGAGCAATACAGCAGAGAACGGCAACACCGAAGATGAACAGCGCAGAACTCAGAATTCCTGCCCGGACCTCTTTCAGGCGGTTTTTTGGCACCGATCTCACAGAGAAAGGAGGAGAACCAGATGACGACGAAACCGCCGTATGAGGCTCCGGATGCGAATGGATTTCCGTTTCCCACCTGTGTCAGATGGTATTTTCCGCTGTCCACAGCCCTGAGGTTCTCCTGGAAATTTCCGGCACCCTTTACGCAGGCCGCGATGGACACGATCAGCAGGACAACGATAATCACTGGCCCGATCTTACTCAGGGTATTCAGAATGCTGTCCAGACCAAATACGACCGTGGCGATGACAGCGATCATCAGGATTGCCGCGCCGACACCGGATGGAAGTCCCCACTGCTGGGATGCCGTGGAATTAGCTCCTCCGCACATGACGATGTAGCAGAGATAACAGAACACGACAGAAAACCATTTAAAGAAGGTCCCGATATATTTTCCGCAGTAATGCTGAAAGATATCTGTACCGTGTTCCAGATGGAAGCGGTTTCCGTTTACGGCAAAGGATATATCTGTATAGATATAGATCAGCGCGGCCGTCATGATGACCAGGCCGAATCTGCTGCCATAGGATGCTTCATACTGCATGACTTCCTGCATCGTTGCAAAACCGGCTCCGATGTAAAAGGCGATACAGGATCCGCAGAATCCGAGACTTTTACCAATTTTCTTCATTAAGAACCGCCTCCGATCTACTGATCATCCCCTTCGAAAACGGTCTGCTTGTCTACTGGTACGGTCAGTGCGTGAAGCGCTCTTCTGACCAGGCCCTCACGGATTTCATAGCTCTTCTTCTCTCCGAGATTCGGGTCGCCCAGCGGATACGGGATTCCGACAGCCGGAACGATCCTGTTGGCTCCGATCGTGAGAGAAATCGGCACGACTGTGCAGATATGGGTCACCGGGATGCCTGCACGGTCAATTTCTTTTACCATCGATGCACCGCATCGTGTGCAGGTTCCTCAGGTGCTGACCAGGAGAACGCCGTCTACGCCGTCTTCTTTCAGCATTGGCACGTATTCTTCAGCAAATCTTTTTGCGTTATTGGTGGATGTTCCCGTTCCGGTTGTGGTCAGGAAATAATCGGTCAGTTCACCGATCACGCCTTCTTTTTCCAGATTTCTGAGAGCATCGACCGGGATGCACAGATCCGGATCTTCGGTAATGAAGGCACGGTCATATCCGCCGTGAACCGTCATAAAGTCCTTCTTATCTGCATGATCCATGCCCGCAATGGAATATTTTCCCCATTTCGTCGCGGATGACGATTCGATATGGTCCGGATTTCCCTGTGGAACGATTCCTCCAGATGTGACCAGGGCAATTTTTGCATGGCTCAGATCCTTAATCGGAGGAGCCGGATCAACACGGTCGATCTTCGGCATCGGATAATCGGTCCAAGTCTCTTCTCCTTTGATCTTTCTGACCAGAAGCTCTACCGCCCGTTCTGAACCTCTGCGGTCGTTGAAATAGTTCACACGGATGCCGCGCTCATGGTAGCCTTCTTTATCCGGGCCCTGGATTTCCTCACTCTTCAGCATTTTCAGAAGCAGATCTGCCATCTTCGGCACGGCTTTTCTCATTCCTGCTGCAGAATCACCTGTCTTAATAATGTAGAGATCTTTTCTGAACATATCGGTTCCCGGATTCTCCTCATACATTCCGCTGACGACGGGAATCTGCAGTTCATCCTGCACGGCCTTGGCTATGGTTCCGCAGGCGGTACCATAGCGGCCCGCATTAAATGCCGGTCCCGCGATAAATCCGTCCGGCTGATAAGTCTTAATCATCTCCAGGAGCTGCGGTACAACGCCCTTGTCGATATTGGATCCGAAATAATTATCTCCACAGACAATGGTTCCGACGATTTCTGCATCCTCCCCGAACCGCTTCTGAAAGGCCGTTCCCGGCCCCAGTGCGCCGTCTCTGGAAAAAGGCTCAATATCGGCTTTCTCTTCGCCGCCGATTCCAGCAAAGAACTGATTGATGTAATGTACGATTCTTTTTTTCATGATCTTGCACCTTCTCCCTTTGTCCCTAAAATCCTCTTGCGCACAGTTTGTTATAGCCATTTGCGATGGTAGACGCGATGATAATCTGGATTTCCGCGTCGAACCCGCCGTCTTCGTCCTTGCAGCCGACCCAGCCGCCGATCTGCATTTCGATGAATTCCTGTGTTCCGATTACGCGGTCCATGGCAGGAAAATGAATGACAATATTTCCGTTTCCGCATGAAATCATGGTGTCTGCCTCATCGCAGACGTCTGCAAGAGAGTACGACTTTCCATCGCGTCCCGGGAACTCGTCCGTGATAATGACGACCTTGACTCCCTTCTGCGATACTTTCCGGCAATTCATCATCAGGTCGGTATCCGGATTTCCGTATCCCTCTTCTGTGAGAAGTACGCCGTCCAAACCCAGATATTCACAAAGTTTGGCGGTCATATCGGAGTGGCGTTCCTTATCCATCAGAAATACATTCTCGTTGGTCAGAATAACACCCATGAAGTTCAGTGTTTTTCCGTGCTGCTTATATAAATCCTCGATAACCGGGTTGTGTTCATGATGATACGTTGTCACCTTATCGCACGGCGCTACGCAGTTTCCGGACACAATTGCTCCGTCAAAGATCTCTGTCGGATACATCACCGTCGGCACGATCTGCTTAGCATCAACGCCGTAGTAATAGGTATCATGAAGAAGTCCCTGAGACTGCAGCATGTGGATATATCCCACTTTCGGAAGATCCGGGTACTGCGCCGCCTGCTCCAGAAGCGGCTTTGTCTCATACGTCTCTACCTCGTCCGGCACCTGATCGGCGAGCGTCTTCGCAAGATACGTCGCAGCAGTCAGCCCTGCCATTCTTCCGGCCGCCTCATAGACATGAGTTTCCAGGCCGTCCACAGGCTCCATGACGATGCAGACATTCAGAGTCTGTGAAAACGGGCAGTATTCCGCCGCCGGACCGCTCATATCGATGACGCCCTCCTGAAAGCCGACGATCTTTCCGACCGTGACAACACAGACGCCGTCCATGCAGTACGTCGTTCCGCTGCCTACTTCCTTTACCTTTCCCATTATTCCCGGGAATACGCAGCTATCGCTGTCCATCTTCAGCCGCGGCTCTATAACATCCTTTACCGGTGTGATTCGCACCGATTCTCCCGGCTTTGCCAGCTCAACTTTGCAACCTTGAAGCCGGTCATCTTTCAAGATTTCCTGTTCCAGTTCTTCTGCCTGAATGTACAGCACCTTGTCCCGAATTTCTGTTTTTTCTCCAAATCGGACGTCCTGCACATGGACTTTTCCAAGCTCGAGTTTCATTACTCAGCACCTCCTGATTCTGCATTTTTCCTATTTTGCTTTTTCCCGTTGCAGTGATCACTAATATTATTTAAACGCGTTTATATATCATATGATTATGAATATTTTGTATATTATTTTACGACAAATATCCCCTTGCAAGGGAAGCCTTTGCCCTCGCTGCGGCAGCCAGCTACCGTCCCGCAGAAATGTTCTGCTGCAGCAGTGACTGCTCCATCGCAGATTTCACAACAGCAAGGTCAACCGTCTGATAATCAGACAGGATCTTTTCCGGCCAGTCCGGAAGTTCGATTCTTCCCCCGGTCAGTTTGTCCACGGCCTCAATGCTGCGTTCGATCATCTCTTCATCTTCAAGGAATGTTCCCGCACATTCTGATTCTGATACAATCACTGTTTTATACGGACACTGCATCGGCTTGAGGTTGCTCGCCAGCGGATGAGTGATTAAGTGCCATCCCTGCTGGACCAGCGAGCGGACTTCTACCAGGACATCCCGGTAACCCTCGCCTTCCAGAAAAACCACCTCCAGATTATGGATACCTGCAAACGCATTCCTTGCCTTGCGATTGTTGGTGATGATCCGATACCGCATGCTGTGCCTCCTCTCTGCCGCGTACTGTATCTTCTGTCTGACAATACATTAACATACTATTACGTTTTGCGATAGCGAAACTGTTTCATATTGAATATGCATATTCTTCACATCTGCATCAAGCAAGCGTAAAAAATATGCCGCAGGCAGTATAAAGATACTGCTCGCAGCAACATTCAGAGGTGAAAATGCATGATAGTCTTTGTTTTCAGAAAATAAGAACTCCACCCTTCCACGACGCTGAAGCGTCGGGTGGGTGCCCGGGAACCTTGTTGTCGTCTAACGGGCAGACAATAAAATGATTACATATCTGTAATCATTTCTTTTGCGTACCGCACAAAAGTTCTCACCTGCGGCCTCATTTCGGATGCCATCGGGACGGATACGCCCAGTTCAATTTCCATCGGCGGATTAAGCGGAAGAAGCCGGATACGGTTGGTTCTTCCCCGTGTCACCAATTCCTGAGTAATGAGAATTCCGGCACCCTCCTCTACAAGACCGATCGCAGAATAATTTTCAAGCGTGGTAATCATGCTGTTCAGCTTTATATCTGCATCTTTCATAACATCCATAACATCCAGATCCATTCCAAACGCCGGCATAATGAACGTTTCATCTTTCAGCTCTTCCAGAGATACCGATTCTCGGTCCGCCAGCGGATGGTTCGGCGGAAGGGCCACCATCATCCGGTCCTGCATCAGCGGCACCCATCTGCTCCGGATCGTCGGACGGTAGCTGTAAAACCCGAGATCCGCCCACTTTTCGATTAGATAATTAGATACCTCCTGCCATACGCCCTCGCGAATATTGATTTTAATATTCGGAAAATCCCGGTGAAACGCAGCGACGACCTTAGGCAGGAGCTGACTCGCGATACTGGAATACGACGCAATATTCACCGCGCCCCTGTCCATATCCCGGATTTCCTCCGCCTGCAGCTCTACTGCATCATGCTGCGCACAGAGTTTTCTCAGTCCGGGAAGAACCCGCAGTGCATCGTCAGTCGGAAGGATTCCCCTCTTGGTCCTCACAAAAAGCGGAAATCCCACGTCATCTTCCAGCGCCTGCATCATATGACTGACCCCGGACGGCGTGTAGCCGAACGCCCGCGCCGCCTTCGACAGACTACCCCGGTCAATCGCACAGAGATATACCTTTACTTTCTGAATATCCATCGCAAAACATCCTCATTTAGTCCAATTTATTGTCCGTAATCTCCTAATTTTCCCTGTTTTCTGTCATTTTACCAGTTCCCGGGTATCTGCACAACCACATATTCATTGCATCAGCAATTCCCCGTATATACATACTTCAAGCTCTTCCGTGCAATCTCCGCGAGATGATACACCGTTCTCACCGGTGTCGGCCGAAGGTCTGACATGTGGTAACGCGGGAAAAATCTGGTTACATGCAGCGGAATTTCTTTTCCTCTGCCTCCATTTAACGACGCAATCCATGCCGCCTCCTGCTCCATTTCTTCTTCCGCATCATTTTCCGCAGGTACAATCAGCGTCGTCAGCTCCACATGGCAGTCCATGCACGCCCGCTCAATAAACGCCTTTACCTGCGAAAGACTTCCCCTGCAGTTCCTGGAATAATACTCCTCCGTAAATCCCTTCAGATCAATATTCATCGCGTCAATATACGGCAAAACCTCCTCCAGCACTGGAATCTCTGCTGTCCCGTTCGTCACCAGCACAGTTTTCAATCCCTTCCCACGCGCCAGCTCTGCCGCATCCCTCACATATTCATATCCGACCAGCGGCTCATTATAGGTAAAAGCAATCCCGATATTTCCCCGCGGCACAAGCTGCTCCGCCAGTTTTACAAGTTTTTCCGGCGGCAGATATTCCGTTCTGCTGTTTTCTTCGCCCGCCATGGAGATTTCATAGTTCTGACAAAAAGAACAGGCAAGATTGCATCCGTAGCTGCCGCATGACAGGATCATGCTGCCCGGACAGAATCTCTGAAGCGGCTTTTTTTCAACCGGATCAAGCGCCAGCGCTGTCAGTTTCCCATAATTCACAGACCGGATTCTGCCGCCGGCGCACTTCCTGGCCCGACAGAATCCGATCTGTCCGTCTTCCAGCTCACAGTGATGAAAACAAACCTCACATTTCATCAGCCTCAATCCTTTCCATAATATTATTCTTGTAAACTTAAGTTCTGAATCCCGATACCCAAAACCCGCGATCTCGAAAGAACTGTCTCTTAATTTTCGGGATCGCGGTTATAAATCGAAGGTTCCCGAACTTTTATCTTTGACTTCGGGAACCGGCTTCTTTCTGCGCAATTCCCGAAGTTTGCCTACTCTTGTTCTTCGGGATTGCAGATTAGTAATGGCGGACGACCTGAAAACGCTCCAGTTGTACACCGTGTTCCCGCTTTCCGATTCCGGCTTTTTCTTTTGCGATGGCAATCTGCTGGTCTACTGTGTCGACCCCGTCAAGATTCGGAAGGAGAAGTCCCCTTCTTCCGCCCTTGCTGACGATCACTCCGTATTTCTTTACATCCAGCTGGTCCTTTGACTCAATCGGCTCCGGCTCGCCCAGAACGTCAACGCTGTATTCCAGCTCAGGCAACTCAGAAGGCTCGACTGCCGGGAAGCGTGGGTCTCTGGAGCAAGCGCTGATGCCGTTTTCTATGATTTCCTCTGCGAGGCTGTCTCTGACCGGAAGGATCGTGCCGATGCAGCCGCGCAGGCGTCCATCCTTATGCAGGGTGACAAAGGCGCCTGCCCGGCGGTTTTTCAGCCCTTCTTCCAGGGAATCTGGAAGCTGCATCTTCTGATGCGTGGAAACCCAGCTTTCCACAGACGCTCTCGCAAGACGGACGTACGAATCCTCGGCAGCCTTCTTTTCTGCAAGCCGCTCGCTTTCTTTCTCTTCCTGCCGGTCAAGAAAATTGCGCGACGGATCCTCCCCCAGAACTTTGTAAGTGCATACCCCGTAGCCAACGCCAAATACATCTTCATGAGACAGCCTTGCAGCTTCAACTTTTGTCCGGTCCAGGGCGCCCGCCATCATAACAAAGGAGCGGTGCCCACATTCCGCCGCCTGCTCGCAGAATACATCGGAGAAATCAAACAGTTCACCGAACGCCGCTCTTCCCATGACGTCCATGATCCTTCTGTCGTACTCCGGGCCGTGCGGATCATAACCATAAGGACCCTCTGCGCGGGTCTTGTGGGAAAGGTCGCCGCTGGCAATGTAGACGACACGTTTTCCGGTCTCTTCTGCCGCCTGTTTCACCATCATGCCGAGGCGGTAATGGTCTTTCAGTGGCATCCCGGAAAGGCCGATCCGAACGGTATCAAAATCCGTAAATCCCTGCTGCTTCAGAAAATACAGCGGAATCATGAAGCCGTGATCAAGTTCGCTCTGCGTGCCGAGCGTCCCGGCAGGAAAATGCTCCTGTTCTGCCTGACTGCAGATAGACTGTATTATCTGCGCATCGTATTTCACATCGAAACTGACCTGCGGGGCGCGAAACTGGCTGAAATCCCCGTATGCCCGCTCTCCGGCGGATATATTGAAATAATCGTAATACATGGCATTATGCGGAGAAGAAATCACAATGGTTTCCGGATCCAGATCTGCGATCTCCCGCGCCGCCTGCATATACGCATCCAAAGTCTTCTGAATCTTATGTTCCTCTCCTCTGCCGACCTCTGCAAGAATAATCGGCGGATGGGGAACCATGAATGCACCAATAATGGACATGTTAACACCTTCTTTGAAATGTTACTTTGCTATATCGTTTAACAAACGGGGTTTCCTCCGTACCCGTGCGTACTCCAAACATCTCAATACTCGTTATACTCGTTATTCCAGATCCCGACACGTCGTTTTTCTTCACTTGATCATTCTCTTTTCTGACCGAATCAACAAATTTCTTATTCCTACTATTACCTTCTTTGTAATGTCCGCAATGGGCTGATCCGAAGCACGTGCCATGATAGTAGTCACAGTGTTTTTCTTGCTTATGATAATGAACGCATCTGCTGCGATGACGTCTCTTGTCCCCGTCTCCGCGTTCCATACGTTCTACATGCCAGGGGGATCCCTGCATTCTCGATAAATTACCCATTTGTTGCTTCATATCCTCTCTTTCATTGTTTAAATATCACATTATCACAATTTTAAGTACCATCTTAAGAGTCATCTACTTTCAAAAAAGATTGATTTCTCATCACAGTATACCTGCTCTATACCAAAGTATATCCAAGTAGCAATATTCAGTCAACCCTGAAAATTAGTAGTATTCAATTATGATCTATGTTCTATATATTAAAAAACGCCGCAGCATCAAACATTACATTTGATCCAGCAGCGCTCCTTCTTATTATGGTTCTATTCTAAAATACATCGTCTCCGCTCTTGAAGTCGAGTCCCGGATGGAAGTCAAAGCGGACGGCTCCGACAGCAATGTCCGGGCCGACAGCCTTCTTGATTCTGGCGAGACCTTCAACGCCAAAGCCAGCGCACAGCTCGATCGCCGTGCAGCCTTTTGCAACGAGTTCTTTCGCCGCCTTTTCCGCCTGATCATAGTTACTGACACCAATGACGTTCATATTAATTTTCTCAGAAGGAATCTGCGCCTTCTGCTCCTCCGGATCCAGTCCCGGAAATACATAAATAAATCCTGCTTCAAACATGTCCATTACCCCTTTCTGTTATTTGATAAAAACTTTATTTTTTCTTCTTTGGTACTGCCGGCGGCATGTTCAGCACTCTTCCCTGAAGGTCCAGTGCCGCCTCGCGGACAGATTCAGAAACGGTCGGGTGAGAATGAATCGTGCTGATCAGATCATCCACAGCCGCTCCCATGCGGATGGCCAGAGCGCCTTCTGCAATCAGGTCGCTGGCTCTCGGTCCGATCATATGGACGCCCAGGATTTTCTCTGTTTCTGCATCTGCGATGATTTTTACGCTGCCCACGCCTCCGTTCAGAATCACGGATTTTCCGTTGGCTACAAGCGGGAACCGCCCCACCTTATAATTCAGATTCTGCGCTCTGCACTGCTCTTCGGTCAGACCGACAGCTGCAGCCTCTGGCTCTACATATACACAAGTGACATTGGTTTTCTCATCGTAAAGCTGATGCTGTCCCATGATGTTTTCGGCTGCGATTTCCCCCATGACGGAAGCGGTATGCG
Source organism: uncultured bacterium (assembly GCA_905214225.1). Classification (GTDB taxonomy): domain Bacteria; phylum Bacillota; class Clostridia; order Peptostreptococcales; family Anaerovoracaceae; genus Aminicella. Next base: position 11,611 of record CAJMLL010000008.1, on the reverse strand, counting down.
CCAGGCGGGTTCTGCCTTTTACGCAGTCGCCGATGGCGTAAATGCCCGGAACATTCGTCTGCATGCGGTCATCCACTTCAATTCCACCTTTGTCGAAAGCGATTCCGCTCTTCTCCAGATCCAGTGTGTCGACACAGGCTTTTCTTCCGATTGCCGTCAGCACCTTTTCTGCCTTGAAGGATTCTTTTTGTCCGGTCTGCTTATTCAGGCAGATGACTTCTGCCCCGCCGTCCTCAGTGCTTCGGACTTCTTCTACCGGGCATTCCAGATGGAATTTCATGCCCATCTTCTTCATCTGGGCGGCCGCGATTTCGGTGATTTCTCCGTCCAGCATCGGAAGAATGTGATCCAGTGCCTCGATGACAGTGATTCTGGTTCCGAACTGGGCATATGCGCAGGCCAGTTCCAGACCAACCACTCCGCCGCCGATGACAATCATGGATTCCGGAAGCTCCTTCAGCGACAGTGCGCCTGTAGAATCGACGCAGGCCGGATTATCCTGAAGACCCGGAATTGGAGGTACGACATTGACGGAACCCGTTGCAAGGATGATATCATCCGGTGTCATTTCCGTCCTGCTGCCGTCCTTCTCTGTAACTTCGATTTTCTTCGGACCGGTAAAACGGGCTGAGCCTGTGATCACTGTAACCTTGTTGGCACGGAGCAGGCTCTTTACTCCGGCAACCAGTTTTCTTGAAATTCGGGTTTTCTGCTTAATGACCGAAGGAAAATCGAGCTCCACGTCAGAAACCTTGATTCCCTGTGATTTACAGTTTTTCACTTCGCTGAAAACCTCTGCGCTGTGCAGCAGACACTTGGTCGGAATGCATCCTACATTCAGGCAGGTCCCGCCGAGCTTGTCCTTCTCAACAACGGTAACCTCCGCGCCGAGCTGCGCCGCGCGAATGGCTGCAATATAGCCGCCCGGACCGCCTCCAATGACCAGAATGCTCTTCTTTTCCTCTGCCATTACGTTCTCCTCCTTACTTCTCCTGTAACTTTACATACTCTATAATCCCAGACAGTCCTGCATCGTGTAGGCACCCGGCCTTTTTCCGGTCAGATACAGGACTCCCGTGACCGCCCCCTCTGCAAAACATTTCCAGTTTACAGCATGGTGTGTGATCTCCAGCCGCTCTCCGTTTCCGATAAAATAGACAGTATGGCTGCTCGGCCAGTCGCCGCCGCGGATGGAATGAAAGGCAATCGAACCTTCTTCTCTGCGTCCCTCTCCGACATGCCCATAAACGGCATCCTCCTTCATGGATTTTCCAAGCGCATTGCAGAGAAGCTCACCGATTTCACTGGCGGTTCCGCTCGGCGCATCCAGCTTATTTCTGTCGTGCATGTCCACAACTTCAATATCTGTGGAATCACCGATCGCTTTTGCCGCCATTTCCAGAAGCCGGTAGAGCAGATTCACCTGCATAGAAGGGTTGGCCGCCAGCATCACCGGAATCTCTGCCGCCGCATCAGAAAAAGCCTTTCGCTGTTCATCAGAGAATCCAGTCGTTCCGGTAAGAAGCGCTTTCTTATGCTTCCTCGCAGATGCAAGCGTCCTCATTCCCTGCTCAACCGTTGAAAAATCAATAATCGCATCGCACTGGTCAATGACAGCTTCAAGGTCGTCAACGACCGGAGCGCCGATTTCTTTCCCAAGTCCTGAGGCGATGCCGATGTCCTGTCCGACATAGTCCCTTCCGGAAGGTGCAACGCCCGCGACGATGTCCACACCTTCACGCGCGTCCGCTGATGCCGTGACCAGTCTTCCCATTTTCCCCCTTGGCGCAATAATGATCAGTTTCATGTTCAGCCTCCATGTCATATTTTAATATATATTCAGAAATTTATTTTCATGTTCTATTTATCTGCCTCAAGACCCCGGAGAAATATTTCCCCCAGACTGCGGCCTTTTTCCTGCAAATCGAACTTTTCTTCATCGATCCGCCATTCGAACAGAATTCCCCGGTGCAGAATCACCAGATCGTGAACAATCTCATCTTCATCGTACGTTCTGGCGATGCTTCCTTCCTCCTGACAGCCTCTGACCAGTTCATGCAGCAGCCTGATCCAGACTCGGCGTTCACTGATTTTCAGCGCCCCGTGTTCCGGTTTCTTCAGACCGTAAATAAAGCAGGAGTAAAGCACCTGGTCGCTCACACTGTCCAGAAGAGAACAGCCGATAAAATTCAGAAGTTTTTCACGCCAGCTGCGTGATGTGTCCGTCAGATACTCCTTCTCGTACTCCGCGTAGCGCTCATCCACGAAGGTCGTCATCTGCGTTGTCAGCGCTTCCTTATTCGGGAAATAGTGATAAATATTACCTGTCGAACAGCCGGCAGCCTTCGCGATATCGGCCATCGAGACATGGTCAAATCCATAGCGGTTGAATAACTCAAGCGCTGCCTGCTGAATCTGCTGCCGCATCCGTTCCGCCTGCCGCCCCCTGCTTGTCCCACGTTTTTCCATGTCAATCAGCCTCCTCATGTCAGAATTTTAGCATGATGAGCTAATATTCTCAACCTTATTTATCCTCTTACGACAAAAAACAACGTTCAAGGTGAAAAAAGAGCGGGCGATCCGGTGCCTTCATGCTCTTCCGCATGTTCACGAATCTCCCGCTTTTCACTCCCGCTTTTCACTTCCGCCATCTCTGCTGTCCGCATAAACTGCCGTCTGTACGTTCAGGTTTCCGGAAACAGAAACTGACGGGTCTGTTTTATTGTCTTTTACACTGCTTCACGTTTATTCTTTTTCATCTCATCATCGGAAGCAGGCTTTCTATACTGCTTTTTTCCAGATGCGCTGTCAAGCTCTGCAATCGTTTCTGCATAGTGTTTTCCATGGAAAAATGATCCGACCACCCCTCCGATCAGTGCAGGAAGGATCCAGCCAAGGCCGAATTTTGACAGGGGCAGACTGTTGACAAATCCAAACGGCGCACCCATCGATGCCGCAAGTGCCAGAATTTCATAAACCAGTGCTGTGTAAGCGGCAAAACCGGTGGTCATACGATCTTTAATCACCTTCTCAAAGAAGGACATCAGAACAAGAACCAGAACAGTCGGGTACATAATCTGAAGAATCGGAGCTGAAATACTGATGATTTTTGTCAGTCCGACATTAGAGAACAGATAGCTGAAAATCGTCATCGCAACGACCAGATGGGAATATTTCAGTCTTCCGCCGCTCAGCTCCTCAAAATAGTTTCCGGCTACTGAAGTCAGTCCGATTGCTGTGGTCAGGCAGGCCAGGAAGACGATAACTGCCAGAATTCCTACTCCGGCTCCTCCCATCAGTCGGTTGGTGATGGCAACCAGAAGCGGTGCCTCTTCAAGTCCTGCAAATGCGCTGTTTCCCGATGTGGTTGCTCCCAGGAAGGTCAGTCCGCCGTAGACAAGCATCAGGAGAACACCGGAAACGATTCCGGCTTTTGCGATCAGACTGGAAACCGACTTTTTATCCGTATATCCATACCCTTTTGCAGCAGTAATCAGCATCAGTGTCATCAGCATGCCGCCGATTCCGTCCATCGTCTGATATCCAGACAGCATGCCTTCCTTTAACGGAACCTCTCCTCCAATATGAACTGGATGTCCAATCGGTGCGACAATTCCTTTGACAATCATGATAACCATAACTGCCAGCAGCACCGGGGTCAGAAACTTTCCGACAATATCCACAACTTTATTCGGACGAATCGTCAGAGCAAGGACGATCGCAAAGAAGACTGCTCCGAATACCCAGTGGTTCATAGACGGGATCATCGTCTTGACTCCAAGCTCATAAGTGGTTGCCGCAGTTCTCGGGATACAGAGTCCCGGCCCGATACATAGGATAATCGCGGTTACACAGATCACACCCGGGATATGGCCGATCTTATCAACGACTCCGTCAATACTGCCCTTCTGATTCATGACAACGGCCAGAACACCCATGGTTGCCAGACCGACATCCATGATGAAGAAACCGATGAACCCGGTCATCCAGCTTGATCCGACATTTCTTCCCAGATAAGGCGGGAAGATCAGGTTTCCTGCTCCAAAGAAGGTTGCAAACAGAGCAAGTCCCATGATCATTACAATATTCAGTTGTTTACGTTTCATAATTAAACCCGTTTATTCCTTTCACGTCTGCACTTTGTCCGCCGGAAAAGAGAAAACGGGCAGGAAAGGTCAGAATCACCGTGTCCCCGCAGAATTCCCTGATCCGGCAGATGCTTCAAGTGCAGCTCATAGGATGCTGTAATTATTTGTATGAATCGATCATTTTCTGGAATGCCGGGAGCGAACGCTTGATCATCTCATGATCTACGCAGTACGCAAGACGGAAATATCCGCTGCATCCGAATCCGTCTCCAGGAACAACGAGCAGATTGTAATCCAGTTTCGCCTTTTCCGAGAAGGCATTTGCATCGCCGTTCGGAGCCTTGACAAACAGATAGAAGGCGCCGTCCGGCTTGGCACACTCATAACCCATATCCTTCAGAGAATTGTAAATGAGCTCACGGTTTTCATCATAGGCCTTCAGGTTCGGCATCTCATCCGCGCAGTGCTCGATGACACGCTGAATCAGGGTCGGCGGACATACATGTCCGTTCTTTCTGGCCGCGCCGGCAACCGCAGCAAACACCTCTTTACTGTCCGCACAGCCGTCCGGAACCAGAACATAGCCGATACGCTCACCCGGAAGCGACAGGGACTTCGAATAAGAATAGCAGACGATGGTGTTATCATACAGCGTCGGAATAAACGGAACCCTGACGCCGCCGTAAACCAGCTCGCGGTATGGTTCATCAGCAATGATATAAATCGGATGGCCGTACTCTTCAGCCTTCTGATGAAGAACCTTTCCGATCGCCAGGATCGTCTCTTCCGTATAAACGACACCGGACGGGTTGTTCGGCGAATTGACGATGACGGCCTGTGTCTGATCGCTGATGCATTTCTCCAGTTCATCGATGTCCACCTGGAAATTCTCGCGATCAGGCGGAACAACCTTGAATTTGGCGCCGGCGCCCTCTACGAACACCTTATACTCCGGGAAATACGGAGCAATCGCGATGATTTCTGACTGATGGGAAACCCTCAGCGCACTGCAGACAGCGGTAATAGCAGGAGCCGCTCCGCAGGTGAAGAAGAGATTTTCTTTCCTGATGTCCATGCCGAAGCGCTTTCTCAGGTTTGCGGCAACGGCTTCTCTGACCTCGTCGAAGCCCGCAGCCATGGAATATCCGTGCAGTTTGATCGGATCTTCTGTATCCACCAGTTTATGGATACTCTCGTTTACCTTTGGAGGCGCAGGGATACTCGGATTACCGAGAGAATAATCGTAGACATTTTCCGGGCCCACCTCTGCGGCCTTCTTCAGACCATAAGCAAACAGCTCACGGATTACGGACGGAGCACTGCCGAGTTCATAACATTTCTGATTAACCATAGTGACAACTTCCCCTCTCATAACGTTTTGCTTCGAAACTGTTTTATGCAATTGAAGCCTGTACGTATAAAATTATTAAACCGATTCATTGAACGCGTTCACTCTTTGTACATATAATTATACACAAGTGAATATCTTTGTCAATTGCAATATTCAGAAAATGCGCAATCCAGACATATACAATTAACTGATGCAGGGGATAAAGAATATTAATACCGCCGCCATCATACGGCAAAACACACGTGCAAGGAAGTCCCCTTGACATGTATACGCTTTGTCCCTGGAAAAGCAGGGCCTGATCCACCGCCATCCGGATCCTGATGACCGGCGGGCAGTCCAGGTTCTGCTGACCGATGAAGGAAGTACGGAAGATGACAGAAGACATCGACCGCTTCGCCCTGCAGAATCTCACCGAAGAAGAAAAAAACGACCTGCAGAAATCCCTGCAGATCGTTTTAAAGACATTTATGAATGGTATGGTTACATTAATGTTATATATCCAGGTTTCCGCCGGTTTATTTCTCATCGTTCTTTCCAACCTGCCAGCATTGTCCGATCACCTTTCCGGTGCTTAAATACCGTGCATTCTGGAACTCGAAGAGAACCGGAGAAACCTTCTCATAATCAATCTTTCCACGCTCATTCAGGCATTCTTCCTGAACATATGTCGCTTTCGGATTCAGGATGTAGTTCGTAAAATTGCCCGCCTCGAAGGAATCGACGACTTCACATTCCATGGATACCGGCGCCTCATCGATGATCGGGGCATTTCCCAGCTCTCCGAAGTGATGTTTAAACACATCCGTCTTGTCCGTCTTCGCACCCTTGGCAATTCCGCAGTAGTCTGCAGCCACAAGCATATCCTGACTGATCAAGCTCACAGATACCGCTCCCTGTTTTTTTATCGCTTCGTCCGTCAGCTCATGTGCCTTGTCCACACTGATGGAAAACATTCCATGCTCTACCACACCTACATGCGCAATCGTAAGAAAGTTTACTCTTTCCCCTTCATCAAGTTTCACTCCCACAATCGTTGCCGGTATCGGGTACAGTCCCATTACAGATCCAATATTCTTCTGCATCATTATGCTCCTTTCAATCGTTCATCATTTTCATATTTATCAAAGGGACGGCCTTGCGCCTTCTCCCTTTGTCGTGGTATAACAATCTCATCAACAGTTGATTTATGTAAGAATGCACTTTAATGTAATATACTATCCTTTTAGAAACTATAGGAGGGACAAAACTTGAAATCTCAAGGGTCCAACGCACATAAAACGAATAAAAATACAAACGGAAAACTTTATAACTGTCCTGTCGAAGCGACATTCAGCCAGATCGGCGGAAAATACAAGGCAATCATTCTGTATCATCTTCTGGACGACGGTGTACTCCGCTACAGCCAGCTCCACCGTTACATTCCTCAGGCCACAGCCAAAATGCTGACACAGCAGCTCCGCGAACTTGAAGCGGACGGCCTGATCCACCGCGAAGTCTACCCGGTCGTCCCACCAAAGACGGAGTATTCCCTGACGGAAAGAGGGCTCACTCTCGCGCCGGTCATCAATGCCCTGTGCGACTGGGGACGGACCTATATGGCGGGAACGTTTTAAATTCCCGCCCTGCAGCGGCCTGATAGTCAGATCCATGTGGTGGGGTCAAGTCCAAAATGTGGTGTAAATTGAAAAACTGATTTTTTGAAATGCGATGCGTCATCAATGCGCCAAACCAAACATATTATTTTAATTGGAGTCGGGGAAATCGCTTCAAACAACCATTTCCCGGCTTTTCAATTTGCATCATTATACAGACTAAACGCCGCACCATGTATACAATATACCCTTGACAAGCTCCCACCATATTAATTACTATAGATAAGTACCTTGAATAATTACTTAGAACAACAATCGAGCTGCCTTTCCCCTGACCCACAGAATATACTGGATTTATTCTTCAGTATGTTCTCTGGCGGGGCCCCCAATAAGGAATATACCGGGGAAATCAAAATTTCCTGGCAGGCAGCCCGTAATGGAGAATGGAGATCTGTTATGGACATCGAACTGACAAAACGTTTTATCGATTCCTTTCACATCGCGAAAAAAATCCCCGCGATGATGCCGGACCTTCCGGACCATCTGACACCAAGGCATATTCACATCATGGAATACGTCTGCAGCGCCCCGGAAAACGGTATCCGCGTCAGCGAAATCGCAGGGAAAATGCATTCCACCATGCCGAGCATCACAAGGCTGGTGAATGAACTCGCAGAAAAAGGTTTTGTCACCAAACAAAAGAATCAGCAGGACCGCCGCGCCTGCACCGTACACCCGACGGAAGCCGGAAGAAAGCTGTTCTACATTTACGGAACCAGCTATCATCGGAAATTAGCCGTACTTCTTTCTGAAATTCCGGAAGAAGATATGCGCACGACGATATCTGTCATTCAGAGAACTTATACGCTGATGCATGAACATCCGATTGAAAAAGACGATCTGATGGAAGATTCTGAAGTCAGTAGTTCACAGTCAGCCTGAAGGCCGCGAAATACCGCTGCACAGATCGTCCGACTGTCATGAGCTGCGCGCGTATACAGAATACGCTATTCTGCCGCTTTCTGAATGAACTTAATCTTAACTCGAAGTCTGCTTTCCTGCAGGCTGACTCGTACCATTTCAAAAGGAGTATTAGAGAAACATGAATAACCAGTCAATTAGCAAAACCCGCCAGGGCGAAATACCGAAAATCCCCGCAAAGGTCGTTTTATCGGTCGTCGCTTCCGGCATCATGTCTTTCTGCGGTGTCGTCGTGGAAACGGCCATGAACATTACCTTCCCTGACCTGATGAAGGAGTTCAGCATCAGCACTTCTACCGTGCAGTGGATCACCTCGGGCTATCTTCTCATGCTCGCGATCATCATGCCGACCTCTTCCTTCCTGAACCGGAAGTTTACCCTCCGCCAGCTGTTTATCACCGCAGCATCCACATTTATTGCAGGAACCCTGCTCTGCGCCTTTACGCCGGGATTCTCTCTGATGCTGGCCGGCCGCCTGCTTCAGGGCGTCGGAACTGGAATTGCGCTTCCTCTGATGTATAACATCGTACTCACCCAGGTTCACCCGGCCCGCCGCGGGACCATGATGGGCGTCGCATCTCTGATTCCTGCTGCAGCACCTGCTGTAGGGCCATCTCTTGGCGGCCTGATCGTAAAATACTTCGGCTGGAGAATGATTTTCATCACACTGACTCCGGTGCTGATTCTTGCGCTGATCCTCGGACTCATCTGCATTCACAACAATCCGAAGGAAGAAAAATCCGCAGGATCCTTCGACTTCTTCGGATGGATTCTCCTGGCTGCAGGTTTTACCTGCCTGGTCATGATGCTTGGAAATCTGGGAAGCAGCTCCTTCCTTTCCGCAGGTGTCCTCGGACTTCTGATCTGCTTCGTCCTTGCGATGGTGCTCTTTATCCTCCGCTCCCGTCAGCAGATGAGAAGAGAATCCGCCGGTGAATCTGTTTCCCCGGTAATCAGCCTTGAGGTCTTTCATTCCAGAAGATTCGACTGCGCGCTTCTGGCCTTTGTTCTGATGCAGTTCAACTGTCTGGGAATCGGTTTCATCCTTCCGAACTTCTCACAGATTGCGCTCGGTAAGGATGCTTTGGCCGCAGGCTGTATTCTGCTCCCGGGATGTGCATTCGCAGCCGTATTCGCACCAATTTCCGGACGCATCTACGACCGCTTCGGCGCACGCCTTCCGCTTCTGACCGGTGCCTTCTGTATGTTTGCTTCTGTCCTTCTGTTCAACCTGCTCTTCCACGGCCATCCAACCGTTCTCATCATGATGTTCACCTACATCGTATTTGCCTTCGGTCAGACCAACAGCGTCGGAAATGGAATGTCCAACGGAATGAGCGCACTCAGGCCAGAGCTTTCCGCCGACGGAAATGCAGTATTCAATACCATGCAGCAGCTCTTCGGCGCACTCGGAACATCGGTTGTATCCATTATTGTTGCCCGTCATCAGACAGCCCAGGGGCTTTCCCGTGGCATCCAGACCGGTTCCAGAAGCGCCTTCCTGTTTATGCTGATTCTGGCAGTCGTGCTCGTCATCGCCATGTTCGGTGCCCTTCCGAATGCAGCTTCCCGCGTGACAAAAGCAGCCGGCCAGGAAGCTTAAGGCTCTGCCGCACTGCGAAAAATGCCACCTGCTGACGCTCCCGGCCGGCTTCGGCTTGTTTCATAACGCAAAAACACCTGTCCGGAAACGATGCAGCAGCACAGCCTGGGCCGGAAAGGGAAAGACACTTCAATCTCCCCTTCCCGGCCCGGGCGTTTCTGTATATTGTATCCAGTCTACCGCAGCCTGCAGATCCCTGCAGCCTGCGGCAGACTGGATTTTTTGTATCTTTTTCCAAAACTCACGTCAATTTTCTATCAATCATTGACACTGCATGATCTTCTCGCTATTATAGTGGTATTGAGCGCTGATACCGTTGGAAACAGTACGTTTCAGCGATTCTGACAACACCCGCGCAGACTATATGTGGGCACTGAAAAGCGGCCTCTTGCCAGCTTTTCTTTTGTCCGATTACCAGGCTGCGCAGAATGCAATTATCAGTTATTAGGAAAAGGAGTTTACAGCAGAATGCTGCAGAAGGGACAGACAGTGGAAAGAGAGTATGATTATGCCAAGATTCTTCAGGGAATCCTGGATATCGGCGAGGCCATGCTGATCTGCGGCGCCGAAGTCAGCCGGGCGGAAGACAGTATGTACCGCATGTGCCGCGCGTACGGGTTCGTACGCTACGACGTGTTCGTTATCGTGAGCAATCTTCAGGCGACCATTGAGACCAAAGAAGGCGACATCATCACCCAGATCCGCCATATCAGCCGTTCGGCAACCAATTATGACCGTCTCGACTACCTGAACAACTTGTCCAGATACGTCGTTAAGAAGAAGCCGGACCATGAGACGATTCACAGAAAATTCGAAGAGGTCATGAGCAGAGAACCTCAGCCAAAATGGATGACCTACCTCGCAGGCATCATGGGAGGTGCAGGATTCGGCGTATTCTTCGGCTGCGATTTCATGGACACCATTGTCGCAACCATCGCATCCATTCTGGTCGTGTTCTTAGGATTCGTCCTGGCAAACCGCGAAGAAAATCCGTTTGTATACAACTTCGTCATCATGTTCCTGGTGGAAATTTACATCATCCTGTCCTGCCACTTCGGCATGGGCAACCACTCGGGCCGCATAACCATCGGAGTCGTCATGCTGTTGATATCGGGACTGGGCACCACCAACGGATTCCGCGACCTCCTGCATAAAGACATCTTCTCCGGATTTCTGAACATCCTGAACTCCATGCTCGGCGCAGCCGCCCTGGCCGCCGGAATCGCCCTCGCAATCATTCTGCTGAAAGGAGTGGTGCTGTAATGTACATGAACCCAAATGTCGCCGTACAGCTGATCTCCTGTACCATCGCCTGCACCGGATTCGCCATCTGGTTCGGCGTCAAAGGCAAGCAGATCTTCTACTGCGGACTCGGCGCCTTCTTCACATGGGCCGCATACGTTATCGTTTATAAAATTGACCCAAGCAACTTCGTCGCGACCCTGATCGCGTCCATGGTCGTTGCCTGGTACGCCATCATCATGGCCAGAGTCAATAAAGCGCCGGCGACAATTTTCCTGTCCTCCTGCGCATTCCCGCTGATCCCTGGACCAAACCTTTACTACATGATGTACGGCATCGTAAAGTACAATAAAAAGATGGCCATTAACCAGACCCTCCTGCTGTTCTCCACCTGCATCGGTATCGCGCTGGGATTCATCGTCGTTGACATCCTCTACCGCTACTACCGTTCCGCGGTTTTGAAAGTTCGCGCGGCAAAAAGAAACCGCCGCAAGGTCGAACGTGCGAAGAAACTCAGAAGCGCCTGGACCCAGCAGGACTACCAGGAAGCCTGCGAAGACGAAAAACAGCGCCGCAAAGACGAACGCGAAAGCGAGCTGCTGTAAATTTAATTTCAGATCGGTGCATTCCCGTCAGACCCTTTGAATTCGAAAGGTCTGACGGGAATGTTTTTATTGTCTATCCGTCAGACGACAACATGGTTCCCGGGCACCCACCCGACGCTTCTGAACTGCTCCCCGTCAAGAGGACAGTG
>CAJMLL010000007.1 GCA_905214225.1 uncultured bacterium | reverse complement strand
ACTGGTCAAAAATATTATGTTTTTTCACTGTCCTCTTGACGGGGAGCAGTTCATCTGCTGCAGTTCAGCTTAACCCAGCATTTTCACAGCCGCCCGGGCAGCCGCCGCGGCATCATCCGTGTAGCCGTCAGCGCCGATTTCATCGCAGTATTCCTGGGTAACCGGAGCGCCGCCAATCAGGATCTTTACCTGATTGCGGATTCCCCTGCGGTCTGCTTCTTCCACAACGTGTTTCATTTCCGGCATACTGGTCGTCAGAAGCGCGGAGCAGGCGATCATATCCGCTTCTTTATCAATCGCCGTCTGCACAAAGGTCTCAGCGGAGATATCGGTGCCCAGATCGATGACTTCCAGTCCGCTTCCTTCCATCATGATTTTTACCAGATTTTTTCCGATATCATGAAGGTCACCCTTAACCGTGCCCAGAATGACGCGTCCCTTAGGCTCTGCTCCCGTGTCCTGAACCAGGTGCGGTTTCAGAATATCCGTAGATGCGACCATGCAGCGTGCGGCCATGATCATCTCCGGGACAAATACCTTATTTGCAGAGAAGGCTTCTCCGACCGCATTCATCCCCGCAATCAGACCCTCGTTCAGAATATCTTCCGGAGAAACACCAGCATCCAGAGCCTTTTTTGTCAGCGACACTACCTTTGCCTTGCGTCCTTTCTGAAGCGCCTGAGAAATGAGCGCCGTAAGGCTGCTGTCCGAAGATGCCGCTCCTGCAGGATTTCCAGCTGCCGGAGTGTCATCTGCAGGAATGCCGGATGCGGCTTTTCCAGCGCCCTGCGCTGCCAGACTGCCGGAGGCAGAGGCGGCAGCTGTGCCAGAGGCAGAAGCCGCGTTTTCCGTCAGCCCGGCCAGCCCATTGCTGCTGCCCGTGGCAGCTGATTTTTGTCTGCGGACAGGAGCGGTATAGAAGCGTGGAAGGTGCATTTCCTCGTTGTATCTCTGAATTTCGCTGTCGATCACTGGATCTACGTGCGGGAAGACGGTGCCCGGGACGCCGTAGGTGATGCAGGGAATGAAGTGGCCGTAAGGACAGTCCTGATTCAGCACACGGCGTACATAAGACCGGATCTCCTCTTCCTCAGCATCCGCGCGGTCGATGGCGGCGCCGATTCCGCCCATCAGCACCAGCCGGCCGTTCATATGATCCAGAACTTCCGGGATATTGTTTTCCGGGAGCGCACCCTGCCAGACCTGAATGCCGATTTCCGCCATATCGTCCAGAATCGGGACCAGGTAGGAATCGGAGTGGTGGATGGCGATGACGCCGCGGGAGCGGATGTAGCCGTAGAAGCGCTCGTATGGCTCTTTAAAGAATTCCCTCCACATTTCTGGCCGGAAAAACAGCGCATCCTTGGCGCCCCAGTCATCGTGGGAAAGAATGGCATCCGGATGCAGACCGTCGATCAGCTCCTTGACGTACTGCAGGCGGTATTCCGTGATGGTTTCAATCAGATCGTGCATTTCATCCGGGTATTCGTAAAGATAGGCCAGGACGTCCGCGAAGGGAATCAGGAAATGGCACTGCTCAAAAATTCCTGTTCCCATGAAGCCGGTAAGCAGTTTTTCATGATCCGGGTCAGCGGCATGGGCTTTTGCGCGGCATTCTTCCCATCCGGTCTGGACATTGGCGTGGATGTCCGGAACGTGGACGTAGTCGCGCCAGTGCGTAATATCCTTGATCACCTTGGTCTCGTCCGTGACGTGCGGCATTGCGCCCGGCGCGTCCTCCGGCCAGTCGATGACCGTTCCCCAGCGGTCCCGGCTCGTCACGCCTCTTTTGCGGTTTCCTCTGAGATAGGCGTTAATCGGGTCGTAAAGAACCAGGTTGATCGCTTCATACTGGTCCAGCACGCGGTCAGGCTGTCCGTCTTTCTTCAGCAGCTGCAGAAAATTTTCTCTTGGTGTCATCATGATTCAGATTTCCTTTGTCTTATCGTAATTCGTAGTAGTGAACAGAATGCAGGCCGTGTAGGTCATCGTTTTTTCTCCGTAACTGTACTTCATGCCGGACTGCTCCAGCACGTCCGTAATCAGAAGTCCGTATGCTTCCATGGACGGATATGCGCGGTCCGGATGGCGGCAGGGCCGATCCGGGTAAGTACAGCGGCGGCAAAGGGTACACGTGCCAGAGCCCATGGGCAGGATGTCCCCGGCAGTTATTTTTGCCTGGCGGATGAGGGTGTCAAAGCGTTTTTTGTGGGTCCTTTCCAGATCCTTCATGGCCTCAAAATCGAAGGGATCCTTCAGCTTTCCTGTAGACTGGACCAGAATGCCTTCCTGATAGCGGGAAGCGCGTCTGCGGATATTTTCCAGGCTTCCGCAGGCCGGAGGACAGGTCCATCTGGTGTTCCAGGCGCTGCAGCGGTTATCTTCGCACATCCTGCGGACTTCTTCGCGGAAAAGAAGTGCGTTCCTGTTCAGTTTTCCGACATGATCAAACCCGATTTCCCGTGCGAGCTGCTCCAGCCTGTCTCCGATCATCCGTTTCCTCCTGTGCTTGACAATTATTCTTTATCTTGTGTAAGATAAACATATTATACCCCATAAAAATTGTATATAATAGATAGAAATAGCAGTTGAATATTTGGAATTTTGTTTCCGGCGGAAAGTCTTGCGCCGGAGGAATGGAAATCGGAAAAGGAATCGCCAATGATTGAAGTCAGAATCCTGCAGAAGGGGCAGGAAAAAATACTGGAGACAGAAGCAGGAGAGAATCTTCTCCGGCTTCTTCAGAAAAATAAAATATTTATTCCGGCCGCCTGCGGCGGAAACGGGACTTGCGGGAAATGCCGTGTGGAGATTATCCGGGGGGAAGAGAATTCTGAAAAAGAATCGGTTCTGGCCTGCCGAACCCGGGTAGAAGAGAATATGACCGTGATGCTGAAAGCCTGGTCGGAAGAGGATATTCTTACGGAGGGTGCTGAAAATCCCGCCGGGAGCGGTTCCCGGGAGGCGGACGGATGCACAGGGGATACGGCCGGTCAGGAGGGATTCATGCAGAAGAATCTCCGTCAGGAGGCAGCCGGACGAGACCTGCCGGAAAGGCGCTATTCTGCGGCGGTGGATCTGGGAACCACAACGATTGCTGCGGCTCTGGTCAGAAAGGACGATGACGAAAAGTCAGCTGTCATCTGCCGCCGGGGATCCTGGAACCGGCAGGCGGCCTATGGCGCCGATGTTATTTCCAGAATCCAGTATATTATCGAACATTCTGACGACGGACTCGGTGTTTTGATGGACACCGCACGGGAGCAGATCCGGGACATGATCCTGGACATGTGCAGAGAGAGCCGGGTTCACGCATCGCAGATAGACGATCTGTATATTGCGGGAAATACAATCATGCAGCACATCTTCTTTGGAATTTCTCCAGTCTCCATCGCGTCGGCGCCGTTTACACCGGAAACCCTGTTCCTGGAAGATGAATCGCCTAATTACGATGAGTTAAAAGAGCCGTTTCCGGCTGCATGGAAAGAAGTTTTTCCATCCATGAAGGTACACGGTGCGCCATGCGCGGCCGGTTATGTGGGCGGAGATATTCTGTCAGGCCTTTCTGCCTGCGGGATTTCTGAGGAAGAAGGCAGCAGCCTCTTCCTGGATATCGGTACCAACGGAGAAATGGCGATCGGTGGAAAAAACGGTCTTCTCTGCTGCGCCGTGGCTTCCGGTCCGGCCTTTGAAGGTGCGCAGATCGAGTGCGGCATGACGGCCTCCGCGGGAGCGGTGTCTCAGGTCTCCCTGAAAGACGGGACACTGGATCTCCGCGTGATCGGCGGAGGGGAGCCTTCAGGGATCTGCGGCTCCGGACTCATTGATCTTCTTGCGGTCCTGCTCGAGTGCGGGGCTGTGGACGAGAGCGGGTACTTTTTGTCCCCAGAAGAGGCGGAAGAAGAGGCAGACCCTGTGATAGTCCCTTACCTTCAGGAAGATGAGGACGGAAATGGAATGATCATCCTCAATAAGGAAAAGAATGTGCGGTTTACGGCCCAGGATGTCCGGAAGCTGCAGCTGGCCAAGGCGGCGGTCGCGGCGGGAATTGAGGTTCTGATGAAGGAGGCCGGCGTGCAGGCGGAAGAAATTTCGCATCTGTATCTGGCCGGCGGCTTCGGAAAACATGTAAATCTGAAGAGTGCGGCGCGGATCGGGATGTTCCCGGAGGCGCTGGCGGACAAGGCCGTGTATCTGGGGAATGCGTCTCTTCTGGGCATGGAGAAGGCGTGTGCGGACTGCAGAGCGTATGAGAACATGCAGAAAATCACAAGGCAGTGCAGATATCTGGAGCTGTCTGGAAATGCGGCGTTTAACGATGCCTATATCGGACTGATGATGTTCGGTGAAGAAACAGACGAGGAGGAATAATTTATGGAAGTCTACTTTCCTTTAATTCTGGACGGAGCGACAGGAACGCAGCTCCAGGAGCGTGGGTATGACGGATCGGTTTGTGCAGAGCAGTGGGTGCTGGAACACCCGGAGGCGATCATTGATCTTCAGACAAAATATATTGCGTCAGGGTCTGACGTGATTTATGCGCCGACCTTCGGCGCGAACCGGGTAAAGCTGGAAGAAAACGGGATTTTCAACAAGACGGAGGAATATAACCGGAAGCTGGTCGGACTGTCGAGAAAAGCGGTGCAGGAAGCCGGGGCGGAAGGGCGTGTCCTGGTTGCAGGCGACATTGCGCCGACTGGGAAATTCCTGGCCCCGATGGGAGATGCGCGTTTTGAGGATCTGTATGATATCTATTATGAACAGGCATCTGCACAGGAAGAGGCCGGTGTGGATATGTTTGTGATTGAGACGATGATGACGGTTTCCGACGCCCGGGCGGCACTTCTTGCGGTAAAGGCGGTCAGCGACAAGCCGGTTCTGGTTTCTTTTACCTGTGATGAAAAAGGAAAAACCGTTACGGGATCGGATATTGCCGCGGTCCTGGATATTTTCCAGGGCATGGGTGCGGATATTTTCGGCATGAACTGTTCCGTAGGGCCGGAAGACATGCTGAAGCAGATGAAGCGTCTTCATGGATACGCGCAGATTCCGCTGTCGGCAAAGGCGAATGCGGGTATGCCGAAAACTGTTGACGGAAAGTCAGTCTATGACTGTCCGCCTGAGCGCTTTGCTGCAGTGCAGTATGCCTTTGCCAATGCGGGCGTCTGCTGCTTCGGCGGATGCTGCGGAACGGGGCCAGAACATATCCGTGCCATGAAGAAGGCTTCTGAAGCGTTTAAACTGACGCCTCCGGACCCGGAAAAGCTGCGCGGCCGGCTGCCGCTGGCGACGGAAAAAGAAGTTTTCCCACTTCCGCCGGACCTGCAGATTCCTGAGGCACTTTCCTGTAATGCGGATCTTGCCGCGGCGCTGGAAGAAGCGGAGGAAACAGAAGATACTGTTGTTGCTGTAAAGATCCAGGGGCCGGAAGAACTGGACGATTTTGCCGATGCCCAGTATGCAGTGAAGAAACCGCTCTGCATACTCACGGAGGATGAAGAAACTCTGGAGGGAGCACTCCGAGAGTATCAGGGAAGGGCAATGTATGAAGGAAATCTTCCGGAGAAGGTCCTTTCCCGCATGGCGGAGAAATACGGACTGGTTTATTAACTGTCAGAATCATACGGAACACCGTTGCAAGAAGAACGGAAACAATCTTCTGCAGCGGTGTTTTTCTGCGGGGAAGAACAGCCGGTCAGAGGAAGGCTGCCGGTCTGATGCTGTGGCAGGAGCCAGCTTTACACCGGATGCCGTTCGCGCCGGTCAGGAAATACCGGCGGCCGCTGCCTCTCCTCCTGCTCCGGGTGCAGAATTTCCGGCGGATGGCTGCGGGCGGCAGCCCCGGACTTCAGGGAAAAACATCGTTTATACATTAAAATGTATAATATGCATACTCATCCTCCCGATAAAAATTTACGGATGTAAAATTATATGCACGGTAACCTGATATTGTAAACTTCTGTTCGCGGATTCCGCCTTCTTTTTCAACATCATCGAAATGCCTTGATTCAGGCGGTCCTGAGCCTTTTCCACATGGATAATTAAAATCGTATACAATTTCTTAAACAGGGAGTTGTGGATTGCTGTAAATGGACTTATCGTTGAAATTTCAATATTATGTACGGAAAGTTCAGATTGTCAATAGAAAGTTATCCACATTTTTCTGCATGTGCATAAATCAAGTTTGTTCGTTTGGTAAACAGATGGATAAATGTGGAGAAACTGTTTTCGCTATTGGGTTTCGGGAAGAGGATTCTCATTTTCCACTGTAAAAGTTTCCACAGTGATTTGTTCTCAATCCCAGAAAGCAAATTCTGAAAAGTTGCAAGAATATACGCCGTGTATGCATAATCCAGCCAGCGGCGGAGGAAGTTATGCACGGAAGTTATCCGCAGCAACTAGGTATAGTTGGTGATGAAAATTCGGTAACAAGATCTGGTGGGTGGTGAGGATAAACAGGAGTTACACTTGCCTGCAGCTTTTGTCCGGAATGAAAAAGTGGTTTTCCACACAAAATCGTGGAAGAGATCGGGAATGTTCGTAACTGACTGAGCGATATTCTGGATGATTTCCGAGAGTTGATGATATAATGTTCTGGAGTATAGAAAATTATCTGCAGCTGTGTGAGGCGGCAGGCAGTTTCTGACAGAAATGAAACATCAATTTGGAGGAAATGAATATGCGAAAATTAGTAGGGGTTCTGGATTTTGCGACGGAAGAGGAGAAGGATATGATCCGGAAAACCGCGGAGGAGTGCGGTTTCTCGGCTGAGCTGTATGATCTGCCGGAGGAAGCGGATGGAAAAGTCTCTGACTGTGAAGTTCTGCTCTGCCGCACGCCGCAGCTGATTCCGCAGGCAAAGGCGGCAAAATGGATCGCCAGCACGAATGCCGGTGTGGATCCGTATCTGAAGCCGGGCGTGATGACCGATGACAGCCAGATTCTGACCAACAGCGCAGGTGCCTATGGAGTGACGATTTCTGAGCACATCATCATGGTTACGCTGATGCTGCTGAAGCGCCTTCCAGAGTATCAGAAATATATGGAAAAGAAAGAATGGAAGGGCGGACTGAAGATCCGCTCGATCAAAGGAAGCCGCGTGACGATTCTCGGGACCGGGGATATCGGAAAAGAGACGGCTGCGAGAATGGCTGCCATGGGAGCCAGTGAGATCACCGGACTGAACCACAGCGGCCATCCGGCGGGAGAGCATTTTACCCGCGTTGATTCCAGCAGCCAGATTGACCGTTATCTTCCGGAGACAGACATTCTGATCTGCTGCGTTCCGGACACCCCGGAAACGAGAGGCCTGATTGGAGAAAAACAGCTTCAGGAACTTCCGGAAACGGCCTGCCTGATCAATGTAGGCAGAGGAAGCCTGATCGACCAGGAGGCCCTGGTGAAGGCGCTGAACAGCGGAGCCATTGCCGGTGCTGCGCTGGACGTTATGACGCCGGAGCCGCTTCCGGAAAATGATCCGCTCTGGAATGCGGAAAACTGCATTCTGACTCCGCATATTTCCGGAAATATGACGCTGGGATATACGGCATACCGCTGCATTGAGCTTTTCTGCGACAATCTGAGACGCTATGCGGCAGGAGAGCCGATGCACAATATTGTAGACCGGACACGCGGATATTAATGGCTGTATCGGAATCCGGGAAGGAATCCTGCGTCTGATTTGATTCAGCGGTCATTCATACATGAAATACTGCAATAAAAACCGCCTGTCCACAGTGCCATATCGGACACTGTGAGCAGGCAGTTTTTTGTTTTTCCCCGGGTTCAGGCAGCATGCAGCGCCAGCTTCCGCTAGAAGAAGGTCGGCGTCATGCTCCAGATGGAGATGCAGGGTTTGTCAGAACGATTCAGGTATTTATGCGGTTCTGTGGACTTGAAGGTGATGCTGTCTCCTTCGTTCAGAATAATTTCCTGATCGCGGATACGCACAATCAGCTCGCCTTCCAGGACAACGCCGCATTCTTCGCCTTCGTGGGAAACCAGGTCCACAGAGTCCTTCTCGATGCTCTGCCCCGGCTGAATACAGACTTTGCACATGTCCAGCGTGCGGGTCGGATCGGAAGGGGTGTAGAGCGTGTACTCAGTATGGCCCTTGTCCGTAATCAGCCTGCGCTGGGAGCCTTTTTTCAGTACGTGATGTGCCGGCGCCTCTGCTTCTTCAAAGAAGTAGGAAATACTGGTCTCCAGAGCCTGAGAAAGCCGCCAAAGTGTTACTACCGACGGAACTACCTTGTCATGCTCAATCTGGCTGATCAGGCCGGTGCTGACCTGGGAAGCCTCGGAAAGTGCAGCAATGCTCATCTTCCTTTTTCCACGGAGCTTTTTCAGGCGGGATCCGACCTGGATGTTTTCGATATCTTTTCCTTCTTTCATTTGTTTTGGAGTCCTTCCTTCTGCTGCATTCTGCGGATACGTTTTCTCTGTGGACAAAAAATAACTGCAGAGGAAACACGGACGGCTGCCCCGATAACCGCCCCCGCAGTGATGCACAGTACAGTGATATTCACATGATTATCGTATGTCTTTCCGGGTTCAGCGTTCCTCAAGGGTAAGGTGTACAGCGTGGAAAGCGCCGTGGATGCCGGCCTCATTTTTCAGTTCCGCAGTCCGGATGACTGCATCTCTGGATGCGTGGAAACAGTTCTTTAAGAATGATTCTTTAATCGGCTGAAGAATAATTTCTCCTGCTTCAGAAATTCCGCCTCCGATCAGGAAGGCGTCCGGATCAACAACTCCGGAGATGTAAGCCAGAGCCCTTCCGATCATTTCTCCCGCATATCTTGCGGCATCCATGCCGAAGGGATCCCCTTCCTTTGCGGCATCCAGAACATCCTTTGCGGTCAGGTCCGGAAGATGGCGGAGAAGCGAAGGGGTATCCGACAGCTTCATCTGTTTTTCCGCGCGGCGGACGATTCCGCCTGCAGCTGCGTACTGCTCCAGACATCCGCGCTTTCCGCATCCGCAGTATTCCTTTTCTGACGTGTTCATCAGGAAGTGTCCGATTTCACCGGCTCCTCCGAATGCGCCTTCCCGCAGATGGCCGTTCAGAATAATCCCGCAGCCGATTCCAGTACCGAGTGTGACCAGGGCGATGTCCCGGTAGTCCTTTCCCGCGCCGTCGTAATATTCACCCAGCGCGGCGGCATTGGCGTCGTTCAGTGCCTGAATGTACACATTGCCGAAGCCTTTCTGAGCCAGCAGACTGCCTAACTGTTCCCGGAGATCAATAACGCCCCATCCCAGGTTTACACAGCGGTTGATGACTTTTCCGCCAATGACCGGACCGGGAACACCGGCGCCGATTCCGCCCAGAGAAGACAGGGGAAGCTGAAGATAGTGAAAGGTCTTTTCGGTTTCCTCCGCAATCTGCGTCAGAATGAAATCACCGCTGTTTTCCAGCATGGTTTCCGTTTTCCACTGGTAAACACATTCTCCTTTATCCGTGAAAAGACCGAATTTTATAAATGTCCCGCCGAGATCGACGGCAAGAATATAGGGATGTCTCATAGTTTCTGCCCTCATAAATTCCGGTGTCCGAGAGCGTGTTCAGAATGGCTCTCGTCAGGATTGTATTTTGCTTTTTCAGTTTATTCCTGCATAATCTATTATACGCTGATTTGCAGTGGACTTCTACCGGAATATAGAGGAAAAAAGATGCTTCTGCGTCATGCAGATCATGTTTTTTTTACTGTCTGGCGCAGCCGGCGTGTGGTTTGTAGATACATAAATCCTCCGATATCATAAATGAATTGCCATTTATACACAAAAAATCTAATAAAAACTATTGACGCACAACAAAATCGGGGGTATAGTAAGTGCATAAATTAAATATAACACAGCGTTGATTGAGAAAAGTAGCGTTGAAAGCCGGTTACAGTGATGGAAGGATAGTGAGAACTTCTGACGCAGGCGCTTCGTGAAGAACACTCAGGAGCTTTGAACAGAACGTCATTTATCAGTTCTCCGACATCAGTAAGGAGAATGAGGACGGATGATCAGTAAGGGATACGAGTTGTGATCGTTATTTCACACGGGTTTGATAGAACTCAGAAAGGGATCATGCGTACAGCGTATGATAAATTAGGTGGCACCGCGGATAGCAGCTATTCGTCCTAACGTTTTAGGACGAGCTGCATGTGATATCCGGAGGTGTTTTTATTATGTGTTCAATTATCGGTTTTGAGAAAAAGACTTACAGCCCAGAAGAGATTCAGCCGTTCTTCCAGAGAACCAAATCCAGAGGTCCTGACATGACGCGTTTCATGGAGACGCCGTCCGGATACCTGGGATTCCACAGACTTGCGATTATGGGTCTGGATGAATCCGGCATGCAGCCATTCACATTGGGATCTGACTCCATCGTGTGCAACGGCGAAATTTACGGCTGGAGAAAGCTTAAGAAAAAACTCGATTCAAAATATCATTTTGTCAGCGAAAGCGACTGTGAAATCCTTCTCCCGCTTTACAACGAACTGGGAACAGACATGTTCAGAGAGCTCGGCTCCGAGTTCGCGCTGATTCTGTATGACGGACGTCAGGATAAACTGATCGCCGCCAGAGATCCAATCGGAATCCGTCCTTTATATTACGGCTATGACAAGATGGGCGGCATCGTATTTGCCAGCGAGGCGAAGAACCTGGAAGGTATGTGCGAGCGCATCAAGCCGTTCCCGCCGGGACATTACTACAAGGACGGAGAATTCCATTCCTACTTAGAAATTACACATGTAACATCCGTGGTTAAGGACGACCTCGATTCCGTCTGCGAGCAGATCAGAGCCAAGCTCATCCATTCTGTAGAAGAAAGACTGGACGCAGACGCACCGCTGGGATTCCTCCTTTCCGGAGGACTGGACTCCAGTCTGGTCTGCGCAATCAGCGCCAAGCTCCTGGGACGCAAGATCAGAACCTTTGCCATCGGCATGGAAAGCGACCCGATCGACCTGAAGTACGCGCAGGAAGCTGCCGACTTCATCGGTGCAGATCACACATCCTTCTACATGTCCAGAGAAGACGTCCTGGACGCACTTCCGGAAGTCATCAAGCTTCTGGGAACCTGGGACATCACCACCATCAGAGCCAGCCTCGGCATGTACCTCTGCTGCAAGAAGATTCACGAAACAACAGATGTCAGAGTTCTGATGACCGGAGAAATTTCCGATGAGCTGTTCGGATATAAATATACGGACTTCGCTCCGTCACCGGAAGCCTTCCAGCAGGAATCCGTAAAGCGTGTTCACGAACTTCATATGTATGACGTTCTCCGTGCAGACCGCTGCGTTTCTGTAAACTCACTGGAGGCCAGAGTGCCATTCGGCGATACTGACTTTGTCCAGTACGTTTTGTCCATCGATCCGGACATGAAGATGAACCACTATAAGATGGGTAAATATCTGCTCCGCCATGCATTCGAGAAGGATCACATCCTGCCGGACGACATTCTGTGGAGACAGAAAGCCGCATTCTCCGATGCCGTCGGCCATTCCATGGTTGACGATCTGAAAGAGTACGCCGAGCAGTGCTACACCGACGACGAGTTCCGCCGCCTGAGCAGCAGATACACCTACTGCCGTCCGTTTACCAAGGAAAGCCTGCTCTACCGTGAGATCTTCGAGAAATACTACCCGGGACAGGCACAGATGATCCAGGATTACTGGATGCCAAACCGTTCATGGGAAGGCTGCAACGTCGATGATCCGTCCGCGAGAGTACTCAGCAACTACGGAGCAAGCGGTAAATAGGGACAAAAGCAGAAAAGCAAGAATATAACGGGCTGACGGAAACAGGGAAGCCGCCGGCCCGGAAAGGATAAAGACAGACATTGTCCATCAGAAAATCGGGAAAGGGTACAGAGAAATGATAAGTAGAAACAGAACAGGAGGGAATAGTTTTCCGCATCCTCCCTGAGGACGCAGAAACAATCCGCTGAAACATCTCAGTAAAACCATTTCAATTATTGTATAAAGGAATACAGGAGACCAACCTTATGGAAAAAGATCTTGAAAAGATGCCGGAACTGTTCGGTTCCATGGTATTTAACGAGGAAACAATGAAAGAAGAGCTTTCCGAGGCTTCCTTTACGGCCTGGAAAGAGTGCGTAACTGAGGGAAAGACACTGGACCTGGCAACGGCTAATGAAATCGCCGAGGCCATGAAACAGTGGGCAGTTTCCAAGGGGGCTACACATTTCACTCACTGGTTCCAGCCGATGACAGGCGCTACTGCAGAGAAGCATGACAGCTTTATCCGTCCGACAGGCGGCGGAAAGATCATCATGGAGTTCTCTGGAAAAGAACTGGTCAAGGGCGAGCCGGATGCTTCTTCCTTCCCTTCAGGAGGACTGAGAAGCACATTTGAAGCCAGAGGATATACAGCATGGGACCCGACTTCCTTCGCATTCGTCAAGGAAGATTCCCTGTACATTCCGACTATTTTCTGCTCTTATTCTGGAGAAGCGCTGGATAAGAAGATGCCGCTGCTGCGTTCCATGGAAGTAGTCAGCAATTCCGCAGTCCGCATCCTGCGTCTGTTCGGAGACACAGAGACGAAGCGCGTGACCGCACAGGTAGGACCGGAGCAGGAGTACTTCCTTGTTGACAAAAAGCTGTACAACCAGAGAGAGGACCTGCGTCTTGCCGGACGCACACTGTTCGGAGCAAAGCCGCCGCGCGGGCAGGAGATGGAGGATCATTACTTTGGAATGATCAAGCCGAGAGTTTCTGCCTTCATGGAAGACCTGGACAGAGAGCTCTGGAAAGTCGGTGTCCTCTCCAAGACCAAGCATAACGAGGTTGCGCCGGCTCAGCATGAGATGGCGCCGATCTACAGCGATGCCAATACAGCATGTGACCACAACCAGCTGGCTATGGAGCTGATGAAGAAGGTTGCAGACCGTCACGGATTCGTCTGCCTGATTCACGAGAAGCCATATGAGTACGTTAATGGTTCCGGTAAGCATGACAACTGGTCACTGTCCACCGATTCCGGCGAGAACCTGTTCAAGCCGGGCAAGACGCCGAGCAAGAATGCCCGTTTCCTCTTGTTCCTTGCAGCTTTTGTCAAGGGCGTAGATGAGTATCAGGACTTCCTGAGAGCAACGGTTGCTTCTGCCGGAAACGATCACCGTCTGGGCGCTCAGGAGGCACCACCGGCAGTTATGTCCATCTTCCTCGGAGACGATCTGACGGCTGTAGTCGACGCACTGATCAACGATGACAAGAGCTATCACGACAGTAAGAAGAAGACACTGGAAATCGGCGTTGATGTCCTTCCGGAAATCCGTCAGGACAACACCGACAGAAACCGTACATCTCCAATGGCATTCACCGGAAACAAGTTCGAGTTCCGTATGCTGGGATCTTCCCAGTCCATTTCCGGACCGAACATCGTTCTGAATACCATGATGGCAGACGAGCTGGATCAGTTTGCTGACGAACTGGAGAAGGCGGACGACTTCAAGAAGGCTCTGTCTTCCCTGATCAAGCGTGTATTCACGGAGCATAAGAGAATCATCTTCAATGGAAACGGTTACACCGACGAGTGGATTGAAGAGGCTGAGAAGAGAGGTCTTGCTAACCTGAAGTCCTCCGCAGAGGCTCTGCCGGCATATGTTTCCGAGAAGAACGAGGCCCTGATGATCCGCCACGGAATTTACACGAAGGAAGAGATGGATGCCAGAGGCGCTGTTCACATGGAGAACTACGCAGCCGTTCTGAATATCGAGGGAAGAACCATGGTCGACATGTCAAAGAAGCAGATTCTGCCTGCAGTTTCCGCTTATGCCGCTAAGGTTGCGAAGAGAGCTGAGCTGAAGAAGGGCGCCGGTGCATCTGCATCCTACGAGTCCACGCTGGTTAAGGATCTGGGCGATCTGACCGACAAGCTGGCAGATAAGACTTCCGCACTGGAGAAGACACTGGATTCCGCTCCGGAAGGAGATAAGGAAGGCATGCTCTACTTCCACGATTCTGTACTTCCTGCAATGGCAGAAGTCCGCGAATACGCAGACCAGCTGGAAGTTCTGACAGACAAGGAGGCATGGCCGTTCCCGACCTATTCCGACCTGCTGTTCAGCGAGCGTTAATCGAAGAAAGATCTTTATATAAGGGATACATCTCAGGTGTTTCCTGACAGAGAAGCCAGCCGCCGTTCTGCGGCCGCTTATGAAAAAGGCATCAGTCGGAGAGATCCGGCTGATGCCTTTTAACAGCTTGTTATTAACTCCTTTTACTTTCTCTTCGTGAACTTGTCCACTATGCGCTGGATCTTGTCTCCATGCGGCATGTGGGCGATTTCTTCTTCGCTCAGGGCATGTACGGCCAGTGTCATAAATCCGTAAACAATCATGCCGACGAGGATATCCACAATGGTATTCAGGTACAGGCTGGAAGTCAGCTTATACATGACGAAGTTGGTTCCGAGAACCGCAGCACCCATGACGAGAGAGGCGATCAGCGGCTTTCCAAGGCTCCGGACAAGCTCGAGCTTTACTCCTGTGATGCGCTTCAGTGCGATGATGTCCAGGATAGAAGCCAGACAGTAGGAACAGGTTGTTCCGATGGCGGCGCCTCTGACGTTGATGGCGTGAATGCCGGTGAGTGTCCAGGTGATGCAGATTTTCAGCGCGATTCCGATGAACAGGTTGATGACCGGAATATGCTGCTTTCCCAGACCCTGGAGCATTGATGTGGCGATGCTGACCAGAGAAAGGAAGAAGAAGCTGATGGCGTAAATCTGCAGACAGGATGCAGCTGCCGGAGCGCGCCGTGCCTGATCGCCGTAGAACAGGATCAGGATCGGCTGTGCGATGACGATCATGCCGACGATACATGGCAGAGAGATCAGCTGGGAGGCGCGGAAACCGAAGATACAGTCGCGCTCCAGGAGATCATGATTCTTCAGTTTCCAGGACCTGGAAACCATAGGAACAATCGTAGCAGTCAGGGCCTGGATCAGAACCAGCGGGAAACTGATGATCGGAGCCGCCATGGAGGTCAGCTGGCCGTACAGGTTTTTTGCGGCTTCATAACTGTAGCCCATTCCGGTAAGACGGTTCTGGACGATGGCAACGTCGATCAGGTTGACGATCGGCATGATGCAGGCGGCCAGTGTGATCGGGAAGGCGATCCAGATGATGCGCTTCAGGATCTTCTTTCCGGATTCGTGGACGGTGCTGTGATCTTTTGCGGCCTTGCGTGTCAGAATATGGCGGTACATAAAGCGGATCCAGATCATAACCAGGAATCCTGCAAGTGCTCCGGCGGACGCGCCCAGGCAGGCTCCTGCAGCTCCCTTCAGACGCAGAGCCTCAATACCGGTATACCCTTCGTTCAGAGAGTTTGGAAGGATCATCCCTTTAAAGAGCAGGTAGGCGGCGCCGAGTCCGACGATGACGCGGGCGATCTGCTCGGCAATCTGCGACAGCGCCGTCGGCTGCATGATCTGCAGACCCTGGAAGAATCCTCTGTAAGAAGACATGATCGGGACGAACAGAAGCGCCGGTGCGGTTGCTTTCATAGAAAGCGCGGAAGTCTGAATACCGATGGCTTTTGCGATCGGGTCTGCGAAGAACCAGAGGATCAGGAATCCGGTGATTCCGATGCCCCACATCAGAAGACGCGCGATGTGGAAGACTCGTCCCGCTTCCTTATATTCTCCGACTGCGCAGCGTTCCGATACGAGCTTGGAAATCGCAACCGGGATACCGGATGTAGCGACGATCAGGAGCAGACTGTACACGTCGTATGCCGGTGTGTAGTCCGCCATTCCGGATGCGCCGATCCATCTGGTCAGAGGAATACGGAATGCAAATCCGAGAAGTTTAACGATGATTCCCGCGGCGGCCAGTATTGCGGCGCCGCCGACAGCTGAATTTTTTCTAGACATATGTTTTCCTTATTACTCTCAGAGAAACAGTTTTGGCAGGCAGGTCTCCCCGGTCCGGGCCGGGAGGTCAGGTTAGCCTTATTCCGCAGAAGCCCCTGCTTGAATGCATGTACGCATTCTTCAGGCAGACCGCTTTACCGAATTTCTACTATACCATGAATGACGCATCCGTATATGAATTTTTTGTGACTTTTCACCGTTTCCGGCAGAAAATACAGCGGGAAGCGAAAAATCGCCGTCATTTTCTTTTGGCCGTATGAAAAGCGTGGTAAGATAGACACATATTGCCTGAAGGGCAGGATCTTATGCCTTCCAGGCCTGCGTCAGCATGTATCTAAGAGAATCTATCAGAAATCGGGAAAAAAATCAATGAAATATCTGTATTCCTTTAATTCATTTATAGAGAAGCATATCACCTTCGTCGCGCCGAGCTGTGTCCTGCTGGGCGTTCTGGTGTCCAGATGGTTTTCAGACTACCAGTGGCTTGCCGCCTATTTCTTCATGGTGATGGCCTTCCAGGGCAGTCTGGGCTCCAATTTCAAGGCCCTGAAAGACGTCGGCCGCCATCCGCTGCCTGTTTTCGTGGTCCTCGCGTTTTTACATCTTCTGATGCCGGTTCTGGGCTACCTTCTCGGCATGATCTTTTTCCACAATGATATGCACCTGGTTACGGGAATTGTCATCGAGCAGATTGTGCCGGCCGGCATGATGGGAATGACCTGGGCGGAGCTGTATGGCGGAAACATGGCGCTGTCCCTGTCCATCATGGTTCTGGACACCCTCGTTTCACCCTTCCTGCTTCCTGTAGTGCTGTCGATGATTCTCGGCACCGTGGTTCACATCCCGGCCTGGCCGATGATGAGGAGTATGATCATTATGATCGTCATTCCGTCGCTTCTGGCACTGACGCTGAATCAGCTGACCCACGGGAAGGCGAAGGAGACGCTGCGGCCTAAGATCACACCCTTTGCCAGAATTGCCATGATCTGTGTCATGACCCTGAACAGCACCAAGGTCGCGCCTTATCTGCTGCACCTGAAGCCGCTCTACCTTCTGGTTCTTCTGTTCATGCTGTTCATCATTGTATTTGCGTATTTTGTCATGTTCGCCATTACCATTCTCATGCGTGTGAGCGTTCCGAACGCCACAACCATGATCTTCAGCGGCGGCATCCGCAACATTTCTGTCGGAGCTGTTCTGGCAGCGCAGTATTTTCCGGGCGGCGCAATCTTCCCGGTTCTGGTGGGAACCCTCTTCCAGCAGATGCTGGCAGGAATCCTGGGGCACAGATTCGGCAAAATTCTCCGGGAAAGAAGCCGGAAGGAATTGAGAGCTGCATCGGCGGATAAAAGAGAATCGTAACGGAAATCCTCCTGGCTTCCTTGTGAAAAAACTAACAGTTGAGAGAAAAAATACGCGTTTTGTATTTTACGCGTATTTTTTTGTATGTTAAAAACTCGTCAATCACTTAAAACGGCTAGATTTCATCAGTTGAACAAAGAATAAAAAGATTTCGTTAATAAAATATCAATTGTTTCAAAATAAATACAATGATGTATAATATAGACAAGGGAAATGTTCATGAACGTAAACAAAACTTAGAAATTTCTCCGGAACGATGTTCCGGAATCCGATAGAAGGGAGATGTCAGAGATGAGAATGAAGAAGGTTGTAGTAGCAGGCGGCGGTGTCCTGGGAAGTCAGATTGCTTATCAGAGTGCATATAAGGGATACGATGTCACGATCTGGCTGAGAAGTGAAGGCTCCATTGAGAGGGCACGTCCAAAGCTGGAGCATCTTCGCAAGGTTTACCAGGAGACACTGGAAGAGCAGAAGAAACTCATCGGACAGCCTCTTGGACCGAAACTGTATGCCAGAGGCCTGATCGATGATTTCAGCAAGGCAACGCCGGAAAGCATTGATGCGCTGAAACAGCAGGCGGAAGCAGCCTATGCGGATCTCCGTCTGGAAACAGATCTCGCGAAAGCCGTCCGCGGAGCGGATATTGTCATTGAAGCTATGGCAGAGAACCCGCAGCAGAAGAAAGATTTCTATGAACGTCTGGCTCCGCTTCTCTCGAAAAAGACGATCCTCTGCACCAATTCCTCCACCCTGCTCCCAAGCATGTTTGCAGAGGATACCGGCAGGCCGGAGAAATTCCTTGCCCTTCATTTTGCCAATGAAATCTGGAAGAACAACACGGCAGAAGTCATGGGGCATCCGGGAACTGATCCGGAAGTTTACCAGCGTGTCGTAGAGTTTGCAGCAAGTATCGGCATGATTCCGCTTCAGCTCCATAAAGAGCAGCCGGGATACATTCTGAACAGCCTGCTTGTTCCTTTCCTGAATGCGGCAGAAGAACTCCTGGTAAAGGGAGTCGCTGATCCGGAAACAATCGATAAGACCTGGCAGCTGGGAACAGGCGCGCCGGTAGGACCGTTCCGCATCCTGGATGTTGTCGGACTGCAGACGGCATATAATATTGTAAGCAATGCGCCGGACGCAACCGAGCCGGGAACCATGAGCAACCGGATCGCAAAACTGCTGGAGTCCTATATCCAGCAGGGAAAGACCGGAATGAATGCCGGCGAGGGATTCTATAAGTATCAGTAAGCCCCTGGTCCCGGAAGGGACTGTAAAGTGATCAGCGATGCTTCCGGCATTGGGGCGGCCGGATGGAATGGAGAGATTACCGGTTCAGCCGGGATCTACTATATTCAACTGAATCAATCGAATGCGGAATGCCGTCAGCGGGATGATCCCCTGGCGGTTTTCCTTTTGTTCAAAAAATATTAGCACTCTATCGAAATGAGTGCCAAAAAAGTCTTTACTTCTGGAATGGAGTGGGTATAATGAAAGCAGAGAGCAGAAAAAACGAGGCAGAAGCTCCGCGGAACTGCGCTTGAGTAATTAAAGAGGTGAAGGATAATGAAGGTTGAGAGGTATACGCAGAAACTGCAGGAGGCAGTAGAATCGGCACGGCAGCTGGCACTGGAATACGGCCAGCAGGAACTGATGCCGGAACATGTTCATCTGGCTCTGCTGCAGGACGAGCAGGGGACGGTCGACCGCATTCTGAAGAACATGAATGTGGATGTGACGGCCATGCAGAGCAGTCTAGGCGCTGAACTGAATAAAATGCCGAAGGTGTCCGGAAACGCGGATAATGTCTATCTGGGACGCCGCAGCGATCAGCTGTTTACGAAGGCGGAGAACCTTGCGTTTAAGAAGTTTAAGGATGAGTATGTCAGTACGGAGCATGTGTATCTGATTCTGCTTGAGGAGCACGGCACACCGTCCGCGCAGATTCTTCAGCAGTATGGTGTGACAAAGGATAACTTCCTCAAGGAGCTGATGAAGGTCCGCGGAAACCAGAGAATCACCAGCAACACGCCGGAGGACAGCTACGATGCGCTGGAGAAATACGGACGCGATCTGGTGGATCTGGCAAAGGAGAACAAGCTGGATCCGGTCATCGGAAGGGATAAGGAAATCCGTGAAATGGTCCAGATCCTGTCCAGAAGAACCAAGAACAACCCGGTGCTGATCGGTGAGCCGGGTGTTGGTAAGACCGCCGTTGTAGAAGGCCTGGCCCAGAGAATTTACGAGGGCAATGTGCCGGATACACTGAAAGATAAGACGATTTTTGAGCTGGATATGGGTTCACTGATTGCGGGCGCCAAGTACAGAGGTGAATTCGAGGAGCGTCTGAAGGCGGTTCTGAAGGAAATTGAGAAATCGGAGGGACGGATTATTCTGTTCATCGATGAGATTCATACCATCGTCGGCGCCGGAAAGACGGAAGGATCCATGGATGCCGGCAACATGCTGAAGCCGAAGCTGGCAAGAGGCGAGCTGCACTGCATCGGCGCGACGACGCTGGATGAGTACAGAAAGTACATGGAAAAGGATAAGGCGCTGGAGCGTCGTTTCCAGAAGGTCATGATCGGAGAGCCGACGGTAGAAGATACCATTGCAATCCTGAGAGGACTGAAAGACAGTTTTGAGATTTACCACAAGGGCGTCAGAATCACGGATGACGCGCTGATTGCCTGCGCGAAACTGTCTGACCGCTATATCACAGACCGCTTCCTGCCGGACAAGGCCATCGACCTCATGGATGAGGCTGCCGCCAGAATCCGTACAGAAATTGACAGTGAGCCGAGAGAGCTGGAAGAGATCAAGGGCCGTATCGCGGAACTGAACATCGCTAAGAGTTCCCTGAAGAAGGAAGATACCAGAAGTGCGAAGAACCGTCTGGAGAAACTGAATCAGGAACTGGCTGATCTGGAAGATCAGAAGAAGGCCATCACCGCCCAGTGGAGCGGCGAGCGTTCTGTTGCCGACCAGATCAAGAGCGTGAAGGAACAGCTGGATCAGGCACAGCACCAGAGTGAAGAGGCACAGAGAAGAAGTGACTGGGATCAGGTCGGAAAACTGGTCAACGGCACCATTCCTGAACTGAAAGCCCAGCTGAAAGAGCTGCAGGACAAGGTTGCGAACAGCAAGGACAGCCAGCTTCTGAAGATGGAAGTCGGCGAGAACGAGATTGCGGAAATCGTTGCAGACCGTACCGGAATTCCGGTTTCCAAGCTGGTCGAGACCGAGAGAAACAAGCTGCTGCATCTTCCGGAAATCCTGCATAAGAGAGTCATCGGTCAGGATGAAGGAATTGAAGCGGTTTCCGAGGCCATCCTGAGAGCCCGTGCCGGCCTGAAGAATTCCAACCGCCCGATCGGTTCCTTCATTTTCATGGGACCAACCGGAGTCGGCAAAACAGAACTGGCCAAGGCACTGACGGAAGCTTTGTTCGACGATGAGAAGAACATGATCCGTATCGATATGTCCGAGTACATGGAAAAGTACAGCGTCTCCAGACTGATCGGAGCGCCTCCGGGGTATGTCGGCTATGATGAAGGCGGTCAGCTGACCGAAGCCGTCCGCAGACATCCTTACAGTGTCGTTCTGTTCGATGAGATTGAAAAGGCACATCCGGATGTCTTCAACCTGCTGCTGCAGCTGCTGGACGATGGCCGCCTGACAGACAACCAGGGCAGAACCATTGACTTCAAGAACACGGTGATCATCATGACCTCCAATGTCGGAAGCCAGGAACTGCTGAACAACATCAACCAGGATGGAACCATCGACCCTGAGGTAAAGGAACGGGTAACCGGAATGCTGCATCAGTACTTCAAGCCGGAGTTCCTGAACCGTATCGACGACATCGTCGTATTCAGCCCTCTGACCGAGAAGCAGATCGGCGGCATCATCGATCTGAACCTGAAGGAACTGGAGGATCACCTGGCAGAGCGGGAAATCCATCTGGAGCTTACCGGAAACGCACGCAGATTCATTGCACATGAATCCTACGATCCGAACTATGGTGCTCGTCCGGTCAGAAGGTATCTGCAGAAGCACGTTGAGAATGAGCTGGCAAAGCTGATCATTTCCGGTGATGTGATCGACGGAAGCCAGATCACGATCGATGAAGAAGGCGGAAAGCTGACCTTCAATGTACTGGATCCTGTGAATGAAGAATAAATCTTCTGACCTGTATACACAGATCTGAAGAAAACTTAAAAGGGAAAAAGAAAAAATTAATTTGTAATTCCCTTTGAAATGGATATAATATTGGTGTAGGGCCTTTTGCCCGACCATTAAAAAAGCTGGAGAATGAGGCTGCCGCCAGGTGGTCTCATTTTTCTTTTTGTTTTCCGGACAGAGAAAAGCCGTTTCCCGGCACAGAGAATGCGGCGGAAAACGGCCTTGTTTTTCTACGGTTCAATGGGCTTTGGACGATACTGTTCTGCTATTAGTTTACCGGAAGTATCTTCGCAAAAACAACGGCTCTGGCGTTGTGATATTCATAGGTGCAGGTGCTGAGCATGACGATGTGATCCTCTGCGGAGACCTTTACATTCGTATGCAGTACGGTCTTCTTCTGGATCCAGTTCAGATATTCCTGTTTATCCCTTTTTGTTTTGAAATTGAATTGATATCGCGGGCTGGAGGCAGGAATGGTTGCGGCTGCAAAAATTTTCAGCTTATAGTTCCCGTCCGGGGTGTAAAGCATCATGTCCGGATGCCGGGAATAATAGGAAGCCTTTCTGTAATCGGCGATGTGCCAGAACATGCTGTGGTCTTTCATCCGGTGGCCGTAGATGACGGTAAGAAAATCCTGAAAGGGGTGTTTGTTTCGGAAGTCGATGAAGAGGCTTCCTTTGACATTCCATTTTCCGCTGATCAGGCGGTAAAGATAATACTGGTTGTCATCTGCCTGGGCAATCGGGTAGTTGATGACCGTTCCGTCCTGTTTCAGCCAGGCTTTGATATCCTTATATTTCTTCTGCAGAACTGCCCAGTCCGGGGAATCGGATTTTCCCGCGCTGCTGCCGTCTGTTCCCGCCGTTTTCTGGATCTGTTCATAGGCCTTTGTACCTGTGTGGTAGCGGTACCAGGCCCGGCCGAGCTGGATGCCGCTGACGGCCATCACGACCAGCAGAACGATGATCAGGATGTTCAGAAATACTTGCCCGGAGCGGCCTTGTTTATTCTTCCTTTGTCTGTTCATCGCTGTTCCCCGCTCCCTGAGACGGAAACTCCGGATTCTGCCTGTTCATGTGCAGGGGAAGCAGCATGGTTCCTTTCTGCCCCGAGCTGAAGGTGGTTCCTCATGGCCAGTGAACTTGCCGCCGGATCATGGGTCATGATCGCGCTGTAAATGGCACGGTGCTCCAGAAGGATATCGTTCAGGCTCTCCAGGGTGTACTGGTCCGGCGCCGCGAATTTCAGGTAGGTCTGGAACATGTTCAGCTGCCGCTGGAGAATGCGGTTGTGGGAGGACTGGTAGATAATCTTGTGGAAGGCCGCGTTGATGCTGCGCATCTTTTCGATGTCCCCCTTATGGGTGTAAAAGACCATGTATTCATAAATCTCCGTCAGCTGATCCAGTTCCTTATCGCTGATCCGCTCTGCCGCCCAGTCTGCGGCCTGCACCTCCATAGAGCTGCGCATCATCAGAATGTCAGAGATATCTCTCTCTGTCAGTCCGATGACAAAGGCGCCGCGGTTGGGAATCAGCTGCACCAGCCCTTCGGCCTCCAGCTGACGGATAGCCTCCCGGACCGGCGTGCGGCTGGCCCGGTATTTTTCACAGATGTGCTGCTCCGTCAGTTTTCCTCCGGCTTTAATCCGTCCGGTCAGAATGTCTTCCTGCAGTTTGGCGTATAGATTATTGGACAAAGGCTGATTGGAATCCTTTTTTCCCTCAAGGTATTGCTGTACAGACATAGATACTCCTTTACATTGTATACAATCTGTTATAATTATACAGATGGCAGGTTTTGATGTCAAGGAAGATCGCCGGGAGGCGATGGTGTCAGGAAACAGTGGGATTTTCGCTGACAGATCTCCAAGCTTTTTCTGTGAGCTGTATGCAGCCGGATGCCTGGAACGCCTCCCGGCTCCCTTCGCGCATGCTCACGCTTCCGACTCCGCCGGCCCTCTCCGGGCCGTCGATCGTCTGGCAGCGAGGCGCTCAGAAGTCCACGCATCCGGCTGCATTACAGACTCACCTTCAATCAACTCTGGATGTCTTTTACCGCCTCACTGATTCTTGACACCATCGAAATACGGCTGAGACTTGAGAAATCGGCGGGAATCCAGTAGAATGTTAGAAACAGATCGGGAGTTAACAGGAAGCTGCCGGGGAAACGGGATGCGTTCACGGCAGCAGGAAAGCAGGTTGAGTTATGCCTATTGCTACATTGAAAAAACTGATGAATGAGGCAAAGGAAGAGCGGCGGTGTATTCCGGCCTTCCATGTGGCGAGTCTGGACATGATCCGTGCGGCGGTGCGTGCATCAGAGCGCCTGGATTATCCCGTCGTCATTCAGATCACGGAAAAATTCCTGAGCTACGCACCGCTGGAACTGATCGGGCCGGCCATGGTTACGGCAGCAGAGAATGCCTCCACCATGATCTGTGTAAATCTGGACATGGGGCATTATGAAGCCCTGTTTCAGCAGGCGATGGATCTGGGATTTACATCCGTCATGTACGATGGATCGCGGAAGTCCCTTCAGGACAATATCCGCTTTACCCGGAAGGTCACAGAAATGGCGGAACCCTACGGGGTCAGCTGTGAGGCGGTTCTGCATGGAAGAGAGGCAGAAGACACGGATGCAGACAGAAGAACGCTGACCGATCCGTCCATCGTTAAAGAATTCTGTGAAGAAACGGGAATTGACGGGCTGGCGGTATCGGTCGGAAATATGCCGAGACAGAAAGTCCCTGAAGGCGGCCTGGACATACAGAGACTGAAAAAAATCGCCGGACAGACCCGCCTTCCGCTTACCCTGCAGGGCGGCTCCGGAATTTCCGATGCAGACTGCCGGAAAGCCATTCAGGCCGGCGTCTCCAAGATCAATTATGCGACCGAGAATTTCCGGACCATTACCCGGGCGGCGGAAGCGTATCTTCACGAGGCAGAGGAAGCAAGTTATCTGGAAATGAAGAGGAAGATGCTGCAGAGCATGTATGAGCGTGCAATCAGGAGAATCCGACTGCTTTCCGAACCGGTGAAGGGGCGGGCAGAATAAGTGAATGACAGCAGAGAAGAGGGCGGCGCGTAATGTGCCGCCTGTTTCAGGACGACAAAAATAAAAAGGCAAGGAGAGTATCAGTATCATGGAAACAGAACAGGTCACGGAAATCTTAGACAGACTGGAAGCTGAGTATCCGCAGGCAAAATGTGCCCTGCATCACGAAAATGTGTTTCAGCTTCTGACGGCAACGATGCTGTCTGCACAAACGACGGATAAACGTGTGAATATGATCACTCCTGCCCTGTTCCGTGATTATCCGGATGCCTTTGCGCTTGCCCAGGCAGATCCGGAGACGATCGCCGGCTATATCCGGAGCATCGGGCTGTACAGAAATAAATCGAAAAATCTGGTCGCCATGGCACAGAAGCTGGTTGTGGATTATGACGGTGAAGTTCCGGATAATATGAAGGAACTGGTGAAACTGCCGGGAGTAGGTAGAAAAACAGCTAATGTTGTTCTGGCAGATGGTTTCAATCAGCCGCACATTGCTGTGGATACGCATGTACAGCGGGTCAGCAACCGGATCGGACTGGTGCATGAAAAAGATGTTCTGCATACCGAGAAATCGCTGATGCAGACGATTCCGGAGGATCGCTGGATCAGCACCCATCACGTTCTGATTTTCCATGGAAGAAACTGCTGTACCGCCAGAAATCCCCAGTGTGAGAGCTGCTGCATAAGAGATCTCTGCGAACATAACAACCTGTAAAAAAGATTTTGTGGAAAATACACAAAAAGCATGGACAAAACCTGAGTTTTATCATAAAATTGTTCATGTACTTTTCAGCACATAAAAGTATTGTTTGTGAAAACATGCACAATGTACAGCGTGAAAAGATCAGAAGAAGTATGTGAACTATTGCCAGTGTTATTGAATTCGGGAGGATAACAGCAGATGAAGAAATATGGA
This sequence comes from uncultured bacterium, assembly GCA_905214225.1. Lineage (GTDB taxonomy): Bacteria > Bacillota > Clostridia > Peptostreptococcales > Anaerovoracaceae > Aminicella. Next base: position 37,907 of record CAJMLL010000007.1, on the reverse strand, counting down.
CTAGCAATTCTGGGCTTTGGTACCGTCGGAAGCGGTACATATGAAATACTAAACAAGAATCACTCCGTCATCCGAAAGCGGATCGGCGCCGATTATGAGGTCCGCCACATTCTGGTTCGTCATCCGGAAGCCGCTGAAAAGAACGGTGCAGATCCTGCGGTTCTGACCACTAAGCCGGAAGACGTATTCCAGGATCCGCAGACCGATATCGTCGTCGAGTGTATCGGAGGCCAGGAGCCTGCAAAAACATATATATTAGAAGCCATGAAGAATGGTAAACATGTCGTTTCTCCAAATAAGGCGGTCATTGCAGAGAATTTCCAGGAGATGGAAGACTGCGCGGCCGAACATGGGGTAGATTTCCGCTATGAAGCCAGTGTCGGCGGCGGAATTCCGATTCTGACCAGTATCACAGAAGCACTTTCCGCAAATAATTTCACGGAAGTCAGCGGAATCGTCAATGGAACGACCAACTACATTCTGACCCAGATGGCAGAGAATGACCTGGATTATGCGACAGCACTGAAAATGGCGCAGGATAACGGATTCGCGGAAGCAGACCCGACTGCGGACGTTGAGGGAATTGACTGTGCTAACAAGCTGTCCATTCTGATTTCTCTCTGTTTCGGAAAATACATCCGTCCGGAAGATATTCCGAGAACAGGAATTTCTTCTATTACGAAGGAGGATGTCCAGAAAGCAAAAGAGGAAAAGACGCTGATCAAGCTGCTCTCCCATGCGGAACTGAAGGAAGACGGAAGGATCGACTGCTGGATCCGTCCGACAAGAATTCCGCAGAATCATCCGCTTGCCTACATAAATAATGAATTTAATTCGGTTGTCCTGACCGGAGATATGGTTGGAGAAACCATGTTTGTCGGAAAGGGAGCAGGTGCACTTCCGACGGGAAGCGCCGTTGTCGGAGACCTGATTGCGATCATGAGAGACCATATTTAACTGGCATTCAACAGAAAAACTGTATTTTGCCGGGACGGAGGAGAAAAATTTCCTTCGCCCCGGTCTTTTCTATGGTAAAATGTTATGAAGAGCCGGCGGCAGATGTCCTCTTGCGCTTTTGTTTTGTCTGCAGGAGAGAGCAGCGCGGCTTGGAAGTGAAATAGTTACGGAGGGTACAATACAATGAGTTTATATCAGGAATGGAACGATCTTCTGAAGAATCAGACCAATGACAGTTTCCCGAAATTCTGGGAAAAGTATGCGGCTGCAGAAAGAGCGATCTACACTTACATTCTTCAGCATAAGGATGAGAAGTTCACGGGAAAGCTTTCTGAGCTGGCAGAGAAATTCGATACGACGAATGTTATCTTCACCGGATTCCTGGATGGTGTTCAGGAGAGTCTGGAGGATCCGGAGTCTCTGGATCTGGACGCAGTGACAGAGGATACAGAAATCAGCCTGTCGATTGATTTCAAGAAGCTGTATTACAACATGCATAAGGCAGAGGCTGACCATCTCTTCTCCCTGGAGGCATGGAACAATGTGCTCAGTGAAGAGGAGCGCGCAGAAATCACCAAGTCTTACAAGCAGTCAAAAATCTATCATGCACCGAAGAAGCCGGGAAGAAATGATCCTTGTCCGTGCGGAAGCGGTAAGAAATATAAGAACTGCTGCGGGAAGAATGCTTAGGAACCAGGAAGGATGAGGGAGGTATCCTGACATTGGAGGACTTCTTCCGGTTCAGAGAGTACGGATTCCGTGCTCTGGAAAATATAGAAAAAATTGCCGGACTCGTGGAGTTCGGCTTTTTGTGTGAAAAAATACAAGGAGGAAATTATGGCACTTCATGTGGTTCTGGTGGAACCGGAAATACCGCCGAATACGGGAAACATCGCGCGGACCTGCGCGGCTACGGATACGGTGCTGCATCTGGTAAAACCGCTGGGATTTCAGATTGATGACAAGTCGGTGCGGCGTGCGGGGCTGGATTACTGGCCCTATGTGAAACTGGAGGTTCATGAGAGTCTCCATGCCTTTCTGGAGCAGTATGAGGGCCGCCGCATGTGGCTGGTCAGCACCCAGGGAAAGCAGTATTATACGGATGTGGAGTACAGAGATGAAGATATGCTCCTCTTCGGAAGAGAGACGAAGGGCCTTCCGAGGGACTTTCTGGCGGAGCATCCGGAGGAATCGATCCGCATTCCGATGAGCAGAAGCACCAGGCTGCGGTCCTTCAATCTTGCGAACTCGGCGAATATCGTCCTGTTTGAGGGGCTGCGTCAGCTGGGTTTTCCAGGATTGAAATAATATTCAGGTAATGATATACTATACTTGAATTGTGCCCTCTGCAGGAGGAGCACGCAGCGTTTTGATTTTTTATTACACCATAGGAGGCAATAATGGCTATTAAAATTGGTATCAGCGGATTCGGCAGAATTGCGAGAGTCGTTCTTCGTGCGGCTATGAGCATGCCGGAAATCGAGATCGCGGGAATTAATAAGAGAAATGCAGATCTGGATTACATGCTGTACATGCTTCGTTACGATTCGACATTCGGCAGATTCCCAAAGCCGCTGGATAAGTATGAGAACGGACTCGTCATCGACGGAAAGAAGGTTCCGGTATACGGAGAGAATGATATTACTGCCATTCCATGGAGTGAGTGCGGCGCAGAGTACGTAATCGAGTGCACAGGCGCTTACACAACAACTGAGAAGGCGAAGGGTCATCTCAAGGGCGGCGCAAAGAAAGTCATCATATCCGCACCTGCTAAGGACGAAGAAACTCCGACTTTCGTATTCGGTGTAAACAATCAGGATTATACAACGGATATGGACGTTGTTTCCAACGCATCCTGCACCACGAACTGCCTGGCGCCTCTGTGCAAAGTCATCAACGACAACTTTGGAATTGAGTACGGAATGATGTCCACAATCCATGCTGCAACGGCAAAGCAGAAGGTTGTCGACGCGAAGTCTGAGAAGGACTGGAGAAGAGGCCGCAGCATCTTCGGAAATATTATTCCAACAACGACTGGAGCGGCAAAAGCTGTCAGCAAGGTTATTCCTGAGCTGCAGGGAAAGATGAACGGAATCGCTTATCGTGTTCCGACAATCGACGTTTCTGTTGTTGACCTGAACGTCATGACAAAGAAAGCAACTTCCTATGAGGAGATCTGCGAGGCTGTTCATAAGGCTTCTGAAGAAGGGGAGCTGAAAGGGGTTATTGAATATACGGATGATCAGGTCGTTTCTGGAGACTTCCTGGGGGACCCTTGCACATCTATTTTTGACGCAAACGAGGGTATCCAGCTGAATGACCGTTTCTTCAAGCTGATTGCTTACTATGACAATGAGTTTGGTTATTCCAGCAAAGCCCTGGAGCTCGCTAAATACATGTACTCTGTAGACCATAAATAATCGGTCTGAAGCTGCGCGGGAAGAGCATAGCTGTTGCGGAAAGGCGAGGACAGAGAAAATGAAGAAGACAATTGAAGATATTGATGTAAAAAACAAGCGTGTGATTGTCAGATGCGACTTCAACGTTCCGATGCAGGACGGCGCGATTACGGATGATTCCAGAATCCGCGCCGCTCTTCCGACGGTGAAGTATCTGATGGAGCATGATGCGCGCGTCATTCTGATGTCCCATATGGGCCGTCCGAAGGGCGAGCCGAAGATGGAATTCACCATGAAGCCGGTTGCAGACAGACTGTCTGAGCTGCTGGGAACGGACGTTGTGTTCGTCAGCAGCCCGCTGGTTGTCGATGATGCGGTCAGAAAGGCTGCGGATGAGCTGAAGCCGGGAAAGGTCATGCTGCTGGAAAACGTCCGCTTCCGCAAGGAAGAGACAGAGAATGATCCGGCCTTCGCGAAAGAGCTGGCATCCCTGGCAGAGATTTTTGTTCAGGAAGCATTCGGAACGGCACACCGTGCCCACGCTTCTACAGCAGGCATTGCGGATTACCTTCCGGCTGTATCCGGCTATCTGATCGAAAAGGAAGTCAAATTCCTGGGAGATGCGGTTGAGTCCCCGAAGCGTCCTTTCGTTGCCATTCTGGGCGGCGCAAAGGTTAAGGATAAGATTCCGGTCATCCGCAATCTGATTGGAAAGGTCGACACCCTGCTGATCGGTGGCGGAATGGCCTACACCTTTTTCAAGTCCGAGGGCTGTGAAGTCGGAAAATCCATTCTGGATGAAGACAGCGTCGAGCTTGCGGCATCCCTCATGAAGGAAGCGAAGGAGGCCGGTGTCGAGATGCTCCTGCCGGTAGACATCGTCTGCGCGGATAAATTCGACAATGACGCAAATACCAAGATCGTTCCATATAACGAGATTCCGGCAGACATGGAAGGCCTGGATGTAGGACCGGAAACCGTAAAACTGTACGGCGAAAAGATCCGCAAGGCTGCAACGGTTGTCTGGAACGGACCGATGGGCGTATTTGAAATGGACAACTTTGCAAAGGGAACCAATGGCATTGCGGAAGCGATGGCAGAGTGCCCGGGAACGACGATCATCGGCGGCGGCGATTCTGCTGCAGCGGTCCGCAAGGCAGGACTGGCCGACAAGATGACGCACATTTCCACAGGCGGCGGAGCTTCCCTGGAATTCCTGGAAGGAAAGAAGCTGCCGGGAATTGCCGTAATCGAGGATAAGTAAAGCCTGCTGCAGAGTAATTTCAGATGAGTGATGGATGAGGCTGTTGCAGAATCTGCAACGGCCTCTTTTTATAAATGGACCGGTCTGTTGCAATCGGTCAGTTTGCAGAAAAAACTGGAAATTCAGAAGCGTGTAACCAGGCCGGGATTGGAGGTTATTATCATGAGCAGAACACCATTTATCGCAGGAAACTGGAAGATGAACAAGACTATGGCGGAGGCAGCAGAATTTGCCGATGCCTTTAAGAAACAGGAAATCCATTCGAAAGCAAAGATGGCATTTTGTGTGCCGTTCACAGATCTCGCGGTCGTAAAGAAGGCGTTTGAAGGGACAGAAGTCGGCGTAGGCGCTCAGAACGTGCATTTTGAGGATTCCGGCGCGTTCACTGGTGAGGTTTCTCTTCCGATGCTGAAGGAAATCGGTCTGGATTACTGTATCATCGGACATTCTGAGAGAAGACAGTATTTCCATGAGACGGATGAGAGCTGCAATAAGAAGCTGAAGAAACTGCTGAATGAAAGCAGTATTATTCCGATTCTCTGTGTCGGAGAGAATCTGGATGAAAGAGAGGCCGGAAAAGAAGAAGAGGTCGTTTCTTCTGAAATTAAAGCAGATTTTGAGGGAATTCCGGAAGAACTGGCAGAGAAGGTTGTTATCGCCTATGAGCCGATCTGGGCAATCGGAACGGGTAAGACGGCGGGTCCTGAGCAGGCGGAGGAAATGTGCGGATTCATTCGCAGGACCTTTGCTTCCCTTTACAGTCAGGAAGCTGCAGACAAGCTGATCATTCAGTACGGCGGCAGCATGAAGCCGGAAAACGCGGAGGCTCTTCTGGCTGAGCCGGATATCGACGGCGGCCTGATTGGAGGCGCCAGTCTGGTCCCTGAGAAATTCGCAGCCATTCTGAACGCTGCGAAATAGAACAGGTTTCACTTGCAGCAGAAACTCCGGGAAGCGCGGCATGCATCAGAAATCCGCTGCATGATAGAACAGCGCCGGAATTCGTAAAAGAAAAACAGACAGAAAGAGCGGGTCGGAAGCGTGATGCTCCCGGCCCGCTGTTTGTATGGCCCTGTTCGTCAGTCCCGGGCATGCATATGCCGCTGGTCTGATCCGGCAGACTGCCTTTGTATTATAGAACGTTCCGTTTCTGCAGGCTGCTTAATTGGCCGCTGATGCTGCCTGCTGGATGAGTTTCTTTCTCTGGATTTTTCCGTTGTAGGTGCGCGGAATCTCATCGAGGATTTCCAGGCTCTTCGGCACTTCGTTTCTGTCCAGGTGTGTGCTGAGGTAGGAACGGAATCCGTGCATATCAAAGTTATCCTTCGGCTAGGACAGGGAGATGAACAGCTTTGGAACCTGACCCTGAATTTTATCCGGAATCGGGATGCAGGCGCAGTCCCTGACCCCGTCGTATTTTACGGCTTCCATTTCAATCTCATCCGGTGCGATCTTGATTCCGCCGCAGTTGATGACGTCATCCTTTCGTCCGAGGCAGTAGATATAGCCGTCGTCATCCACGTAGCCCAGATCACTTGTGTAGATGAAGCCGCCTTCACAGGCTTCTCTGGTCAGTTCCGGCGCGTTCAGGTAGCCGGCCATGTTCTGTCTTCCTGCGGTAGCAATGTATCCCGGATGGTCAGCTGTCGCGTGAATTTCCTTCCTGTCCTCATCTACAAATTTAAATATCGCATTGACCGTCGGCCTTCCGATGCAGTTTTTATGATTGCTGCAGCTGTTGAAGTCGAGAATGCAGGAACAGCCGGATTCCGTCGTTCCGTAGAAATTGTAGAGACGGGTAAGCGGCAGATCCTTCATCAGGCGCTGCTTGTTCTCTTCGGTCAGCGGAGCGCTGCCCAGCTGAATATAGCGGAGCTGACTGCTATATTCGGAAATCTTATCTCTGGAAAGGCGGAATAAGATATTCAGCATAGATGGAGAAATATCGATGGAGCTGACATGGTAACGGTCGATCAGAGAGAAGAAATTCTTGATGATCAGGACACCCTTTCCGAATACTGGCGCAGATGGCACATGTCGCTGACGAACTGGATGAGGGACTATGTATTTTTCCCGCTGACTTTTGCGCATTTTTCCAACAGGATCGGGAAATGGGGAAGAAAGCACCTGGGAGCCATCGGTAAACAGCTGCCTGCCTACATTCCGACCTTTGTCACCTTCATGCTGATCGGGATCTGGCATGGAGCGGGATGGGGATTTATAGTGTTCGGCCTGTACAATTCATGTATTATCATCCTGAGTATGGCCTTCACACCTCTCTTTAAAAAATGGAAGCATGCCCTGCATATCCGCGAAGATTCTTTCCCGTGGAAGGTGTTCCAGATTATCCGCACCTTTGTGATTCTGGTTTACGGAAAGACGATCACACGCGCAGCGAGTCTGCATGATGCCTTCTGGATGATGCGGAGAACCTTTTCCATCAGTACGAAACAGATTGCCATGTTCCGTCCGCAGCTTGCCGCTCTGGGACTATCCGGAAAGGAATGGCTGGTACTGCTTCTGGCCTTTATCGTGCTGTTTACGGTGTCTGTTCTGCGGGAAAATGGAGTTTCCATCCGTGAATCCGTGGCGGCAAAAGCGGTTCCTCTCCGCTGGCTTCTGATTCTGGGACTGCTGGCTGCAGTTCTGATTTTCGGTGTTTACGGAGAAGGCTACTCGTCAAGTAATTTTGTATACAGGAATTTCTAATGAAACGATTATTCAATCACAAGAAAACAATTGCGCTCGTCCTCTTGTTTTTTGTTTTTGCCGCAGCAATGTTCATCTTGCGGTAAACGCATTTCTGCAGATGGCGGATATGGCAGCTGTTATCGCAAATTACGCGGATGAAATCGTACTTCTTCTCCTTGGTGCGTCGATTTTGACGGCGGTCTGGGAGATGACGGGACTGGATAAGCGTATTGCGTCCTGGTTCCTTCTGTTTATCGGAAACAGCCTCAGAAAACAGGTTGTATTCTGGTTTATTCTGACGACGCTGCTCTCATCGATTCTGCCGAATGCGGTTGTCTGCGCGGCCATCACGCCGATTGCCGTGTCTATGCTCCACTATATCGGAATTCAGGATATCGGAGAAAACAAGCTGGGCTCCATGATCCTGCTGACCATCGCCTATGGAACCGGAATCGGAGGACTCGGAACGCCTCTCGGCGGTGCCATGAATCTGGTTACGGTCAGCTATCTGGAGGATCTGACGGGAAAAGAATATATTTATATGCACTGGGTCGTCCGTTTCCTTCCGCTCATGATCGTCCTGGTTGTGGTCAACATTCTGTACCTGCTGTTTTTCTGCGGGAAGGATGAGACCCTCGGCGGATCCAGAGAATATTTTGAGATGCAGTACCGCGCGATGGGAAAGATGAAGCCGGGGGAGAAATGGGGATTCGGACTGTTCGCAGCAGCGGCTGTCCTGTCCTTCTCCCGCCAGCTCTACCAGAACCTGCTTCCGAATCTGAAGCCGGCCTACGTCTTCCTGATCTGCGCCATCATTGCCTTTATCGTCACCAAGAGCGACGGCAGCCGCCTGATCGAGTGGAAAACAGCGGAAAAGCGCGTGATCTGGGAACTGATGTATGTGTACGCAGGCGGACTGGCGGCGGGCACGCTGATTGAAAAGAGCGGAGCCGCAAAGGCTCTTGGAACGGCGATGGGATCCATGAATCTGAACGGCGGATTTATTACCGTTCTCGTTATCGTCACCGTTACCGTTCTTCTGTCTGATGTAACCAGCGCGACGGCGACAGCAGGCGTTTCCATTCCGATCATCATCAATCTGATGAAAGGCATGGGCGTGAACCCGATTCCATACGTCTATATCGCATCCATCGGCATCAATGTTTCCTACATGCTCCCGACATCTATCCGCGCGATTCCTGTGGGATACGGACTGAAACCGAAATACATGTTCAAGAAGGGCGTGCTGCTGACTGTCATTACAATCGCGGCAATGTCTGTCGCTGCCTGGCTGCTGCTGAAATACTGGCCTGCATTCTCGGAGGCATAAGACTTCGGTTTTTTCAGGGACAAAAGAAATACGCATGGAAATCAGCCGGATGGCTTGCTAATCACAGAAAGATATGCTAAAATGAGATGCTATTTGTAAGAGGAGGTAAGGATTATGCATACAGTTTTGATGGTAATTCTCGCTGTCGTAAGTGTGTTATTGACGCTTGTAATTCTGCTTCAGGAAAGCAAGAGCGACGGACTCTCCAGTTCCATCGCGGGCGGCGCTGAGCAGCTTTTCGGTCAGAAGAAATCCAATGCTTATGAATCGATGCTTCATAGGGCAACGGTTGTACTGGCTGTTGTTTTCATTGTCGTTTCACTTGCAGTCTTAACACTTGGCTAAGATTCCGTCATGAAAAAAAGGGCTCCGCAGGAATGCGGAGCCTTCATGCGTTTTATAGAAAATATTTCAGGAGGTCAATATGCTGAAAATGTTTACGCTGCTCTGCTGCATTGCGGCAATCGCGGTTTCCGGCCTGCTGCTGTTCTGGCTGAAAAAGAAAAACCCGATTGAGAGCACACGCGTACAGTATCTGAATGGCTATATAATCTGCGGGGTTTCCCGCTATCTGCGCACCGGCGTGCTGTATACTATCGTCGCTGCGGCTGTATTTTTTCTGGTTCTGCTGCTTCTTGCCGGTCAGATTACCGCAGGCATGTATGTGATCGGAGCGGTGATCGGACTGGCGGACGGACTGCTGGTATCTTCTGCGGTGATCGTGGGAAATACCAGAGTCGCAGCCGCTGCTGTTCACGGAGATATGAAGAAAGCACAGAAAACAGGATTTTACACAGCTGTAATCTGCGGTGCCGGCGCAGTGGGAATCAGCGTCCTGGGTCTTCTTCTGACCTACTGGTCGATGAACTTCACTCTGTTCACCGAGGGACTTCCGGGACTGCTTCTGGGAGTTTCCACCGTTGCTTTCCTGGGAAGAGCCGGCGGAGAAGTTTTTGCGAAAATGTACGATGTTGTTGATTCACTGATTGCCGGAGCTGCCGCAGTTATGCTCCTTGCGCAGTCTGCGGTTACCGATGCGGGAGTCAATGCGACATTTTCAGCCGGAAAAGCTGCCGTCATGGCCTTTGTCCTGATTGCTGCCGGAATTCTGACGGCCCTGATCTCTGTTTTCTTTGTTCGTAAAAAGGTAGATGCTTATGGTCACTATCTGGACATGGCGCTGATTGTTTCTTCCGTTGTCGTTGCAGCGGTATCTGTATTTTTAAGCTGGAAGGAACTGCAGAACCTGATTTATTCCGGCGCAGTGATTTCCGGAATTGCCGCAGGACTGGTCGGAGAACTGGCAACCAGAATCTACACAGACTCTACGGATCATAAAATGAGAGAAATGGTCAGAGACGGCGGACGCCGCGCGGCAATGCTGGAGCGGCTGAGCCAGGGAATGTCTGCTTCGATTCTTCCGGTTGTCTGCCTGGCATTCGGCATCGGCATGGCCTACTATTTTGCCGGTAACTACGGAATCGGACTGGGCGCAGTCGGAATCGTCTCCGTCAGTTCGGTTATTCTGGTCCTCCATGGACTGGTTCTGTTGTCGCAGACCAGCAGCGCTGTCATTTATGCAGTTGCAACAGAAGATGAAGCGGCCCGTGCCAAAGACCCGATGGATCGTTTCAAGGAGTCTCTGAGCCGCATCAGAAACGGAATTACGTCCGGTGCAGCCTGCATGACCGCAGTAGCGCTTCTGATTTCACTGTCCTCTTCCCTGAGGTTCAGCCAGGTAACCCTGATGAATCCAATGGTTGTCTGCGGCAGTCTGATCGGCGTCATGTTCCCGTTTGCCTTCACTTCCCGTTCGATGACATTTTCTGGAAGTGCGCTTAAGGATATGGCCAGCGACCTGCAGGGGCAGCTCGGCGACCGTGTTTCCTCCAAGATCAGTAAAGAGGATCAGAAGGAGATCCGTGAAAAAGTCAGACCGTCTGCAAATTCCACGATGAGAGGACTCTATCTGTCCGGAATCATTACCGTTCTGGTTCCAATCGTCATTGCGGCAGCGGCCGGACAGGAAATGCTCGCAGGACTTCTGATCGGTGCCATCGTTTCCGGAGTTCTTCTGGGCGCGATTATGGTCAATGCAGGATCCCTGTTTAAAAACATCTCCGATTCCTCCGTTTATATTGTGATTAAACTGATGGTTATCGTGTCCCTGACACTCGGACCTGTATTCCTGAGCCTTTAACCGCCCAGCCGCCTGAGCAGGCGCAATGGAATGGAAAGGAGCAGTTATGTCAAAAAAAGAAAAGAAAATCAAGACGAATGCGATCCGCATGGTTGAAGATGCGGGCATTCCCTATGATGAATATACCTATGAAGTAAAAGGCGAGTTCTCGGACGGCGTCTCCTCCGCGCATAAGATCGGACTTCCGGTGGAGATGACATTCAAGACTCTGGTTCTGGTCGGTACCGATAAGCAGTATATGGTCTGCGTCATTCCGGTTGCCGAGGAGCTGGATCTGAAGAAAGCGGCCCGCCATTTTAAAGAGAAGAAGCTTGAGATGATCCACGTGAAAGAAATCAATAAGGTCACCGGATATATCCGCGGCGGCTGCTCACCGATCGGGATGAAGAAGCAGTATCCTACGGCAATCGATGAAACCGCGCTGCTCTTCGACAAGATCGGAGTCAGCGGCGGCAGAATCGGTCTGACGATCTGCCTGGATCCGGAGAAGCTTGCGAAGCTCGTCGGAGCAGAATTTACTTCACTGACAAAAGAATAAGGGGCAAGGGAAAAAGCCGGGCATATGCCTGGCTTTCCTTTTAAATCGCAGAAGATTGCAGCATTCCCATCAAAAACTGGCAGTCTGAACAGAGGATGAGAAGCCCCGTATGAATAAAAGAGCAAGAGACAGAAAGGAAAGAGAATGAGCAGATCCATAGTAGACCGCTTCGGAGATTTCGCTGAAAAGAAAATCAGCAGAAATCCACGCGGAGCAAGAAGACTGCTTGCTTCCATCTTCAAACTGTATGGAAGCTATATGCGGAGGAAAAAATCCGGGCAGCTCCCGGCGAGGGGTCTTCAGATGCAGCACTGCAACCGCGTTATGGCAGGATCCCTGTCAGACACACGAAAAAGCGTTGTGGTCAGTATTTTTACGCCCTGTGAAGTCATGCACGCCATGGGACTGCAGCTTGCCTTTCCAGAGGGACTGAGCTGCTACATGACGGCATCCCACTGTGAAAAGACCTTTTTAAACCAGGCAGAAAAATCCGGAGTACCGGAGTCCTTCTGTTCCTTTCACAAACAGTTTATCGGAATGGTAGAAAAAGGCATGCTGCCGAAACCCTGCTGCATCGTAAATACGACGATGATCTGCGACGCCAATCAGCTTTCCTTCCGCTATCTTGCCGATTATTTTCATGTCCCGCATTTTGTCATCGATGTTCCCAATGAATGGAGTCCGGAAAATCGGGAATATGTCCGTCAGCAGCTTCTGGAAATGACCAGATTTCTGGAGGATGCTTCCGGCGTTAAACTTCAGCAGGAAAAACTGGAAGAGGCCATGCGTCTGGCGCAGGAATCCCTGGATAATTACCGGGAAATTCTGAAACTGAAGGCAGACAGAAGCGAACGCGGAAGACTTACCGATCTCATGATGGACGCCTTTGAATATCACGTTCTTCTGGGAACGAAAGAGACGGTGGAGATCGGAAAGCAGATGATCAGAGATCTTCAGACTCTTCCGTTTAATCACGGAAAGGCTGAAGGGGTAAGAATCGCGTGGGTTCACGTCCTCCCGTACTGGCAGAAGTCTATGACGGAGATATTCAACCACAGCAGCCGGGTGGAAGTCATCAGCGGCGACATGAGTTACGACAATCTGGACATTGACCTGAAAGGAAAAGATCCCTACGCCGCAATGGCGGAAATGCTGCTGAAGGATTCCTTCAACGGTCCTGCAGAGCGCAGGATCGGTCATGTCCTGAATTACGCGAAGAGCATGCATGCCGATGGAATTATCTATTTCTGCCACTGGGGATGCAAACAGACTCTCGGGGCGTCTGCCCTTGCGGCAAAAACTTTTGAAGAAGCGGGATTTCCTGCTCTGGTTCTGGACGGGGACGGATGTGATCCGAGAAATATTCAGGACGGGCAGATGGTAACCCGTGTACAGGCCTTTATCGAACAGCTGGAAGCGAGAAAAAAATGATTGGATATACATGTAAATATACACCGGTGGAACTGCTCGCTGCCTTTGGTGCAGAGCCGGTTCTTATCAATGAAGAGGCAGAAGACTTTGAGTATGCGCAGGATCTGATGCACATGAATATGTGCGGAAGCATCAAGGCTCTGATTGAGAGTGTGCACAGACATCATCTCCCGGAACTGATTCTGGTCAACTGCTGCGACGGAACCAGAAGGGCCGCAGATGTCCTGAAAGACAGGACGGATTTTCTCTTTCTGATGGACATTCCGCATGCGGTGAACAGCTGCAGCCGGCAGCATCTGGTCAGTGAACTGAAGCGGCTCTGCAGCGCTTATCAGAAGTACAGCGGGAGAGCGTTTTCACTGGAGCGATTTCTTTCTTCCTTTTCTGTTCCGGAAGATGCACCATCTTCTCCATATATCGGCGTCCTGGGCGCCAGAGTGGGAGAGGGACTGAAAGAACAGCTCTCCGATCTGGTTCCGCTTCCAGTGCAGGATCTGACCTGCTGCAGCATCCGGGGACTGCAGCTTCCGGATGAGAAAACGATCGCCCGCTGGAAAAAAGCTGCAGAAGAGAATACGGAGGATTCCTCCTGGTTCGATGAGCTTCTGGACTGGTATGCAGAAGAACTGCTCCGGCAGATTCCCTGCATGCGCATGGAAGACATCACAGGCAGAAAGGCACTGATCAATGATCCGTATCTGAAGGGAATCATCTATCACACCGTGAAATTCTGTGATTATTACGGATTTGAGTATGAGCGGCTGCGGAAATCCGTCAGCATACCGATGACCAAGATCGAAACGGATTTCACCATGCAGTCAGAAGGCCAGCTGTCTACGAGGATCGGGGGATTCGTCGAGAGCATGGGTTTGAGAAAAGAAAGGAAAATCAAGGGGATGAATCAGGGGGGAAAATACTTTGCCGGCATCGACAGCGGCTCGACCACAACCAACATTGCGGTGCTGGATCAGGATGGAAAGCTGCTGGACAGCGCGATCGTGCGGACAGGAGCAAAAGCGCAGAAGGGCGCACAGAAGGCTTTGGATTCGCTGAAAAAGGTGAATCCGGACGATATAGCGCTTATTTTTGCGACCGGATATGGAAGAATGAATATTTCATTTGCCGATGACAACATCACAGAAATCACCTGCCACGCCAGGGGGGCGCGGCACATTCATCCGGGCGTCCACACGATCATCGATATTGGAGGACAGGATAACAAGGCCATCCGCCTTGATGATAAGGGAGATGTTGTGAATTTTGCCATGAACGACAAGTGTGCCGCAGGAACGGGACGATTCCTGGAGAACATGGCCAAGGTGCTGGAGATCAGCCTGGATGAGATTTCCACTGCCGGGCTGGACTGGAAGGAAGATCTGACCATCTCCAGCATGTGCACCGTGTTCGCGGAATCTGAAGTCGTTTCTCTGATCGCAGATAATAAGCAGATTCCGGACATTGTTCACGGACTGGATAAGAGTGTCGCGGCCAAGACCATGACACTGGTCCACCGCACAGGCGGAAAGGGCCCCTACATGATGACCGGCGGAGGCGCCAGAAATGTCGGCGTCGTCCGCTGCATCGAGGATCTGGTCGGGGAGAAAATCTATGTTCCGGAAAATCCGGATCTCTGCGGCGCGATCGGTGCGGCGCTGTTTGCCATGGACGCCGCGGGAAAGAAACCGCAGCGCGGATAATCACGGGCAGGGAGTTCCCTTGCCCGGTCAGTTTTTGTCAAAAGGGAAACGAAAGAAGGAATCAGAGATGAAAAGAGTACTTTCAATTCAGGACATGTCATATTTCGGGAAATGCTCCCAGACAGTTGCGCTTCCTGTGCTTTCTGCCATGGGAATCGAGACGGTTCCGCTGGTCACGTCAGTGCTGACCTCGCACACGCAGATTCCAGGCTTTAAGGTGAAAGATATGTCATCGCTTATTCCGGAGGCCATTGAGCAGTGGAAGAATCTGCAGCTTCATTTCGATGCGATTTACACGGGCTATCTCGGAAGCCGTCAGGATGTGCAGTATGTACTGGAGATCCTGGACGCCTTCAAGGCTGAGGACACGCTCTTCATCATGGATCCGGCCATGGCGGACGGCGGAAAGCTGTATCCGGGATTCGATGAGGCCTATGCGGCGGAAAACCGGAAGCTGGCGGCAAAGGCAGATCTGGCGGTTCCGAATCTGTCGGAAATCTGTCTGCTGACCGGATCGGAGTATCATGCATCCTGCAGCAGAGAGGAATATCAGACCCTGCTGAAGAAGTTCGCAGACCTCGGCAGTAAGGAGGTTATGCTGACCGGCGCGTCCCTGTCTGAGGGCATGACCGGTGTTTACGGCTACAACAGTGAATCCGGCGAGTTCTACTCCTGTCAGAATGAGAAGGTCGGCGGCAGTTATCACGGAACCGGCGACCTCTTCTCCAGCGTGCTCGTCGGAGCTGTTCTGCGCGGGAAGAACTATAAAGAGGCGGCAGAGATCGCAAGCTCCTATGTACAGAAGACGGTCCGGAAGGCCTCTGAAGAGGATAAAGGACTGCGCTACAGCGTCCCGTTCGAGTCGACCCTCCCGGAGCTAATCCGCGTCATTGGACTGAATGATTAACAGCCGCCCGGTCTTGTGCGTGATGACGGCTTCTTCCTCATCATTGGCGATTTCATTGCTGACACCGCGAGTCGTCTCGTTCGACAAAGTATAATCGTCAAGGAGATATTTTACCTGGCGGAGTGTGATTCCTGTCACGCTGCTGCCGTAGGCGATGATGCTGATGTACTTGAAGCCGTTTCTCTTTACACGCACGGTTCCCGGGTCGGCGATGAATACGCGGTTCCAGCCGTCCAGAATTTCAATATGACGGATTTTCCCGGTGAAGCTGGCGAGCATGCCGATGTTTCCCATAGTATGGTCAAAACGTCCGCCCAGGCCGCCGAGTATGGTAATGTAGTTACAGTTGTGCTCGATGGCCAGATCGATCGCAGCTTCACTGTCCGTCATATTTTTTTTGCAGGGCAGTTTGATCAGGCCGGGAACATCCGGCTGCTTAGCGGAATCGTAGTCGCCGATATACTGTGTAGGATGAAGCTTCAGCGCGTTTGCGGCGCGGATACCGCCGTCGGCGCAGATCACTTCATCGTAATCGTCTTCATGAATGTGAATATGAGGAATTCCCTCGACATGCGCGGTGATGACCAGCGCTTTTCTGCTTGTTTCTTCCATCGTTTTTCTGTCCTTTCAAGATAAAATTTCAATAAATGACTTCTTTTTTAATTACATTCAGATTCTGCTTCATAATGTGGTATAATACTTTCTACCGTCTGTCTTCCGAAAAAACCGGAAAGCGCGGCAGTCTGCCGGATGCCGGTTACTTCCGTCCGTCCGCCAGAAATCTCTGTTGCGGAAATCAAGGAGTGAAAGCTTATGACATATAAAAACCGTATTGTAACAGAATCAAACCGCCTGATCATGAACATCTCCCGGAGCGAACTCAGAGGACGCTTCGGCCTGGTCATGCTCGCGGTCTTTCTGTATTTTCTGCTGACTGCCCAGGTAAGGCAGTTCTGTATTTTATTTATTCCCCTCGGCCGGCAGACACTGAGCACGGCTGGACTCGGTGCATACGCAAAATATGCGGCATCCAGTCTGAAAGTATCTTCTCTCGCGTCTTCCTATGACCTGCTGACCCAGGGAGCCTTCGTATCCGGCCTGTGTGGATTTCTGCTCATGTTCTTCCGGCAGCAGAGTACGGATCCGGTTATGGTATTCAGCGGCTTTGAGACCCCGATGCGATACATAAAATCGCTGGAAATCAAAATTGTCCGAGACGTCCTGACGATCTGCGGTCTGATGCTCTTCATCGTTCCGGGAGTCATCTTTGCCATCCGCACCAGCCAGGCCAATTACCTGCTGATGGATGACCACTCAAAAACCGGTATGCAGTGCATCCGGGAAAGCTGGCAGCTCATGCGGGGAAATTCCATGAAGTTCCTCGGTCTCGTGCTGTCTTACCTTCCATGGCTGCTCGCTTCTGCGCTTCCATTCGCCATGCTCCTGTACTTCTCACCAAAAAACCACGTCATTCTCTTCCTGCTGACGACAGCATGCTACATTCCGCTTTCCGCGTCCTTTGCATACCTGCTCACGGGGATAACCGCTTTCTTTGATCTGATGACGGGGCACCTGGTGATCGACAGGCAGTAGCAGGTGCTGAGTATTATTATAGCCTGATATTGTAAAATCCACAATTCACAAAGCTGGCCGATTTTCAGAACCATCTTCGGGGCGGTCACAGAATCGGAGCCAAACGACAACTCGTGGGAACTGCCGCAAACGTCTACGTATACGGTGCGGCAGTACACGCACGAGTTTTTTCGTCTGTCTCCGGCTGTGGCACCGCCCCTCCGATAAGTTCTGTCTCCGGCCGGCAGTTGAATTGTGGATTATTGTATTCAGGTGGAAATAGTGCTCAGGAGATTGTTATTGGGTCAAGTTTTCGTAATGGTGTTAAACGAAAAGCATGTAATAGAAAATTACCCGGGATATAAGTTATTTTGTGCATACAGTATACTTATTCATCCAATATTCACTGTGTTTTCATGTAAAAAAGGCGAAATCGGTCGGGAAAAAGCTATTTGAAATGATTTTCCCGACTGCAATCAGAAAATACATTGTGTTCAGCACCTTGTTTCAATAAATCAGTTTTTCAATTTGCAACTGACCCTGAGAACCTGGAGCGATAGTCATTTAAGAGAGGGTTTCTAAAGTGATCTGGAAGGACTGCTTCGGATCACAGATGATATGTATATTTTTATTCCAGAGAAAACGGTCATTTTTATTTGACCGATAACACACAATTCGGATCAGTGCAGAAAAAGTGTGATTATCCGAAGAAGAATGGGGATAACATTTATTAAAAAAATATATTATGATCAAAAAAAAACATTGACACAAAGTTGGATTTATGATAATTTACAGGTAGATAGTAGTACTGGTTTATCCTTTGAGCTGTTCTTGTTCTGTAGAAAAGACAGAATTGACAGATAACGATTAAGGAGGTGAATTCTGATGAGCAGGGCGATGAAATATGGTGTGTATAATATCATATATATTCTCATCCTTTCAA
Source organism: uncultured bacterium (assembly GCA_905214225.1). GTDB lineage: Bacteria > Bacillota > Clostridia > Peptostreptococcales > Anaerovoracaceae > Aminicella. Next base: position 19,978 of record CAJMLL010000007.1, on the reverse strand, counting down.
TAATAGGATTGGCTGTACGTCACTTTTATTCATTCAGTATCCCGGACCGGGTTTCCATTGCTATTGGAGCAATTCTGTGTATTGCCGGCCTGATTGTGCTGATCATCGAATCAAAAGACAGCAGAGCCTCATACTTCTACAGCCATGCAGATAACTGGAATGGATGGGGGATTATGAACAGCGGCCTGATCCTGGGAATATCGGTATTCTTCATTGCCGTTACCGTTAAAACTGCTATCCTGTATGTTCTTGCAATTTGTGTAGTAAACATGATCATACGGATGCTGGGCGATAAGACAAGTGCACAGAGCCATACGGAATGATAACATTTGATTCCTGTCATTTCGAAATGTATAATAGCTATAGAATAGGATTGTCCGCAGGCAGGATGGCGGTCAACCCCTCATAGTTTTGGGTATGAAGCCGTCAACGTGTGTTGGCGGCTTCTTGCACATGATGTGCTATTTGCGTTTTGAAGTGATCTTTATAATTACAGAACCTTTACCCCCGCGCGGCTTTTCTCAGCATCTGCAGCAATCCCGCCATATCTTTCGGCAGCGGCGCCTCCGCTGTGATGATGCGGTCTTCCGCCGGATGCCGGAACTTCAGCCGCATGGCGTGCAGGGCCTGACGCGGGAAGATTTCCTGCAGGTCGCCGCCGTACAGAGGGTCGCCGGTGATCGGGTGTCCGATGGAGGACAGGTGCACGCGGATCTGATGGGTGCGTCCGGTCAGAAGGTGAAGCTGCACCAGGGTATGGCCGGTGTTTTCGTAGAGGCCCTTGATTATCTCACCGTTTTCCGGGGCAGGAATACGCTCCAGGACTTTGACTTCGGTGATGCTTTCCCGGCCGCCTTCCATGACGGCGCGGTTCGGCTTGTCCGGGTCCGGCATGCCGATGGGGCGGTCGATGGTGAACGCATCCTCTTTAATAATGCCGGAAACGATGGCGCAGTAGTATTTCTCGAGTTTGTTTTTCTGCATCTGCCGAATCAGTTCATCCTGAGCATGGGAATTTTTGCCAACGATCAGAAGCCCGGTGGTGTCCATGTCCAGTCGGTTGACAAAGCGGATTTTCCAGCTCTGCTTGTGGTCGTCCATGTATTTCATGATGCCGTTGGCCATGGTGTGGCAGGGATGACCCTTGGTCGGGTGGACGGTGTATCCGGCAGGTTTGTCGATGATCAGAAGGTCCTGGTCTTCATAGATGACGCCGAAGGGAATGTCTTCCGGCGGAAAGCCGCTGCGCTCTTCCGGGAGCACGGCACGGATCATGTCGCCTTCTTTCGGTTTCATCCAGCCCTGGAGAACTTCTCCGTTCAGAAATACCAGCTGCTGGGCGCGCATTTTTGCCAGAAGGCGGGAAGAGAAATCGAGATTTTTCTTCAGCATCCGGCGGATGCCCATGCCCTCGTCTTCTTTTTTTACTGTAAATGTAAATTCTCGTCTTTTCATGGATCTCTTTATCTCTCTTCAGTTTCAGAAAAATTGGCGTTATCGTTTCCCAGGAATTTTTCCTTGACCTTTTTCCAAAAGTCAAAATCCCGGGATTTCAGCATGTGCAGGGTCGTCGAACTGTAGCCGATCATGATGGTGTCCACATGGTTATATTCCCGGGTGAATCCGTCTGCCTGCATTCTGACGTGAGCATCTTTCCTCTCAGGTTTGATAAACAGGTATTTATCCGCAGGAAGAAAGAGGCTGGAGGTGAATGAACGGTAAGCGTTGGTATTCATCGGCGCGATCGGTGTAACCTGGAGAATTTCCAGACTCGGATCCACCAGGCCGCCGCCAAGAGAATAGTTGTATGCTGTACTTCCTGCCGGAGTAGACAGCAGGATTCCGTCGCCGCTGAAGTGCTCGATGAAGTTCTGGCCGATGGAGATGCTCAGATGCACCGTGCAGCCGACATTTCCCTTGACGATCATTTCGTTCATCCCATACCATTTACTGATCTTTCCTTCGTGCTGGATGGTCGCTTTCAGTGTTCTCAGATTCTGGATATAGAAGTTTCCCTGCTTATAGTTGTCAATCATCTCGTCGATCCGGTCCGGACTGGTATCCTGGAAAAAGCCAAGGTGTCCGGTATTGATGCCGGCTATCGGGGCTGTCGGGAAATTCAGTTCATGCACCAGATGCAGGAGCGTCCCGTCTCCTCCGATACAGAAGATCAGGGAGGTGTCTTTCTGCAGTTCAGGAATGACGTTGAATCCCGCTTTCTGCAGTTTTTCTGTCAGAACCTTCTTCAGATCTAAAGAGACTGGAAGCGGGTTGGAATAGATATATACATTCTCTTTTTTATACATTATACTTACCATGCTTTCCCCTCAGACCTTTCATGCCTGAAGTACTGAGATGTACCTTCTCTCGTACGCCGGTCCGTTGCCGGGAGCAGGCCAGGCTGGATTTCCGTAAGCCTGCCCGGCGCAGAGGCGCCGGGAAAGGACTGAGGAAGTGCAGTACGATTATTCCTCCATCAGTTCTGCAAACTCATCGACGAGTCCGGAGAAGACCTTCATCGCGCGGTCCACTGGTTCGCGCTCTGACATGTCCACACCGGCCACTTTCAGGAGTTCAACCGGATAGTCACTGCTGCCCAGAGACAGGAACTTCAGATAATCCTCTCTTTCCTTTTCGCCTCCGTTCAGGATGCGGTCTGCAATGGCATTTGCCGCAGAATATCCCGTCGCATACTGATAAACGTAGAAGCTGTTGTAGAAGTGAGGAATTCTGGCCCACTCATACTGAATATAGTCATCGTGGGTCAGAGCCGGTCCGAAGTACTCATTATTCAGTTCGTCATAGGTCTGGCTCATCCAGTCTGCCGTGAGGCCGCCGCCGTTTTCCACGTATTCATGTGTTTTCTTTTCGAATTCCGCGAACATGGTCTGGCGGAAGAGGGTTCCCTTGAAGGCATCCAGGTACATGTTCAGGATGTATTTCTTCATTTCCGGATCGCTCTCTGTCTTCAGCAGGTGCTTCATCAGCAGGGTTTCATTGACCGTTGACGCAACTTCTGCGGTAAAGATGGAATGACCGCCGTAAACGTATGGCTGTGTCTTTCTGGTCAGCCAGGAGTTCATGGAATGCCCCATCTCATGAACCAGCGTGAACACGTCTTCCAGCGTAGAGTCGAAGTTCATCAGGACATACGGATCGCTGTCATAAGAACCGAAGCTGTAGGCACCGCTCGTCTTTCCTTCTGTTTCATAGATGTCGATCCAGCGGCTGTCGATGCCCTTCTGGAACTGCTGTAAATAAGCATCGCCGAGAGGCGCCAGGCCTTCTTTACCGATTTCCACAGCCTGCTGGAAGCGGATCTTCTTTTTCGGCAGCTTTACCAGCGGAACGTAAATATCATACATCTTCAGCTCATCCAGGCCGAGAAGCTTCTTTCTCAGCTTGACATACTCATACATCTTAGGCAGAGCAGAATGTACAGAATCAATCAGATTGTCATAGACCGATTCCGGGATTCTTCCGCCGGAAAGCGCAGCAACCCTTGCAGAAGGATAATTACGCAGGCGGGCGGAAATCACGTCCGTCTTTACATTTGCGCTGTAATTGGCGGAGATCGTATTGATCATGCCCTTGTAGGCTTCATAGCAGTGGGTGTAGGCGTCTTTTCTGACCTGGCGGTTCTGCGAACGCATGAAGCTGATGTAATTTCCATGGGTCAGCTCTGTTTCCTTACCCTCTTCATCTTTGATTTTCCCGAATTTCATGTCCGCGTCGTTCAGCATGGTGAATACCTGGTCCGGAGCGCTCAGGACCTCTCCGAGCTGTGCCAGGATGTTCTCTTCTTTTTCGGACAAAACATGATCTTTCTGACGCATAGCGGAATCAAGGAGATGACGGTATGTCTGAAGACGCGGCTCATCTTCGATAAACTGCTTCAGTGTTTCCTCCGGAATACGGATCAGTTCCGGCATAACGAAACTGGTCAGGGAAGAAACCTGGCTGATGGCGGCGGCGGCCTTGCTGTACAGAGCCTGCTGCTCAGCTGCCCGGTTGTCTTCATCCAGTTTCATGCGAGAATAGACGAAGGCACGCTCCAGCTTCTGCTCGATCCGGTCGCTTTCAATCAGCGCGTCGGCGAGGCTTTCTGCGCTGTCTGCCAGATGTCCTTTATATTTTCCGTATTTTTCTGCATCGGATACGGATTCCTTAAGATCTTTTTCCGCGGAAGCGTTATCCGGATACATTTTTTCAATATTCCACTTATCCTGCGTCTTTATTTCTTCTCTTGTTTTTCTTCTTGCCATTTTCTTTATTTGTCCTTTCCGGACGGCAGCCTGCCGGGATCTTCCGCAGCGGGACGGACGGCGGCAGAATCTGTGTCCAATATATGAAATCCGCATGATCTTCAGGCGGATAATTTATGTGTACATACATTCAATATTCTATACTAATGCCGGGGTTTATTCAATTCCTGCGCAGAAATGCGGGATGTTATTTTCATTTCTGTCTCACTGCTGTATAATATATCAATATGGGTTTAGAACCTGACCAAATAGTAAAGGGGCAGTTAAAGGAATGGATAACAGAAGCATCGGTATTTTTGATTCAGGAATCGGCGGGCTGACCAGTACCGCGTACATTATAGAAGAATTGCCAAAGGAGAGGATTGTGTTCTTCGGAGATACGGCCAGAACCCCGTACGGATCCAAGTCTCCGGAGAAGATCCGGCAGTTTTCTATGCAGATCGGGCAGTTTATGGCGGATAATGACGTGAAGATGATGGTCATCGCCTGCAACACGATTTCTGCGACGGCACTGGAGGATCTGCGTGAGAAATTCCCTGAGATTCCGATTATCGGAGTCATTTCTCCAACCGCGAGAGTCATTGCCAATCAGTGCAGACCGGAGGATCATATCGGCATCATGGCCACCAGAGCAACAGTAAAGAGCGGCGTTTATCTGCAGAAGATCCGGGAAAAGAATCCGTCTCTTATGCATCTGTATCAGAAGGAATGTCAGGCGATCGTTCCTCTGGTGGAGGAAGGCATTACCGGAAGTGTTATGGATGAGCTGCTTCACTATTACCTGGATGATTTTATCGCGGAGAATGAGCTGGACACGCTGGTCCTGGGATGCACGCATTTCCCGATCGTGGCGGCGAATATTCACCGGCTTTTCCCGGATGTCCGCCTGATCAGTTCGTCCAGGGAAATCGCTACAGCGGTCAGTATAGAACTGAAGAAAAGGAATATGGAGGCGGAGAAGAAGAGCGGTGAGAATGTCTTCTACGCCAGCGATATTTCAGACAGCTTTATGAATATGATTCAGCTGATTCTGGGAGAGAGCAAAGACAAACTGAATATCCAGTTTAAAAATCTGGATCTGTAAAACAGGCGGCTGCAGGATCAGGAGCCGCGGAGGACAGAAAGACGCAGGGAAAAGGAAAAATGCAGGCTGCGCAGGTTTCATGCAAAAAGATGGGAGGATGCAGAATGGATAAAGAAGCGCTGTTTGATCTTCTGGATATGGAGTCTGGAGAGGATTTCCAGTATTTTGAGAATATGGCCGAGCTGCTTGAGTCAGACGAGGACATTGACGAGGACGTTCTGTATGAACTGCTGGAGGACGTTGATCTGGAGGCGTTCGCAGAGCTGGCGGAGAATTACTTTGACCAGCTGGAGGAGGCGGTTCCGGATGAAGAGACGGATTTCTATACGCTGGTGGAGAATATCAAGCGGATCATCAGCGGTCTTGCAGATGATGCATCGGCAGAGGATGATTCAAACAGCCAGAGCGACATGCTGCTGCGCCTGGCTTCTGAAATCGTGAAGTTCAGAAACTGGTATAATGACACGGATAATGTAGAGTGCATCAATTCAGAGTCCGGAGAGTCGCAGATGCTTCCGGTAAGAGACGCGCTGATCCTGGACCGCGCGGAGAAACTCGGCGGTCCGGCCTATGAACTGAATTTTCAGCAGGCAAAGGACTATGATCTGGATGACTTTGTCATGACCTTTACCGATATGACCAGATAGAATACAGAAATAAAGAAAGAAGGAGAAATACATAACATGATCACAACCAGAAAATTATCCAATGGTGTCCGGGTTATCATGGAAGACATGCCGCAGGTGCAGTCCGCGGCAATCGGCATCTGGGTGAAGACAGGTGCCGTGGATGAGACGGCAGAACACGCCGGCATTTCTCATTTTGTCGAGCACATGATGTTTAAGGGAACGCCTGACCGGGATGCCAGAAAGATTGCTTCTGATATCGACCGGATCGGCGGTCAGATGAACGCGTTTACAGGAAAAGAAGCGACCTGCTATTATGTCAAGTCGCTGTCTTCCAGCCTGTATAAGGCAGCGGACGTTCTCACGGATATGATCGAGCATGCGCTGTTTGACCAGAATGAGATGAACAGGGAGCGGAAGGTCATCGAAGAAGAGATCAAGATGGACGAGGATGCCCCGGATGATCTGGCCCACGACAAGCTGATCGAGGACATGTTTAAGGATGAGCCTCTCGGAAAGTCGATTACCGGTGATCATGAAACACTGAGCACGATTGACCACGGAGTGATGGATCAGTATGTGTGTGATCAGTACGTACGTGATGCCATCGTCATTTCTGCCGCAGGAAGTTTTGACCCGGATGAGCTCTGCAGCTATTTTGAGCATCACTTCATGAACAGGGGGCAGAGCAAGCCGCCGAGAAAGAAGAGCGAATCGCATTATGTGCCGCGTTACCACTTTGAGAAGAAGGAAATCCAGCAGACCCACATCTGCCTGGGAACCAAGGCAATCACCCTGGAGGATCCGCGTTCTTACGCCTTCCAGATTCTCAGCAATGCATTCGGCGGCGGCATGAGCTCCAGACTGTTCCAGAATATCAGAGAACAGAAGGGCCTGGCCTACTCAGTTTTCTCCAACATGGGAACCTTCAGCACAGACGGATATTTTGAGATTTACGCCGGTGTCGCCCACGATCAGCTGGAGAAGACCGTAGAAGGTATCCATGAGGAACTGGAACGTCTTAAGTCGGATCCGATTTCCCAGGAAGAACTGGACTCTTCCAGAGAACAGATGAAATCTTCCTATGTCTTCAGCCAGGAGAACCCGACGGCCAGAATGGTGGTCAACGGGAAGAACAAGCTGCTCCTGGACCGCGTATTCCTGCCGGATGAAGTCATGGAGGGCTACGATAAGGTTACCCTTGACGATGTCGAGGAGGCCAGGAAGCTGATCGGCGACTTCTCTACCTATTCAGCGTCCGTAGTCAGCGGAAAAGATGCGGATGTAAAGGCGCTGATGGCGAAGTATCAGCAGAAATAGATCTTTCGGCAAAATACACCCGGGCAGGGGCGGAAGGAAAGTGACGGTAACAGAAATGCAGACCATAAATATGAATATTATCAGTAAAAGCGGAAGACTCCCGGAATATAAGACGAAGGGGGCATCCGGATTTGATATCCAGGCCTACCTGGATGAACCGGTTACACTGAAGCCGGGGGAAAGAAAGCTTGTACCGACAGGCCTCTTCTTTGAGATTCCGGAAGGCTGCGAGGCGCAGGTCAGAGCCAGAAGCGGCCTGGCCATCAAGCACGGAATCGGCCTGGTTAACAGCATCGGAACGATTGACAGCGACTACCGCGGAGAGATCAAAGTTCCCCTGATCAATTTCGGCGATGAGGAATTTACGATCAAGGACGGCGAGAGAATCGCGCAGGTTGTCCTGATGCCGGTGATCCGTGCGGAGCTTCATCTTTCCGATGAACTCAGCGACACGGACAGAGGAGAAGGCGGATTCGGGCATACCGGAGTATAGATAGAGAAAACAGAAACCGTAAGAGAGCGGATTGTCCAGGAGAAACAGTCCGGCGGATCCCTTGCGGTTTTCTTTTTGTCCGGAAAGGAGGACAGCATGAGAAGCAGAAAAGACCTTGAAGCTGAGGAAAGGCTGGTGCTCTCGCGGCATGCCTGCCTGGCGGAGGAAAGCCGGGGCAGGGCAGAAGATGAGCCCCAGTGCCCCTACCGGACGGTTTTTCAGCGGGACCGGGACAGGATCATTCATTCCAAGGCCTTCCGCCGGCTGATGCATAAGACGCAGGTTTTTCTGGCGCCGGAGGGGGATCACTACCGGACGCGGCTGACGCATACTCTGGAGGTGTCGCAGGTCGGAAGGAGTATTTCCAGGGCTCTGGGGCTGAACGAGGATCTGACGGAGGCCATTGCGCTGGGGCATGATCTGGGCCACACGCCCTTCGGACATAACGGCGAGCGGATTCTCAACGCTCTGTATGAGCCGGGATTTTCGCATAACGAGCAGAGCCTCCGCGTGGTGGACAAACTGGAATTTCACAAGGGAAAACGCGGCATGAACCTGACTTATGAAGTGCGCGACGGGATCCTGAACCATCCGGGGAAAAGGGAGCCGCATACCCTGGAAGGCTGGGTGGTCAAACTCAGCGACCGCATCGCCTACCTGAACCATGATATCGACGACGCGGTCAGAGCCGGCGCCCTGAAAGAATCGGATCTTCCGGAAGAGACGCTCCGTGTGTTCGGGGAGAGCAAGGAAGCGCGGCTGAATACGATGATTGAAAATGTCATCACCACCAGCAACGGAAAAGGGTATGTCCGTATGGATGATCTCCATCAGGAGGCACTGGACCATCTCAGGACCTTTATGTTTGAGAAGGTTTATGACGGGCCGGTGGTCAGAAAGGAAGAACAGATTGTACATGTGGAAAAGGTGATCCGGTCGCTGTATCAGTATTATCTTTCCCATCCTGAGGAGCTGCCGAAGGAATATCTGGAGCTTCGGGAAGAGGACGGACTGGAAACGGTGGTGAAGGATCACATTGCGGGGATGACGGACCGCTACGCACTGACGGACTACCGGCAGAAGTGCCTGAATGAGAGTGAAACACCGGTAATCTGGGTATAAAAGAGGATAGCAGATACAAGTGATGAAGCGGTTCTGGAAAGCGGTAAAAGAGAACTTCCGGAGCGGCAGAAACAGGCCGCGGAACTTTTTCTGCTTTATTTCTAATTTATTTCAAAAAAATTAAAGGAAATCGGAAACGACAGCGAATAATAGAATATGGACGTATTACAGCGGAGGAATACATGGCGTTTTCATTTTCAAAGGAATCCATAGAAAATCTGAAGAACCAGATCAATATCGTGGATGTGGTCGGACGCAGAGTGAAGTTAAAACGGGCAGGGGCTAATTTTAAGGGTCTTTGTCCGTTTCACAATGAAAAGACCCCGTCCTTTATGGTTTCGGAAAGCCGTCAGTATTTCAACTGTTTCGGATGCGGAGCCAGGGGCGATGTCATCGCCTTTGTTGAGAAATACGATAATCTGGACTTTACGGAAGCCGTCGAAAAGCTTTCTGAAGAATACGGAATCCCGATGGAAAAGTTTTCGCGGGCAGGAAACGATTTAAAGCCCTACTACGAGGTTAACCGCATGGCTGCCGCATACTTTTACCGGGCCTTCACCGGCGGTCCCAATCCGGGCTACAGCTATATGAAGGGCCGGCAGATTGAACCGAGAATTCTGAAGAAGTTCGGCATCGGATACGCAGACGGCCAGTGGGACAGCCTCTACCGCTATCTGAAATCCCAGAAGGTGCCGGATAAAATCATGCTGGAACTCGGTTTGGTTTCTCAGAGCAGGGGGAAAATATATGACAGATTCAGAAACCGGGTCATGTTCCCGATTATCAACACGTCGGGAAAGGTCATCGGATTCGGGGGCCGCGCGCTGGACAGCAATACGCCCGCGAAATATCTGAATTCGCCGGAATCCAGAGTCTTTCAGAAAAAGAATAATCTTTACGGCCTGAACATCTCCAGAAGGGATGCGGGAAAAGAACATTATCTGATTCTTGTGGAAGGTTATATGGATGCGATCGCCCTGTATCAGAGCGGGATTCAGAATGTGTGCGCGTCCCTGGGAACGGCGCTGACAGAAAATCAGGCAAGACTTCTGCACCGCTATACGGACAGCGTCGTCCTTTCTTACGACGCGGATAATGCCGGAAGAAAGGCTGCACTGAGAGGCATTGAAATTCTGAGAAAGGAGCGGTGTTCTGTTAGAGTTCTGCATGTCACAGACGGAAAAGATCCGGATGAATTCGTGAAAAAGAACGGAAAAGAAGCCTTTCTGAAGCTGATCGAGGGGGCGCTCCCCTATGCGGAGTATAAGCTGGATACGGCAAGGAGGCATTCTGACCTTCAGTCAAGTGAAGGAAAAATTGCTTATCTGAAGGAAGCCGCACAGATCATCGCCGCCCTGGATCCTGTCGAGCAGGAGGAATATGTGACCAGGGTCGCGCAGGAGATGCGGATTTCCAGAGATGCCATGAGCCGGGAAGTCGGCATGGCTGCACAGAACAGCCGGGGCGCCTACGCGCAGGACAGAAGAGAAGACGAGAGGGAGAGGCAGAAGAGAAAGGAAATCCGCTCCGGCGCCCGTTCCGTTCCGTCGTGGGAGAGAACGCTCCTGAAGCTGGTGATCGATGATCCCTCCCGCGTGAAAGATCTGGATAAATATCCCGGAATGATGGAAAGCGGACTGTCAAAGGACGTGCTTGCGATCCTTCTGCAGAATCCGGAGCAGAGGAAAATCGACGTCAACCAGCTGCTGGACACACTTCCCCAGGAAGAACGGGAAGTTCTGCAGCAGATTCTGAGTAATGTGGCCGTTGATCCCAGCCAGGCAGACCGTGTTTTTCACGATTGTGTCAGGACCTGGGAGATCAGCAGAATGACCGCCCGCGAAAAGGAACTGATTACCATGCTGTCCATGGCAGACGAAAACGAAAACGCAGATAAAATCCGCGCCTGGTCTTCCGATCTCATGCGAGTGCAAAAGGAGATCAAGCGCCTGCAGTCTGGAAAGTAAGAGGAGAACAGAGGATATATGAGTGATAAAGTGAGTAAGACAACAGCATCTGCAGCAAAAAAGACATCGAAGAAATCCGGTGCTTCCGCAGCAAAGAAAACTGCGGGAAAGAAGGCTTCTGCAGCAAAGAAAAAGGCGGCAGAAGATAAGAAACAGACGGATGAGTATACAGGTATGTCGAAGGAAGAGCTGGCGCAGATGAAAACAGATATTCTGCTGCAGCTTTCCAAGATCGCAAAGGGGAAAAAGGGCAAGGACAAAAATACACTGACCTACGAGGAAATTGACCAGGCTCTGGATCCCTACGATATCGACATTCACGATAAGAACGCCGTTGTGGATATCTATGAACAGCTCCTGGAGCAGGGAATCGAGCTGATCAATGACGGCGGAGACGATAATGATGATAATGATAATGACGATTCCGACGGCGTCGTTCTGAAGAAAAACGGAGAGATCGATGTCGACGCAACTGTTCCTAAGGGAATCGCCGTCGACGACCCGGTCAGAATGTACCTCAAGGAAATCGGAAAAGTGCCTCTGCTTACTGCCGATGAAGAGGTAGAGCTCGCAAAGCGCATGGAATCCGGCGATGAAGAGGCAAAGAAAAAGCTCTGCGAAGCAAACCTTCGTCTGGTTGTCAGCATTGCCAAGCGCTATGTCGGAAGAGGCATGCTCTTCCTGGACCTGATTCAGGAAGGAAACCTGGGACTGATCAAGGCCGTTGACAAGTTCGACTACAAGAAGGGTTATAAATTCTCCACCTATGCGACATGGTGGATCCGTCAGGCCATCACCCGTTCCATCGCCGACCAGGCCAGAACCATCAGAATCCCGGTTCACATGGTAGAGACCATCAACAAGCTGATCCGCGTTTCCAGAACCCTGCTTCAGGAACTCGGCCGCGAGCCGACCCCGGAAGAAATTTCCAAGGAAATGAACATCAGCGTTGAGAAGGTCCGTGAGATCCAGAAGATCGCACAGGAGCCGGTTTCCCTGGAGACACCTATCGGCGAAGAGGAAGACAGCCATCTGGGCGACTTCATTCCGGACGACGACGTTCCGGCACCGGCAGAAGCCGCGGCATTCTCCATGCTGAAGGAGCAGCTGGTTGAAGTTCTGGGAACCCTGACCGACCGTGAGCAGAAAGTGCTGCGCCTGAGATTCGGCCTGGACGACGGACGTTCCCGCACCCTGGAAGAAGTCGGAAAAGAATTCGACGTCACCAGAGAGCGTATCCGTCAGATCGAGGCAAAGGCCCTGAGAAAGCTCCGTCATCCGAGCAGAAGCAAGAAGCTGAAGGATTATCTGGAGTAAATCATGAAGTGGAGCAGAAGGTTACAGACCATCATGGATGAAGTTACCGCAGGAGCTGCAATGGCAGACATCGGCACCGATCACGCCTATCTTCCGATCCGCCTGCAGAAGGAGGGCATCTGCCCCCATGTGATTCTCTGCGACGTGAGCAGCGGGTCGCTGAAGAAGGCGGAAGACGACTGGAAGGCGGAGCTTCCGGACATCGTGCCTGACCTGCGCCTGGGAGACGGCCTTCAGGTCCTGAAATGCGGCGAGGCAGGCAGCATCGTCATGGCGGGCATCGGTGGAATCCTGATCGCAGACATTCTGGAATACGACCTTGAGAAAGCGCGGACTTTTCCGCGCTTTGTTCTTCAGCCGCGGAGCAATCCGGGCTATCTCAGGTGGCGGCTTTCCGTCTGCGGCTTTCAGATCCTGCGCGAGCAGATCGCCCCGGAGGGAAAGCGCCTGTGTGAAATCCTTGTTGTTTCGCCTTTGTCAGAGGGGACAAAAACCACATCGGAAAAGGGGAAGCAGCAAGAAGGCAGCCCGGCTGTAAAGATGCCAGACCTGCACGTATTCCAGAGCCTTCCGCCTGAGATTCAGGCGGAGTATTCCTACCCGGACAGCCTGGCTTCCGGAGAGCCGTACATGCGGGAATACCTGGCAAAAGAGCTTCAGAAGCAGGAGAAAATCCTTCAGAATCAGAGGAAAAGCGAGCATTCTGACAGCAGAGAAACGGAGGCAGCCGTGCTGCGGCTGAAGATGCTTCTGGATAAAAAGGAGCAGATAAGAGGCTGAGCCTTCAGGCGGCAGAAATCCGTCCGGCCATGAAGCAGATTATTTCGGGAGGAAGATAAAATGAAAAAACAGGAGATACTGAAGATCATTGAAGAAATCTGTCCGAGTTCGCTGCAGGAGGACTGGGATAACTGCGGCATGCAGGTGGATGCCGGTCCGGAGGAGGTTTCCCGGATCCTGCTTGCCCTGGAGGCGTCGCCGGCGGTCATCCGGGAGGCGGAAGAAAAACATGCACAGTTTCTCCTGACCCATCACCCGCTTCTGTTCTACAGTCTGAAGAAAATCGAGCCGGATGACACAGAGGGCAGAATGGTTCTTCAGATGGTGAGAGCGGGGATTACGCACTATGCCTGCCACACGTCCTTTGATATCATGCCGGGCGGAAACAACGATGACCTGGGAGCGTTTCTGGGCATGCAGAACATCCGTCTTCTCGGTGATGATGAGAAGATCTGCCGGCGCGGAGAGCTGCCTGAGCCGCTGCCTTTCCGTACGTTTATCGGCTATGCGGCGGAAAAGCTTGGAATTGACCGGAAGTTCCTTCACGCATGCGGGGATCCGGACGCGATGGTGCAGAGGGCGGCTTGGTGCACCGGAGCCGGCGCAGAGTTTATCAAAACCGCAAAAGACGCAGGCTGTGAACTGTTTATTACCGGAGACTTGAAGTATCATGACGCGCAAGCCGCCCTGCAGCAGGGAATGAACGTTCTTGACGCCGGACATTATGGAACGGAGAAAATTTTTCCGGCCAATATGGCAGAAAAGCTCAGGAGCAGAATTCCAGAGGGAGAATGTGAAATTCTGGAATCTGAACTTGATCTCAACCCGTTTCTATGTTAAGCTAGGACGATGTGGGCAGGCCAGACGGTCGCGTGCTTAGGCATGAGGAAAGTCCGGGCTCCACAGGGCAAGGATGCCGTGATAACATCCGGCGTGAGTAATCATAGGGAAAGTGCAACAGAAACATACCGCCGAAACGGGTAATGCCGTGGCAAGGTTGAAATGGTGAGGCAAGAGCTCACCGGCGCTGCGGAGACGCAGCGGCCGTGTAAACCCCATCCGGAGCAAGGTCGGTGAACGTAAGGCGGCTGCCCGCCGCCGTTCAGTTGGTGGACCGCATGAGCGAGCAGAGATGTTTCGCCTAGATAGATGATCGTCAAATACAGAACCCGGCTTACAGACCTGTCCCGCATTTTATAAGAATTGAGGAGTTTAGATCCGCTATAGGATCGCGACGAGAGCTGCCGGGAGAGCAGCTCTTTTTTACTGCGGAGCGAACCGGCTGGTTAACAAGTGAAAAAAGGGGAGCTGCAAGGAAAAAGAATGCCGTTGGAAATTTGATAAATTCAAAGAATTGTATAATGAAGTTTACGACCTGAACTCGTAAAATACTGAGGAGGAAAAACATGCGTAAATCAAAAGACGAAAGTCTTTCCGGGAAGAAAGACGCGGAACTCGTCCGGGCCCAGCATGTCGAAGAAGAAATCCATAAGAGAGATGCAAGCACATCCGATAAGATGGGTGAAGTACCGATTGGAAAACTGCTTCTGCAGATGTCCGGACCGGCAATTGCGTCGATGACAATCAACGCGCTTTACAATATCGTGGATAGTATATTCGTCGCGATGGTCAGCCAGAAGGCGCTGACGGCAGTTTCTTTCATCATGCCGCTTCAGATGCTGATGATCTCCCTGTTCGTCGGAAGCGGCGTCGGAGTGAACTCTCTGATAGCCAGACGTCTGGGAGCAAGAAATTATAAGGCGGCGGACCAGGCCGCGTCGACCAGCATCCGGATTGCCGTGATGAATGCGATGATCTTTCTGTTCGTGGGACTCGTCCTGATCCGGCCGTTTATGAGCTCCTATACGAGCGATCCGGTGACCTGGAAGTATGGAGTGGAATATGGAAGCATCGTCATGTGTCTGAGTATCTTCAGTTCTATCGATATGATGATTGAGAAGGTGCTCCAGTCCACCGGCAATATGATTGCGCCGATGGCGATCAGTATGAGCGGAGCGGTTGTAAACATTATTCTGGATCCGATTCTGATCTTCGGGCTCATCGGAGCGCCGAAGCTCGGTGTCGCGGGAGCGGCGCTGGCTACGGTTATCGGACAGTTCGTCGCCATGAGCATGGCATGGATTGTATTTTTCCGTAAAGACCGCGATGTCAGAATTCAGCTGAAGGGCTTTCATATTGACTGGGGCGTGGTAAAAGATATATACGATGTCGGACTTCCGTCCATCATTATGCAGTCCATCGGCTCCATCATGCTGCTGGGATACAACCAGATTCTGAGTTCGATCCCTACGGCGGTTGCGGTCCTTGGCGCATATTTCAAGCTGCAGTCCTTTGTGTTCATGCCGGTATTCGGCCTGAACCAGGGTGCGATGCCGATTATGGGATATAACTTCGGCGCGCGGAACAGAAAGCGGCTGATGCTGACCTATAAAAGGGGCATTGAAACGGCTCTGGTGATCATGTTCGCAGGATTCCTGATCTTCCAGATCTTCCCTTCGCAGCTGCTGAAACTGTTCAGCGCCAATCAGGCCATGCTGCAGATGGGCGTTCCCGCGCTGAGAAGAATCAGTCTCTGTTTTATTCCGGCGTCATTTGGAATAATGTCCTCTTTATTCCGGCGTCATTTGGAATAATGTCCTCGACCCTGTTTCAGGGCGTCGGACATGGTGTATACAGTTTGATTGTATCGGTCATTCGTCAGCTGGTATGCATCCTGCCGTTTGCCTACATCCTGTTCCATACACTTGGCGTAACGGCATCATGGTTTTCCTTTCCGCTTGCGGAATGCGCAGGATTTATCAGTTCTCTGCTGATGGTTCTGCATTTATATAAAAAAGAAATCAAGCCGCTGGATCAACGGCCGGAGGCGCAGTAGGCTGCGTAAAAGGGTAAATCCCTGATTTGACAATATCCGGAAGCCGTTGGAGAAGTTATCGGACAGCCGGCGGAAAGATAAGATAATGTTGAAAAGGGACGGCGGCCTTCTGATTTTCAGAGGACTGCCTGAAGAGGTGAAGGTATAAGATGAAGAGATTAGGAATCGATATTGGCTCAACTACCGTAAAACTGGTTCTGCTGAACGAGGATAATGAAGTTGTCTATGACCGCTATGAACGTCATAATTCCGATGTATTCCTCAAGGTTCATGAGCTTCTGAAAGAGATGTATGATGAGCTCGGTGATATAGAGTTCCGTCCGGTGATTACCGGATCCGGCGGACTTTCATTTGCCAAGCTGATCGGCATCCGTTTTGAGCAGGAGGTAATCACCTGCAGCAAGGCGGTTGAGACGCTGATTCCGCAGACAGACTGTGTCATCGAGCTTGGCGGCGAGGATGCCAAGATCACGTTCTACGGACAGACGATTGAACAGAGAATGAACGGAACCTGCGCAGGAGGAACCGGCGCGTTCATCGACCAGATGGGAATTCTGCTGCATACCGATGCGGCGGGACTGAATGAGGCAGCGAAGAATTACAAGATTATTTATCCGATCGCTGCCCGCTGCGGAGTATTTGCAAAAACAGATATTCAGCCTCTGATCAATGACGGAGCTGCGGTTTCTGACCTTGCTGCGTCTATTTTCCAGGCCGTTGTCAATCAGACCATCAGCGGTCTTGCCTGCGGCCATCCGATCCGCGGCAATGTTGCCTTCCTGGGAGGGCCGCTGACATTTTTGTCTGAGCTGAGAAAGAGATTCGTGGAGATCCTGCATCTGAAGCCGAATCAGGTCATTTTCCCGGAGAATGCCAAGAACTTCGTCGCAATGGGCGCGGCGATGCTGGCAGACCGTGAGCAGCCGGTCACCCTGTCTGAGGTTCTGCACCGCATCGATACAGCCGATGAGAGCAAGCTGTCCGATACCCATCATATGGACAAGCTGTTTAAGAATCAGGCGGAGTATGACGCCTTTAAGGCACGCCACGACAAAGCAAAAGTCAAAAGGAGAGATCTCAAGAAGGCAAAGGGCCGCTGCTATCTGGGAATTGACGCCGGATCCACAACGACCAAGGCCGCACTGATGGATGAAGACCGTTATCTTCTGTTTACGGAGTACAGGAGCAATGAAGGAAACCCGGTCGAGGTTGTCCGCCAGATCCTCACGGATCTGTATAAGGAGATGCCAAGAGACGCCTATATCGCGAACACCTGCGTAACCGGATACGGAGAAGGTCTGATCAAAGCCGGTTTCCGTGCGGACATGGGAGAGATTGAAACCATGGCCCACTATAAGGCGGCGGCATACTTTGAGCCGGATGTCGACTTTATCCTGGATATCGGCGGTCAGGACATGAAGTGCATGAAGATCAAGGACGGCGCGATCTATAATATCATGCTGAATGAGGCATGTTCTGCAGGATGCGGATCCTTCCTGGAGACCTATGCGAAGTCTGTGAACCTGGATACGCGTGCCTTTGCGAAGGAAGCGCTGTATTCGCAGAATCCGGTAGACCTGGGAAGCCGCTGCACGGTATTTATGAATTCCAAGGTCAAGCAGGCGCAGAAGGAAGGAGCGTCCATCGGAGATATTTCTGCCGGACTTTCCTATTCTGTTATTAAGAATGCCCTGTATAAAGTTATCAAGCTGAGAAATACGGATGAAACCGGAGATCATATCGTTGTTCAGGGCGGAACCTTTATGAACGATGCCGTTCTGCGTGCTTTTGAGAAGATTGTCGGAAAGAACGCCATCCGCCCGGATATTGCCGGACTGATGGGTGCCTACGGATGCGCCATTATCGCCCAGGAAAATTATGTGGAGGGGACACGGTCGTCCATTCTGGATGCAAAAGAGCTGGAAAACTTCCAGGTAAAGAATTCCAATGGACGCTGCCACGGCTGTGAAAACCAGTGCCTTCTGACCATCAACCGCTTCAGCGACGGTTCCCGCTTCATCACCGGAAACCGCTGTGAAAAGGGTGCCGGCGGAAATCCGGACGGCAGCGGACTGCCGAACCTCTACCAGTATAAGCTGAAGAGGCTCTTCCAGTACCAGCCTTTGTCCGAATTCGACGCAAGACGCGGAACCGTTGCGATTCCGCGAGTTCTGAATATGTATGAGGACTATCCGTTCTGGTTCCGCTTCTTTACAGAGCTGGGATTCCGTGTAGAACTCAGCCCTCTGTCCAGCAAAAAGATTTACGAGGGCGGAATTGAGACCATTTCTTCGGATACTGCCTGCTATCCGGCAAAGCTCGTGCACGGCCACATTCAGTGGCTGGTGGATCACGGCTATAAATTTATCTTCTATCCTTGCATCAACTATGAGCAGATTGAGGATAAAGAAGCAGGCAACCACTATAACTGCCCGGTTGTAGCAACCTATCCGGAAGTGATTGCTAATAACATGGACGATATCTTTAAAGAGAATATGGTCCGCTTTATGCATCCTTTCCTGCCTTACGATAATGACGAGAGACTTGCAAAAGCTCTGGTCAGAGAACTGGAGCGTTTCCACATTCCGGAAAATGAGATCGAAAACGCTGTCCGGAAGGCGAGAGCGGAGCAGCACCGCTTTAAGGATGATGTCCGCAAGCAGGGTGCCTATGCGCTGAAATACGCAAAGGACCATAAGAAAAAGTGCGTTGTTCTGAGCGGCCGTCCGTATCACGTGGATCCGGAAATCAATCACGGCATCGATAAGATGATCAGCTCCTTTGACTTTGTCGTTCTGACGGAGGATTCCGTTGCGGACAAGGTTCATCTGGACCGTCCGATCCGTGTTCTGGATCAGTGGGTATACCATTCCCGCCTCTACAAGGCAGCAGAATTCGCCGGAGAGCATGACAATGTCGAGATCGTGCAGCTGAACTCCTTCGGCTGCGGAGTTGATGCGGTAACCACCGATCAGGTAGAAGAAATTCTCCGCCAGCATAATAAACTGTATACGGTTCTGAAGATTGATGAAGTCAGCAACCTTGGATCCGCCAAGATCCGTATCCGTTCGCTGAAAGCTGCCATTGAAGAACGTGACAAGAGCGACGTGAAGTGTGATCCGGAAAGCCATCCTTTCGAGCGTACGGTATTCACCAAAGAGATGAAGGATGACTATACCATCCTGATTCCGCAGATGTCGCCGATCCACTTCCAGTACTTTGAGCCGATCCTGACGGAATACGGCTATCATGGTGAGCTTCTTCCGTCCGTAGATGAGAACTCTGTGGAAGAGGGTCTGAAGTACATCAACAACGATGCCTGCTATCCGACGATTGTGACCCTGGGACAGATCATTTCCGCGCTGAAGTCCGGAAAATACGACCTGAACAAGACTGCTGTCTTTATGTCACAGACCGGCGGCGGATGCCGCGCCAGCAACTATGTCTCCCTTCTCAGAAAGGCACTGAATGACATGGGCATGGGACAGATTCCGGTCGTCTCCTTCAACTATGTGGGACTGGAGAAGAATCCGGGATTCAAGGTTACTCCGAAAATGCTCTTCCAGCTTGGCGTAGCCATTACCTATGGAGATCTTGCGATGCGTCTGCTCTACGCGACCCGTCCTTATGAAAAGAATCCGGGAACATCTGAAAAGCTCCTGGACAGCTGGTATGACCGCATTGTGGAGAACTCTCTGCATTACAGCAGAAAGAAGTTCAGGAGCAATGTCAATCAGATGGTTGCTGAGTTTGACGCCGTAGAGCGCCGCGATGTGAAGAAACCGAAGGTCGGCGTAGTCGGAGAAATTCTGGTCAAGTATCATCCGAATGCCAATAACCGGATTGTGGAAACCATTGAACATGAAGGCGGCGAAGCAGTCGTTCTGGATATGCTGGATTTCTTCCTCTACGGATTCTACAGCAAGATCTACAACTATAAGTACCTGTCAGGTACCTGGAAGCAGATGGAGATCAACAAGCGCGCGATTCAGGTCATCGAGTGGCTCCGCGATCCTGTGCGCCGGGCCCTGCGGGGAAGTGAGCATTACACCGAGCCGGCAAGAATCGAGCAGACTGCTGATGCGGCCTCTCACATCCTGTCCATCGG
>CAJMLL010000006.1 GCA_905214225.1 uncultured bacterium | reverse complement strand
AATATAATTATGTCTATACGCATTGTAAAAACTTTAACACACGCTTCTCGCTGTACTACGTTCTAGTATCGCGTACATGTACATATTTCAGCACATCATTTTTTCATCAATATATTTAGCGCTGCACACCCCTGCAGATGTATGCCGTACTTCAATATTTCCATAGCAGAAATGCGATAACTGTATATGAATATGACCGCATAACCATGTGTTTTATCTTTTTTACTGCCGGGCGGAAATTCATTTTCTTTATAATATCTCTCTCAGCGGTATCTTCTTTCGTGAACGTCTCCTGCTGCTTCCTAACCATCCATTCTTGTTGATGGCCGTATTTTGTCCTATAATAGCAGCAACGCGCATTTTGTGTCCTGCTGGTCACCGCTTAAGCAGAAAGCACCGCATGGACATCTGACTGACCCAGGAAGGGCCGCCTGCCGCGTCCTGCCACATACATACATTCAAAAGGAGAGTTTTTTATGCAGACTGGAAGTTTGATCACACAAATCATCATTATGTTTTTACTCATGGCGACAGGACTTCTGATCCATAAACTGAAAATGATGAGCGCGGAAACATCTAAACAGCTGGTGAACATCCTCTTTCTGGTCATCAGCCCGTGTCTGATCATCCATTCCTTCCAGAAACCATTTTCTGCAAACCGTCTCCACGGCCTCATGATCGCATTTTTCATGTCCATGCTGTTTTTCCTGATCTCCAGCATAGTATCCCATCTTTCCTTCCTGAAAGTGAAGGATCCTGCAATCCGCACAATCACGGAATTCGGCAGCATCTACCCGAATATGGGTTTTCTCGGCATCCCTCTTGCGCAGGCCGTTCTGGGAAGCGCCGGAGTCTTCTACGCCGCTCCGATGCTGGCTGCATCGAACATATTCACCTGGTCCGCCGGCGTCAACCTCTACCGCAGTCACGGACAGACCGGAAAGCGGAAATTTTCCACGGTTTTACTGAAAATCATGCTGAACCCGAACATCATCGCCATCATCGCGGGAATTCTCATTTTTCTCTTTTCTGTTTCTCTCCCAAGTCCGGTCACGCAGGCGATTTCCTATATTTCCGATGCCAACACGCCGCTTGCGATGTTCGTTGTCGGCGACAGCCTGGCGCAGTTTCACTGGAATCGGGAGGCCTTTAACATTCCTGTATTCGCTGCGCTGATTCTGAGAAATCTGGTCCTTCCTCTGGGCTGCGCGCTGCTCTACCCGCTCTTCGGCCTGCACGGAACCGCATTCTGGGCGACCGTCCTGCTTTCCGCCTGTCCGAGCGCCAGCATGTGCGTTCTCTTCGCCGTGCAGGAAGACATGGATCCAACCAGCGGCATCAGCCTCATGACCATTTCCACCGTCAGCTGTATCTTTACCATTCCCCTCGTATTTGCAGCTGCAGGTGCATTATAATCCAGCGGACAAAATGCAGACGGGCAAGAAGTCAGCTCCCCTGCGGCCGCATCGGCATGGTTTTACCTTGCCGGCTTATTTTTTGTCCAAGTAAAAACAGGACCGCTGCATACGCCATTCTGCGCATGCGGCAGTCCTGTAACGAACTGAATCATTCAATTAATATCAGAGGATTCTAGCTGATATAGCCGCCCTTTTCAAGGATTTCTTTCGCCTTGTCCAGGTTGGCATCGGAGATGCGGATGACCGGACCTGTGCAGCCCATTCCGCTCTCTGCGTAAATCTTATTCTTCCAAAGAAGCTGAACGGCGTCGTCCAGATCCATGATTTCAATGCCCTGTACCTGAGAAGTTACGATCTCTTTCGGCGGCATTTCAACCTTTTCTTCGGCAGCTTCCTTCGGCTGCTGCTTGTATTTCTCCAGGACTTCTTCAAATCCTGCCTTGCGGACAGCTTCGAATTCCTGTTTTGCGACGTCGAAGACATTTCCCTTAACGAGTTCGCCGGCAAAGGTCAGTGCGCCCTTGATCAGCGGAGCTCCGGACGCTCTGGAAATAATCATGACGAGCTGGTCATAGCCCTCGCCGATTCCCGGGCCATATCCATAACCCATTGCCTCATAGCTGCCGCCGGTCGTGTAGGAGGACAGCATCTTGATCAGAATATTTCCGGTCAGTGAATCCGTGACCATAATGTCCGGTGTTCCTCTGAGCACGTCATTTCCTCTCATGACACAGCCGCCGTCCGCTCTGGAAGACTCGGCAAATGTGATGTGATAACCGTTTGCATCGAGTTCTTTCAGTGCCATCTCGGTCTGTCTTGCGCCGTCCACGTTCAGAATACCGACGGTCGGATCCTCACATCCGCAGGCCTTGGCGGTGATGATGCCGTAAATCGCATTGCGGATCATGCCCTGCACACGGTCTGTGCTGGAAGTTCCTGTCGTATTCGCGATGTACATTTCTTTTCCGAATCCCGGTGTAACGGCTCTTCCAACAGTGGAAACGCCGATCGGGAACGGATAGTGCATGGTAACTGCACCGTCAACCTCGCCGCTCTGAAGGAGTTCTTCCATCTTCTTATGTCCGGCCTCATCGTCCGGAACAGAAACCGTGGTAACTCCTTCATGTGTGAGTGAACCGATATAATATACGTCAATGCCCTCTCTGGCCGCAGCGACTGCAGCCTTCATGGCATTTTCTTCTCCATGTTCGCTTCCCATGCCGGTCAGCGCAATCTTCGGCTTTTTGCCGAAACTGCCTGTCTCCAGACCGTCCGCGATCTGCAGAAAGGTATCTGCAATCATCTTATTGATCTTGTCTGCCATTTTACTTCTCCTCCCCGTCCATGAGAGATTCAGCAAAATTCTTCATTGCCTCTGCAATCAGGCTCTTGACTTCCTTCTCGGAAACGCCTGCCTCTTCAGACTCTGCAGATGCTGTATTTCCGTTGATGACAAAGGAAACACCATCGAACAGGTTGGTCATTCTTCCAAGGAAGAGGGATCCCTTACCGATAATCATCAGACGATTGATCTTTCCGTCCATGATTGCATCGCATCCAGGTCCGATTGAAGGAACTCCGGAAGGAATGTGTCCCTGTGTCGGTGCCCATCCGACCAGTCCGTGATCCTTCGTGAACTGCACCAGCTGTTTTCTTTCAATATCACCGCGCTTTACGGCAAGTGCTCCGATCATCTTATAGTTTGCCATCGGAACATCTCCTGCTCCTGCCGGCTTGGTGATATCAGGGTTCTGCATCTCCGGTGAGAAAATATCGATATCGGTGATCTTCAGTCCTGCTCTTTCCAGAGGATCTGCCACCAGGCTTCCAATAACGTGCTGCGGTGCGGAACCGGTTCCAACTGTATGACGTCCAAGGATATCCAGGTTGATTTCCGGATGAACGCCATCATTTTCAGCAACGACAATGGTGAATCCGCCCAGGCAGTCCTCCAGAACCGGCATGCCCTTTTCTACGTGATTCTTACCGTTCATTCCGAGCTTTGCTGTGCAGCCGCCGCCTGTAACCAGAACGCACTTGAATGCTCCTGCCTTAACCAGGGATGCTGCCTCGATCAGAGCATGTGTTGGTCCTGCACAGAAACCTCTTGCATCGGATCCTGTCGCATTGATCAGTCCGGCGATTTCCGCTTCTGCCTTTGCAAAGTTTCCGCCGCCTCTCTGGTTCATGTCTCCGCAGGCTTCCTCGGAGCAGTTGATGACGTATTCAACATCCTCTTTCTTAATTCCGGCATTTCTTACCGCGTACAGCAGGGACAGAACACTGGATGCCTTCTCGGCAAGGTTCTCATGCATAACCTCTGCGGACAGGTTGACGTCGATATCATGTGCCTGCTTGACACAGCCGACCAGCTTGTCCTGAATGTACAGGCCCTCAGCCTCTTTATTATCTACATATCCCTGAATTTCAGACAGTTCATATCCGTCTTCCACACGTGCCATCATGGAGTCATCGACCATCGGATCCTTGGCCAGTTTATCCTTTGTCGCAGCGACAAAGTCCTTATCCAGTTTGACAACCTCGAAGACATCGCAGATCTGCATCAGAATGGTGAACTCATCTTCCGGCATGATCTCGCCGTACTTTCCGAATCTGGACGCATTCTCAAACGGCTTGTCGAAGAACGGGAACTTGACTTCCTTCAGCTCGTCCGGTGTTGCATTTCCGATATATACCTGATTCGGCCAGTAATTTACCGCGTCCTCATAAGAACGGATATGCTTCGGCAGCTCTTTAAGATAGTCGCCGTCTGGATTGACGATTCTCTCTGTTGTCTGGGTTGTACCATTATGAATGACCATATCCGGTGTATGCGCCAGCACATAGCTGGAACCTAAAATGACACTGTTCATTGATTATCCTCCTCTGCAGAAAGAAAATATTCTGCAATTTCATTCATTACATTTAAGTACACGGAAACGGCAGCAGAGAACCCGCTTCCGTATGTATTACAGCACACAGAAGAGCCGGATATACAGCACATGTCCGACTCTCCCTTCATATTTCTAAATATACAATAAATTGGTTCTATTAGCAACTGCGAATTGACAAACTTGTAACTATTACTTTTTTTGATTTAAAATCTTGTTTATTTTACGCAATTTCATGCGGATTTCTTGTGTCTGACAAAGGAAACCCTGCAAGAAAATCACTGTTATTTCTTTCACCCATCGGGAATGAAAACGCCTGCCAATCCGTATTGCCTAATAGATATTTACAAATCATCTGCCTGAGTTCACGCGCTCTCTTCTGTGGATTCAGGCACCGCGGAAGGATCTGTCTTCAGGGACTTCACCAGCGCGATACAGATTGTAATCATAATAAAGATAAACGGGAAGGCCGCCGCAATGGAAATTGTCTGAAGCGGCTTGAGTCCGCCTGCCATCAGAAGTCCGACAGCAGTTACTGCCTGAAGTACGCCCCACAGCATCTTTCTGTTGTTCGGCGGGTTCAGATCGCCGTCAGAAGTCAGCATGGACAGGACGAAAGTTCCGGAATTCGCTGACGTGATAAAAAAGGTGCACAGCAGCACGATCGCAACCAGCGACATAACGAATCCCAGCGGGTACTTATTCAGTACGACAAAAAGTCCGGTTTCCGGCTTTGCGGCAATGGAACGCATTTCTGCCATAGTGAGTTTACCTTTCATTCCCAGATTCAGTCCCAGCGATCCGAAGATGCTGAACCAGACCAGGGATGCAAGGGACGGAGCCAGCACTACACCCATGATAAACTCACGGATGGTTCTGCCCTTGGAAATTCTGGCGATGAATACGCCGACGAACGGACCCCAGGCAATGAACCATGCCCAATAGTAAATTCTCCAGGATGCCAGCCAACTGTTGTCTCCGTACGGTTCAATATGCAGACTGTCTGTAATGAAGTAATTCAGATACTGGCCCAGGGCATTGGTGAAGTTGTTCAGTATCTCCACCTTCGGTCCGACGATAAAGGCCAGGGCCATGATGCCGAGCGCGATATAGAGATTCGCATCGGAAATCATCTTGATTCCTTTATCAATTCCGGAAACGGCAGACCATACGACGATTGCGGTAATGATCACGATGATCACAATCTGTGTCATCAGTCCGTCCGGAACATGGAAGAGGAAATTCAGACCGCTGTTGATCTGAAGTGTTCCCAGACCAAGTGAAGTTACAACACCTGCAAGTGTAGCAAACACGGCCAGAATATCGATCACACGTCTGAGCCCGATATGTTTATTTTCTCCAAGAAGCGGATCAAGTGTCGTAGACACCATTCCCTGCTTCTTTTTTCTGAACATAAAGTAGGCCAGTGCGAGTCCGATTACCGAATATACTGCCCACGGTTCAATACCCCAGTGCATGAATGCTGACTTCATCGCAAACTGCGCTGCCGCGTCTGTTCCGGCCTTCAGGCCGTAACCCGCCGGCGGATTGACAAAGTGAGACATCGGCTCGGCAACACCATAGAATACCAGACCTACTCCCATACCGCATCCAAACAGCATGGCAAACCAGGAGACTGTACTGTATTCTGGCTGGGAATCATCATTTCCAAGTTTGATTTTTCCAAATTTACTGAATGCAATGGCGCAGACGAAGATTACGAAAAACAGCACCACAAGCATATACAGCCAGGCAAAATCTGTAGTCAGGAAAGAAAATATGGCATTTGAAATAACGCCGAAATTCTTCGCAAATAAGATTGCCCAACCGGCCACTACTGCGGAAAGCAGCAGTGACCAGATCAGGACGGTGTGATTTCTTTTTTCTTTCATCTCACACCTCCGATATTAATAACGAACCTTGAATACCGTCTGTTCTTTTACATCAGTTGCCAGGGCATCCAGTGCTACACCGACTCTGTGTTTTCTGAGCTTCATCTGCTCTTCAGGAGGTGTGTTCGGATCACCCAGAGGATACGGAATAGAGATCGTCGGAACGATCTTGTTTGCGCCGACCGTCATGGATACCGGAATCAGGTTGCACATATGAACAATCGGGAATCCAGCGCGCTCAAACTCTTTTACCATCGTTGCACCGCAACGCGTACAGGTTCCTCAGGTGGAGGTGAGAATGATGCCGTCGACATGATCCTCCTGGAGCAGCGGAACAATTTCTTTGGCCATTCTCGATGCCTCTGCTTCTGTTGTTCCGGTTCCTACTGTCGAATAGAAGTACGGATGCAGTTTTCCGATCTTTCCTTCCTTCTCGAATTCACGCATCGCATCCAGCGGAACGATGACGTTCGGATCGGCATTGGCTGCTGCCGGGTCAAATCCTGCGTGGATTGTCTTGTAGACGCCTGCCTGAAGACGGTCATCCTTGCTGATGTCGTATTTTCCCCATCTTGTTGCAGAAGCGGACTGAATACGGTCAGGGTTGTCGACAGGAACGATTCCTCCTGTTGTAACCAGTGCGATATTCGCTTTAGACAGATCCTGGATCGGCGGAGCGATCGGAACTTCATCCTTAGGAGGAATAATCAGCTCCGTCTGATATGGCTCACCTTTAATTTTCTTCATCAGCATCTGCACGCCACGATATGCTGCTGTATTCTCACGCTTATCCTCAAGATATTTTTCATGACGGCATCCTCTTGGGAAATAACCTTCTGCAACAGCGCCCTCGTTGCTTCCGCCAGCGAGAATCTTATTGACAAACTTCAGCATGACCTTCAGGTCTTTTCTCATTTTGACTGCGCCTGCGCCGCCTTCGAAGATGATGACATCTTTCTTGAACATCTCGACGCCCGGGTTCTCTTCATTCATGGATGTAACCGCAGGAACATGGAAATGATTTTCTACAGCCTTGCAGATATTTCCGCAGGCAACTCCATAACGTCCGGCACGGAAGGCAGGACCTGCGATAAAGAAGTCAAATTCCTTATCTTCCAGCATTCCAAGCAGCTGACTGATGGCGTCATCTGTATGGGAACCCATGAAATTATCTCCGCATACCAGTGTATGTGTGACTTCCGCATCTTCAAGTTTTTTATTAATCTCCGCCGTTGGGCCGACTGTTCCTTCTACGATGTAAGGAGTCTGGTCTGCCTTGTCCTCGCCGCCGATTCCGGCAAAGAACTGATTGACGTAGCAAATTACTTTTTTCATCGTTCTCCTCCCCTGTTAAAACTCAGCCATTGTCTTTACAGACAGTCCGGAAATGTGATCTCCGCAGAACCAGTTATTATCCTCCATGATGATGGATCCGTCATCTCTTGCGGATTTTCCGAGTTTTTCATCATAGCCCCAGCTTCCGGACATTCCGTCTCTGTTCATTGCCTCGAGATTTCCGATTACTGTGCTGCATGCCGGCAGCTCACTCAATTCCGATACATTTCCTGTCGAAACAAGTGCATTCATCTTTGAATCAAGTGTTACCAGCGGCTGAGAGAAACCGTCACGGCCTGTGCACTCATTAGAAATTCCGACGCATGGAATTCCTGCATCTTCCAGGGCAACCTGGCATCCGACATAGTCTGCATCCGGGTTTCCGTAGCCTTCCTCTGTGACCAGTGCGTAGTCCGCACCCAGATTGGTGGCCATATTCGCTACCATAATTGCAGCACGCTGCTTCTGATCCAGTGCTACATTCAGCATGGACAGAATTACGCCGATAAAGTTGAAGCTTTTCCCGTCCTCGGCATACAGTTCTTTAATGGTCGGGAAATTCTGCATCTCATAAGTTGACCACTTGGAAGAAGACGGCATGAATGATCCGGAAATCAGCGCACCATCCAGAACTTCTGTCGGGCTGACATAAGTCGGGAGGAATTTATTTAAATCCCATCCGTACCAGAGGTCGTTGTATCCCAGAGCCTCCATCTGTGACTGCGGCTGGAGAACCAGGACAACATTCGGAAGACCGTTGTCTTTTCTCTTGGTAATCGGATCAAATGTGTATTCTTCTGTGCTGTCTGCATCCTCTGCATTCAGATCCTTAATGGTCTTTCCGATATATTCAGCAAGACGGTGTCCGCCCCAGCGAAGCGCGTGGTTGCACTTCTGCTGCTCATGACGTTCAAACTCCTCATCAGTATCCGCAACCAGGCAGATGTTGATCAGCTTCGACCAGTATGTGTGCTTTGCACCTTCTCCGCCCATATCGATGACTCCGTCACCGAAAGAACCATATTCCTTTGCGACAACCGTTACGCAGCATCCTTTCAATGCATTCAGTTCACCATCGCCTGCCGGAGCGACATCGTCCGTTACTCCCGGGAAAAGCGTTCTTCCATCTTTTCTGATTCTCGGTTCAATAGTTTCTACTACAGGAACGATTCTTGTATCATCTCCCGGATGTGCAATAACCAGATCTACATCTGTAAGATGCTCATCCATTTCCTTCAGATAATCAATTGCTCCCTGCTTGTCAATGGTCAGTGTTCCATCGTTAAATGAATTTTCAGAACCCAGCAGAACTTCCTTCACCGGAAAGTTGTTAATCGTCAGTTTCACGACAGTCTCCTTTCTCCTCATTTGAAATGACTTCGGGTTTCAGTTTTTTATATTTCTCATCGCATGCGAGAATATTCCAATTTATTGTCATTCAGGTATATATTTTACATGTCTTTCATTCACAGAACTGCAGATTTATCACGTTTAAATCCTTATGACAAATCTCACAAGTTTCCGTCTATTTCTTCCATCTATAAACAACCTTTTAACAATCCTGATTATAATATATAAAGCTTTAGTAATCAAGATTTTTAATTGATATTTTCAATATTATTTTTACTTGCAATTCCGTAACAGTATCGTAAATATTATTTCGCATCGTATATGGATATATATTTCATTATTGTATCATTATGTATAAATTATTTTTATCATCTTTCATCATTCCGAAGTGTGCCCTTCTGATTCACCACGCCAAAGCATCGTATGCACACCCGGAATGTCCCTGCCGGTATGATTTCAAGACAGCAAAAAGGTCTGAAACCCACTGCCCGGGCTTCAGACCTTTCCTTCAGCATTGAATCAGAACATTTTTTTTCAGATTACCGCTCGATTATTTTTCATCATTCTGTGATTCCGTTATATTATCCAGAAGGAATACACAGGCTTCCATCATACGCTGTTTCTGTCCTTCCGGCGTATACCTTCCTCTCTGATCCTCAGAAAGCTCACGAAGAAGCATCTGCAGGTAAGAAACGGTCAGTTCATTCACGATCTTCAGATCTTTTTCACTGGTTCCTTCAGGAAGAATCGGACGGAGGACATGGATATTTCTTTTAAACATATCTGCATCTTCCATCATCTCCTGCAGGTTCTGTGACAGATTCTCTGTTTCTTCCGGGAACCACTGATAGTATTTCCGGATGACTGTTTTCAGCTCGCCGCTGTATTTTCCAAAGAAGAGCTGATACATCTCTTCCGGATGTATAAACGCATATTGGCAGAACAGATCCCAGGTCATCAGATAAACTTCTTCCGGCTCATTTTCAGACAGATACTGGTTTTCTGCATAGAGCCGCTCACAGTATTCCTGAAAGTAACTGATGCAGGCATAGGTAATCAGTTCATCCAGATCACGGAAGTAATTATACATCGTTGCACTGTTCATCTCTGCACGGTCAGCAATAGCACGAATCGTAACATTCTGAATGCCGCGTTCATCCATCAGAGATCTTGCACAGTTTATCAGTTTCTTGATATTTTCTCTTTTTGTCTTCTCATCAAGCTGCGGTCTTCCCACTTCTGTCCTCCATTACACACATATTCTGTAAAACTCCTGCTCCTCCCAGCCCCGAAAGCGGCGGCTGAGTCCCGGGAGCCTTGATATCTCCTGCTGACAGACAATCATTAATCACCATAATCGTCTGCAGCTATTTCCTAATCATGATTTTTAGTTTATAAAGATTCTGACTAAATGTCAAGCTGTTTGGACACGGAAACGGCCGCGAACACATTATTCAAATTTTAAAAAAATATATTTTTATCGTTTACGCATTTTATTTACAGTTAACGTAGTAATTTGATTTATATGTGTATATGTGTTATAATAAATCCTGGGATATCGATATTCTACTCGTTTCATCAGCAGCGCTGCATATCAGGCCATCAGGGTCTGATATGCAGACCATTTTTTCTGTCTGACTTGACAGAGCACAGTTCAAGGATTAGAGACTGGCCGGAAACGGCCGTAATTTTTATGAAAGGGATGATGTTGTTTTGTGGCTGATGTTTACAGAATTTATCGGATTTACGGCATTTGTGGCCATATTATCCTGGTACAAGACAAGAAATGATGATTTATCCACCAAGGAGGGTTATTTCCTTGCCGGAAGAAGTCTTCCGGGAATCGTAATCGCAGGTTCTCTGATGATGACCAATCTTTCTGCAGAACAGCTGGTCGGAACAAACGGTCAGTCCTACGCAGGAAACATGAGCGCGATGGCCTGGGAAGCCACTGCGGCATTTGCGCTGGCGATTCTGGCCTTCGGCTTTCTTCCGCGTATGCTGAAAGGCGGAATTACTACTCTTCCGGAATTTTTCCGGATCCGTTATGACGATTTTACCATGCGGATGTTCGCCATCATGTTTCTGATTGCATACGTATTCACCATGCTTCCGGTTATTCTTTACTCCGGCTCCGTCGCGCTGGTATCCATGTTCAATGTAACGGGAATCCTTCACCTCACCTATTTCCAGGCGATTGCTCTGATGTGTATTCTTTCCGGTCTGATCGGTATGGCCTATGCTGTTTTCGGCGGACTGAAAGCAATTGCTTATTCCGATACCATCAATGGCGCAGGTCTGATCATCGGAGGATTCATGGTTCCTGTACTGGCCATGTTCGCGCTTGGAAAACTGGACGGCGGCGGATTCATGACCGGTGTCCACCACCTGCTGACTGCCACCCCGTCTAAAATGAATGCATGGGCAAAACCGTCCGCTCTTCCGCCACAGGTACCATGGCCGCTGTTGTTTACCGGCATGCTGGTCAACAATCTCTTTTACTGGGGCGCTAACCAGTCCATTATTCAGCGTGCGCTCGGAGCCAAAAACCTGGCAGAAGCACAGAAGGGCTCCATCTGGGCCGGATTCTTCAAATGTCTGGATGTATTCGTCATCG
This sequence comes from uncultured bacterium, assembly GCA_905214225.1. Lineage (GTDB taxonomy): Bacteria > Bacillota > Clostridia > Peptostreptococcales > Anaerovoracaceae > Aminicella. Next base: position 53,675 of record CAJMLL010000006.1, on the reverse strand, counting down.
TCCTGCCGGGAGTTATTGCCTACCAGCTGTTCGGTGTCGGCCATCACGTCCATGTCGGCGTTTCCGCGGACCAGGCTTACCCGAGACTGCTGATGACCGTGGTGCCGAAACCGCTGATCGGATTTCTTGCCGCTGTCATGATGGGTGCTATTTTGTCCTCCTTCAATTCCGTACTGAACTCGGCATCAACCATTTTCACCCTGGACTTTTACCATCCGCTCTTTCATCCGGATGCTGACAATAAGAAAATGGTCCATACCGGAAAGATGTTCGGAACGATCGTTGGCTTCGCATCTATCGCGATTTCCCCTTTCATCATGTATTTCAGCACGGGCATTCTGAATTTCATTAACGAATGCTGGGGATTCTTCTCCATGCCGATTCTGACTGCGCTTCTCTTCGGACTGTTCACGAAAAAAGCACCGGCAATTGCTCCGAAGATCGTTGTTCCTCTTCATATCGTCCTTTACGGCATCAGCCGTGTTCTTCCCTGCTTCAGGCATATCCACTACCTGTATGTCGTATTCGGACTATTCCTGCTGGAATGCGCAGTCTACGGACTCTGCATCCGCTTTGCGCCGGCAGCCACGGACCGCCGGATCCAGGATGCACATGTCATGGATCTGACCCCATGGAAACACGGAAAGATCTGGTGCACCGTCGGACTTTCCATCGTTGTCCTGATGTACATCATTTTCTCTCCGCTGGTTCTGGCACGTTAGTATCTGTCATGGACAAAAGTCACCGCAGCAAGGGAACTGCCGGCACGTGCGGATTTCTCTACTGCAGTGAACATGGCCGTGTATGAAACCTTTAACATGTTAACCCCCGGGTTTCTGCACGGCCATTAATCATTAAGTTCCCTTAACCTATACTGAAGATTAATTAAGTGACATTTGCATCTTTTTTTATTGACATCCACAGGGTTCCGTTGCACAATATAGTTATAAGGGCAACAAGCCGAAAGACAGGATTTCCGCTGAAATCCTGTTTGTGTTTTATAATATGAATGTCTGCACCCGCCAGCCTGCGCCTGCAGCATATGGGAAACAGGAAAAGAGATCAGCTATGACAAAGGAAATGAATTACAAAGACTTCGTTAAGAACAGCGACGCGCTGAAGGGCAGAGACCCAGAAGAGGCTGAAGCCATCGTGCACCTGATTCATCACATGGTAGAAGTCCGGAATCGTCGCGGCATCAGCCAGAGGGAACTTGCAAAACGCTGCAGCATGCCGCAGTCTTCCGTTGCACGTATTGAAACTTTCCGGACACTGCCAAATCTGGTAACTCTTATCCGTATTCTTCAGGCCTTGGATTTACAAATCACGCTTACAGAAAGCGAATAAGGAATGTTCCAAAGGGCAGCTGCCTCAAGCTCATCCGGGCAGAGGACAGCCGCCCTTTTTTTCTAATTCTGCTGCCCGATAAATGCGGAAGCAACAGCCGGATAATCGATCGTCTCCCAGTCTTCATCGTGAATTCTTTTCAGATAGGGATTTTCATTCTTCTCCTGACTGGAAAACTGGTCTTTCTGATAGATCAGGACTTTCGTAAACTCAGTCAGCAGATTTTCTTCTCCATAGCGCAGACGCAGGTTTCTTACAATAATCCGGTATTTCCGGTATGCCTTGAGATCATTGCGAAGATAAGACGCATATGCCCACGTTGCCTCATTGTCATACCCCCGATACATGACTGACACCGCCTTTCTGTTATGTCAATAGTATGACTTTCTTTTAACATCATATTCAGGAGCAGACCGCCGGCCGCCGGAAGGCAGACGGACAGGTCTGAAACGCGATTTTCTTTCCCCTGCCCATCTGATTTTGTCAGGAACGCTGCATCAGCCGGTGCATGGCTGCCTCCAGTCCTTCCTGGGACAGATGATACATCGGGAAGATTTGCTCCAGCTCCAGATAGGTCTTGAACCAGTAGCCAGGATGAGCCGGTTCTTTCTGCGGATTCAGCCATACGCAGTGCGGATAGGCTTTCAGGATTCTCAGGAAGGTATCGTATCCTGAATAGTCGCTGAATGTGCGCAGTGCCCAGTTATAGTCATGACCGTGCAGCTCATAGGGATCCATCATCGCATCGCCCACCAGAATGACGCGGTATTCCGGCCCATACTGCTTCAGAAGCCAGTCGACGGAAACCTTCTCATCTTTACGAAGTTCCGGCCCCGTGTACACACTGTCGAAGATGCAGTTGTGGAAATAATAAATGTGCAGTTCTTTAAAGTTATTGGATTTCACTGCAGCCTGGAACAGCATGCTGCACAGATTCGCGTAGTCCTCAATGGAGCCTCCAGAATCCATCATCAGAAGAACTTTAATGGTATTCTTTCTCGGCGGCCGGTAGCGGATATCCAGAAGTCCGCCCTTATCTCCGGTTGCCCGAACGGTCGCATCCACATCCAGTTCTCTCTCTTGTGTGTCGGTTTTTGCCGAAAGACTTCTTAAGGTGCGGAAGGCCACCTGGAAGCTTCTGGTATCCAGTGTATTATCTTTTCTGAAATCCCGGAATTTCCGTTCTCCGGCAACAGCTCTCGCTGTGCGGTACTTACCCTTTCCGCCGATGCGGATCCCGTGCGGATGCCAGCCGGAATTGCCTGCCGGTGTGTAGCCGTGGGTTCCGATCCAGGTATTTCCGCCGTTGTGTTCCTCATTCTGCCGGTGAAGACGGTCCTGGATGAAGGCCAGGATGTCTTCCATCTCTTCCGGAGGCAGACCCAGCTTTTCCAGATCGATCTTTACGTCTTTCACATCAACGACCGGATTATTCAGGCGATCCATGAATTCTTTCGGGATATCTCCCGGATACTCCACATCCTTGAAAAATTCCAGAAAGACCTGATCAAATTTATCAAAATCGGACTCATCATGGATCAGAATCGCTCTGCACAGATGGTAAAATCCGGTCAGAGACGAGTGATGCAGTCCTTTCTGCATGGCTTCCAGCAGAGTCATCCACTCATTCAGTGAAACTCTGATTCCCCGGGATCTGAGATAATAGAAAAATTCGATGAACATTCTTTTCTCATTTCCTTTCTGATTCCTGTATGTTAACGTCTCTCCATCTGACGGCGCAGGACTTCCAGATCCTTATCCTTCTTCAGGAGGACGCCTGCGTACGGAATCTTTTTCTTAATCTGCTCAGCGGTCACGCCTCCGTACTGCAGGGCTCTGAGCCAGTCAATCAGTTCTGACGTGCTCGGTTTCTTCTGAAGCCCCGGCAGTGTGCGGATGTAATAGAAGGAGGCCAGTGCCTGATCCACCAGTTCTTCATCCAGATGATCAAAGTGAACATCCAGGATCTTTCTCATTTCCTCTGCATCCGGGAATTCGATATAGTGGAAAATGCAGCGGCGCAGGAAGGCGTCCGGCAGTTCTTTTTCTGCGTTTGAGGTGATAATGACGACCGGACGTTTCTTTGCCTTCACGGTCTTATGAAGTTCCGGAATATAGAATTCCATCTGATCCAGCTCCCAGAGCAGGTCATTCGGGAACTCAAGGTCGGCCTTATCGATCTCATCGATCAGAAGAACGGCCTGTTCCTCTCTCTGAAAGGCTTCTCCCAGTTTTCCGTACTTAATGTACTGGGCGATATTATCCACGCCGCTTGTGCCGAACTGGCTGTCATACAGTCTCTGGACAACATCGTAGACGTAAAGTCCGTCCTGTGCCTTGGTTGTGGACTTGATATTCCATGTGATCAGCTCCATGCCCAGCGCGTCGGCAACAGCCTTTGCCAGCATGGTCTTTCCGGTTCCCGGCTCGCCTTTTACCAGCAGCGGTTTTTCCAGACTCATGGCAATATTCACGGTGGTCATCAGTTCGTCCGATGCGACATACTGACTGCTTCCTGTAAATTTTTCTTTCATTTTCTTACCCCTGTTTCCTGCAGCGCTCTTTCTGCACCGCATATTCTCTTGCTATGTATTATTTTACTCCAATCTTACTCGGTTATCCACCGAAATACTCTGAATTATTCGCATTCATCAGGAAAGGCAGAAAAAAGGCCCCGCACCGGGGCGAAATTCCCCGGAGCGAAGCCTCTTTATTGATGTTATCAGCTATGGTAAGTAATTACAGACCAGCGGTCTGCTTCTATAACTACGACTTGCTATATACTCTTTATCCGTGCTATTTCAGTACCTTGACCTCGCGCTTTGCCAGCGGAAGAGATACGGTAATGGTCGTTCCCTCTCCAACCTTGCTGTCTACGCTGATGGTTCCACGGTGAATCTGCACGGCATGCTTGACGATGGAAAGACCGAGGCCTGTTCCGCCGCTCGCCCTGGAATGACTTTTATCCACACGATAGAAGCGTTCGAAAATCCGGTTCAGATCTTCATGGGCAATGCCGATTCCATGGTCGGCGACCTTCAGGATACAGCGGCTGTCCTTCGATTCCACGCTGACCCGTACATCACCATTCTCATGGTTATACTTGATCGCATTTTCCACCAGGTTGCGGACAATCTCATGCAGCAGAGACGGATATCCACAGACCTTGGTGCTTTCTCCGGTAACCTCCATCTTCACTTTCGCGGCGTCTGCCTCTGCGGAAAGCTCCTGAACGGTCTGCTGAGAGATCTCAAACATATCTACATTTTCTGCGGTCAGATCCGGCACGCCCTCATCGAGGTGTGACAGGCGGATAATATCCTCCACCAGACGGACCATGCGCTGGGTTTCTGTGTAGATCTTATTCGAGAATTCCGGAACATCATCCGGCTTGACCATCTTATTCATCAGCAGCTCTGCATAGCCGGAAATCGCATGAAGCGGTGTTTTCAGCTCGTGAGAGACATTGGCTGTGAACTCTCTTCTCATCTGCTCATTCTTCTCACGCTCTGTGATATTGAAGAACAGAATGACGATGCCGACGACGTTTTCCTGCTCCAGGATTGGTGATGCATTTACCTGGTAAACCTCTTCACCGAGCGCCAGTTTTTCTTCCAGAGTCTCCCCCTGAATAGCTCTGGCCAGAAGTCCCTGAAGCGCTGCCTCACGGCCGTAAGCCAGAATATCATGTCCTGTGCAGTTCTGACCGGTCTGCAGAATTTCTGAAGCCTCATGGTTGATGCTCACAATTCTGCCGTTCTGCGTAAGAAGAACCATTCCCTCCTGCGCGTGTTCCAGGATGGTATCAATCTGCGTCTGCTTCTCATCCAGAATATCTCTCTGATGTCCGAGCTCGATCTGCTGGCGGTAGATCCGGTCAAGCAGAGGCGCTATTTCCTCATACTCATCCTCATTATCCAGCGGATGATCCAGATCCAGGTCATTCAGCGGCGCTGCGATTCTCTTCGCCAGGCGCGACGCCAGAATCAGGGACAAAATAATCGCTGCAAGAATAACAAAGCAGATAGCCGGAATTACTCCGATCAGAAGTGAAAAGGCGGAATGACGGGATGCGGACAGCCGGACCACCGTGTTATCCGGGAGACGCTGCGCACTGTAGAACAGCTGTTCGGTCAGCGTCTTGGAATATCTCCGGCTCTCGCCGTATCCGGTTCTCATGGCTTCTTTAACTTCGACACGGTTCTTATGGTTTCCCATGGTCGAAGGGTCTGCCTGGTTATCATAGAGAACTTTACCGCTCTTGCTGATCCAGGTAATTCTTACCTTTGCATTGTCGAAATGCTTCAGGTAGGCTTTTCCGTCCAGCTCGACTCCTTGCGCGGCAAGTTTTGTCTGCGACTTCAGCTCATCCGCTTCTACATTCTGAAAGTACGGATACATAGCCCCCATGATCAGTCCCGCTGCAGCAAGCAGCACGATCAGTGAGACCAGTAATATTGATCGATGTATTTTCTTAATCATCGTGATGCTCCCATCCGGTATCCGACACCGCGGACCGTCTCAATCTGCTGCCCGGCCTTTCCGAGCTTGCTTCTGAGCGTGCCAATATGCACGTCTACGGTGCGTGTCTCACCTGCAAAATCCTCTTCCCAGACCTGCCGCAAAAGTTCTTCTCTGGTATATACTCTGCCAGGGTGCTTCATGAACAGATGCAGCAGTTCATACTCCTTCAGTGTCAATGTGATCTCCTGACCGTCGGAATATACGCGGTGTGACCCTTCCTGAAGCTCAATCGCATCCTGACGGAGAACATTTTTCTGCGACGTCTTTCCGCTGCGGCGGAGTACCGCGCGCACGCGTGAAAGCATCTCCATCATGCCAAATGGCTTGACCAGATAGTCGTCCGCGCCGAGATCGAGGCCCCGGACCTTATCGTATTCGGTTCCTTTAGCGGTTTCCATGATGACCGGAATATCTTCCGTATCATGGGACTCGCGCAGCTTCTGAAGGATGGAAATTCCGTCTTCTTCCGGGAGCATGATATCCAGCAGAATCAGATCCGGAAGTTCCTTCTGCAGTGCCTTGAACAGTGACTTTCCGTCCGGGAATCCCTCTGCGGTGAAATCTGCTCCGCGAAGGGCGTAAAGAATCAGTTCTCTGCTGGAATCATCGTCTTCGACACAGTAAATCACGTTTAACTCCTTTTCCCTATACTATTCTGAATTACCGGCATTGACGCACAGTGTGATTAAAAATGACCACTTCCCGTACGTTTTATTCTACCCCTTATCTGCCGGTTTTTCCAGAATTCTACTCGTCCTTATTTTTGGAATCCTTTTCATACTCCGTTTCATCACCAGGAAGGATACCGTCAACGGCGTAAATAACCCATTCCGCAACATTGGTCGCATGGTCGGCGACACGCTCCAGGTACTTGGAAATCATCAGGATATCCGCAAATTCCTCTGCAGACTGTCTGACTTTCGCCTCTTCCCCCTTATACACCAGTTCGACCCATTTCTGCTTTGCGAAATTCAGTTCTTTATCGACGACATTATCCCTCTGAATGACATCGTGAGCAAGCTTGGCATCCTGCTTTACATATGCATTCAGACTGTCGGAAACCATTGCGCATGCCGCTTCTGACATTTCTTTCAGATTAACCTGTTCCAAAAGCTCATCATCCTTAATATATGGTGCAACTTCTGCGATATCCTCAGCCAGATCGCCGACACGCTCCAGGTCAGAGATCATGTGCATAGTTGCGGAAACCTGACGGAGGTCACTGGCAACCGGCTGCTGGCCCAGGAGAAGCTTCAGACAAAGTGACTGAATCTCCCTCTCTGCCTCATCCATGCTGCTTTCCAGTGTGGATGTCTTCTTTGCCAGTGCAAGATCATGGTCAAATACGGCACGCATGGCCGTTTCTATAGCGTCTACTGCTGCAGCTCCCATTTCAATCAGCTGCAGATGCAGCGTCTCAAGCTGCTTCCGATAATGAATTCTCATTAACCGAACCTCCCCGTGATGTACTCTTCTGTTTTCGGATTCTGTGGATTGGAAAACAGCTGATCTGTCGGCGCAAATTCCACCATTTCTCCCAGATAGAAGAAGGCCGTGCGGTCAGAAATTCGAACCGCCTGCTGCATGTTATGCGTAACGATAACAATGGTGTAATTCTCCTTCAGTTCCATGGCCAGATCCTCGATTGCCGCTGTGGAAATCGGGTCCAGAGCGGATGTCGGCTCGTCCATCAGAAGAATGTCCGGCTCTACGGCAAGGGCTCTCGCGATGCAGATTCTCTGCTGCTGTCCTCCGGATACGCCGATGGCGTTTCTCTTCAGACGGTCCTTAACCTCATCCCAGAGACCTGCGCCTCGCAGAGACTTCTCAACAATCTGATCCAGCTGGGAACGGTTTTTGATTCCGTGAATTCTCGGTCCGTATGCGACATTGTCGTAAATGGACATGTCGAACGGATTCGGCTGCTGGAATACCATGCCGACCCGCTTTCTCAGCTGGTTGACATCGACTTTCTTATCATAAATGTCTTTTCCGTCGATCGTGATCTTTCCTGTGATCTTGCAGCCCTCGACCAGGTCATTCATTCTGTTCAGGGACTTCAGCAGGGTTGACTTTCCGCATCCAGATGGTCCGATAAACGCCGTAATCTCATGTTCCGGCATCTTCAGATTGATATCCTTAAGCGCATGAAAATCATCGTAGTAAAGATCCATATGATCAACGACAATTTTATCCTTATGGTCGCTCATTTTCAATATACTCCTCAAGTATTACCACTACAATGTGTGCACTTTTTCTGTTCAGAGATTATGCTCCGCGGTTCTTCTTCACGATTCTTGCGGAAATCAGACGTGCTGCCAGGTTGAAGATCAGTACGGCGATAACCAGGATCATGGAAGAAATGTTCGCAATTTCAGTGGAATGCTGTACCATGCTTCCTTCTGTACGCATCATCCATACATGAAGCGCCAGAGTCTCGCCCGGACGCATCGGATTCAGCGGACATGTGGAAGAAGCAAGATTCCAGTTGCTCCAGTCGATGATCGTGCTCTGACCGGTGGTGTAGAGCAGTGCAGCTGCCTCACCGAATCCACGGCCGGCGACCAGAATGATTCCGGTAACCACTCTCGGAATGCAGGCCGGAATCAGAACATGCCAGATGGTCTGGAATGTTGAAGCTCCCAGTCCGATACTTCCTGTTCTGTAGTAGTCCGGCAGCGCCTTCAACGCATCTCTCGTCGTAGAGGTAATCTGCGGGATACTCAGGATCGTGACAACCATGGCGCCGGCGAGCAGATTGCTCTGTGCGCCTGTCATCAGGATGAATACCAGATATCCGAACAGGCCGATTACAATGGACGGAAGGGAACTCAGCGCTTCGATGGACATGGTGATAATCTCGGTCAGCTTTCCCTGTTTGGCATATTCTGACAGATATGTACCTGCCGCCATTCCCAGAGGCACACTGACGATCAGCGACAGAACAACCAGATAAATGGTGTTGAACAGCTGATTTCCAATGCCCGCGTCAGTGAATCCCATGACACCCGGATAATAGCTCTTGATTCCCTTAATGATAATGTATCCTGCCAGAACCAGCAGCAGCAGAATCGCGCTTCCACCGACGATGTAGAACACACCGGTCATGAAGTGATCGACGCCCCGCGATCTTGCATGTACATTTTTTTCTTTCATATACACTCTTCCTTTCCGGTTAATATTCTTTCTTCTTCTTCAGTGTCAGGTGGATCAATGCGATACATACCAGGGACAAAATCAGAAGCAGCAAGGCCATGCTCCACAGAGCCAGGTTGTACTCACTGCCGTTAGCGGTATTACCCATGTCTGCCGCAATGGCCGCCGTCAGGTTGTTGGTCGGATAGAGGATTCCCTTCGGGAGTACTCGTGTTTTTCCGATTACCATGGCAACCGCGAGGGTCTCACCGATTGCACGGCTCAGTCCCAGGATGATTCCTGTGATGATTCCGCTTTTTGCCATCGGTACCTGAATCGTGTAAATGGACTGCCATCTCGTCGCTCCCATTCCCAGAGCACCCAGTTTGCAGCGCGGTGGAAGTGAGCGGAGCGCGTCCGCGGAAAGTGTGGTGATGGTCGGCATAATCATAATCGCCAGAACGATGCCGGCAGCCAGAACGGAGTAGCCTCCCATCGGTGCGTGGAATTTCTTGGAAATAAACGGTACCAGAACGGTCATGCCGACCCAGCCGTATACAACCGAAGGAATTCCGACAAAGATTTCAATTGCCGGCTGCAGGAATTTCGCTCCGAATTTCGGTGAAATCTCAGAGAGGAAGATTGCCGCTGCCAGACTGAACGGAACAGCGATTACCAGTGCAAGTGCGCAGGTGTAAACCGTTCCCATGATGTAAACGAATGCTCCGACATGTCCGCCGCCCTGACCTGGAACGTCAGACGGAGCCCAGTTTTTAGAAAAGAGGAATTCGCCAATACTGTGGTGGTACTGAACGAATGTACCGCTCCCTTTTACAACCAGAAACAGCGCGATGATAATAACGAGAGCGATAATGAGAAGCCCGCAAAGCATTACGAGTGTTTTGCAGGCTTTCTCTTTGCGCTGTCTTTTGGCAGCATTATTTGTCATGATTCTGTGCCGCTTTGTCGGTCAGCTTGGAGATTGCGCCGTATCCCATCTTCTCTACGTTCTTTACGTATCTCTTGCCGCTCAGATACTTGATGAAGCTCTGTGCTGTCTTGGATCCGTCACCCTTTGTGTACATGTGCTCATAACCCCAGACATTGTACTTTCCGTTGTAGGTATTCTCCAAAGTCGGCTCAACACCATCGATGCTTACTGCAACAGCCTTCTTTGTATCTGTGAGGTAGGACAGTGCAACATATCCGATCGCACCCTTATTCTTCTCAACAGTTTCCATCAGTGTACCGGAGTCATCTGTCTCAAGTGCAGACTTGGAAGCCTCATCTTTGCCGTTCATTGCATACTGCTTGAACAGAGCTCTTGTACCAGAGGAATCCGGACGAGTTACCAGCATGATCTTCAGGTTCGGTCCGCCGACTTCTTTCCAGTTTGTGATCTTTCCTGTGAAGATTCCGATCAGCTGCTCAGTTGTGAGGTTCTTGACACCCAGCTTGGAGTTAACAACCGGTGCTACAGTAACCAGTGCAACCTTGTGATCCTTCAGCTTGGAAGCTGCTGTCTTGTCCAGTTTCTCGCTTGCTTCTACATCAGAGTTTCCGATATCAACGGAACCCTCAGATACCTGCTTCAGACCAGTGCCGCTTCCGCCGCCGCTTACAGTGATGGAAACACCGGAATGAGCTTTCATGTAGTCATCTGCTGCCTGCTTTGCAAGTGGCTGCAGAGCAGAAGAACCAGAAGCTGAGATCTTGCTGCTGGAGCCTGATGAGCTCTTCTTGGAAGAGGAGCTTCCGCATGCCGTGAAGGCCATCATGATCGCAACAATCAATACGAGGATTGCCGCAGCCTTTAACTTTCCATGTGATTTCAATTTTTCGCCTGATAACATCATTATTCTCCTTTCTCATATTGCAAAAAGCATTATGATCAATCAGTGCATTCCGAAGGGCTTTCTTCTTTCTTTTCTCTCCCTTCGACAGTTAACAGTCTACGAAATCTATGTAAAGTAAGAAATCTTGTCTTTGTAAAACCCATGTAAAATAAGAAATGATGGCTTGATTTCAACGCTTTTCGGCTTGATCTTTGTAAAACGCACTTTATTTTACATTTGATCCGCGGTCTCTTTTACATTCGAAGCCATTCGCCTGTGCAATGATCTGCGCGCCAGATTATTGCTATATATTATAGTAGAAAAAGAACAGGCAGGAGTCGGATGAACTCTGCCTGCTGCAGACTCTCCGGCATTCCTGCCTGTATTCATGATTCCATTTATTATTTCAGAAGCGGAACTTCTATATCCAGAAAAATTTCCCCGGCAAGATTATCATCGGTCTGTGATTATCTTGTTCCTGTCTTTCTCGCTTCCTTCTTTTCCAGATGGTACTCTGCGAGACGTCTCTTCTCTGCCTCTGCTTCCAGTCTCTCGCAGGTGTACTGCGGCTCGTCGCTGAGGAAGTCCTTAATCAGTCTGATAATCTCCGGAGACAGCGCGATAACGGCGATCAGGTTCGGGATGGCCATCATGGCATTCAGATCGTCCGCAATTGTCCATACCAGATCCATCTTTGTAACCGCTCCGATGACGACAAAGGCAACGAATACAATCTGATATGGCTTGATGATCTTCGTTCCGAAGAGGAACTCTGCACATCTGGTTCCATACAGGCTCCAGCTCAGGATGGTGGACAGTGCGAACATGGTGATGCACAGCGCGATAATGATCGCCGCAAGCTTTCCTCCGAAGGTCGTGCTGAATGCAGAAATTGCCATATTGGTTCCTGCGCTCTTTCCGTAGAACTGACCGGCAACTCCAGAAGTCAGAACTGCAAGTGCCGTAAATGTGCAGATGACCATGGATGCTGCGAATACTTCGAAGATACCGAACATACCCTGTCTTACCGGATGGTCCGTATCAGCAGCAGCGTGCGCGATCGGCGCCGATCCGAGTCCGGCCTCATTGGAGAAGATTCCTCTTCCGATACCCATCTGCATGGTGATTTTGATGCCTGTTCCGGCAAGTCCGCCGCCTACAGCCTGCGGATTGAAAGCAAACTTAAAGATGGATGCGAACACCGGTCCGATATTTTTATAATTGAAGACAACGACAACCAGAGCAGACAGGACGTAGAGCATCGCCATTCCCGGGACCAGCTTTTCCGTTACTGCTCCGATTCTGTTCAGTCCTCCGAACAGAACGAGTGTGGTCAGAATCGCAACGATAATGCCGACTACCAGGTAAATAGTTTTCAGCTGTGCAGCTGTTGTAGCTGGGTTGAACTGCGTGAAGATGGAACCCACAGAAGTTACGATAGTATTAATCTGTGTCATGTTTCCGATTCCCATTGCCGCAATAGCCGCAAAGAGAGAGAAGAGCACGCCCAGCCATTTCCAGTGCTTTCCGAGTCCGTTCTTGATGTAGTACATCGGTCCGCCGACCCAGTCGCCCAGTTCGTTCTTTTCACGGTAACGCACAGAGAGCGTAACCTCAGAGAACTTGGTAACCATACCAAACATAGCAGACACCCACATCCAGAAAACCGCTCCCGGTCCGCCCAGGGCGATCGCTCCGGTTACTCCGGCAATGTTACCGGTTCCTACCGTTCCGGCCAGGGCTGTTGTCATCGCCTGAACCGGAGAAAGAGATCCTTCCTTTACATCCGTCTTGTCAAAAAGCTTTCCAACTGTATTCTTCATGGCAAGGCCGAATTTTCTGAACTGAAAACCTCTGGTTCTGATTGTCATAAAAATTCCCGTACCGATCAGCAGAATCAGCATCGGCGGCCCCCACAAAACCTCATACAGTGAATAAATTAACCCAGCAAACGAGTGCATAATGAAACTCCTTTCTAAACACAATGCATATTTCCATACATTTTCTGAATAATATCTTCCGTACTCGACTGACCTTATTTTATAATTAAAAACAAGATAATGACCAGCAGAAATATCCAGACTACCTGTATTGCACGCTAATTAGTACAGTATTATGTATAATCAGTGGACATGCCACAAGAAATTCATGATTTTATTATAAATAATTCTAATTTAGTTTTCAAGATCTTGAAGTAATTTTCAGATATAAATGAATTTACTTTATGATATACACGATTGTACAGCTCTTCAGGATATTCCTGATTTAAAATTATTTTCATATTTACGCCAGATAATTATATGTTTATTTTTCAGCACAATAAAATAACATTCACATAATATAATGAATCTTTGAATGTTATTCCTTTATTTCATGTATTTAATTTTCTTATTATTCTATATCTCCTGTATTTATTTTACTCCCAGCGTTTCCCAGCGCCTGCTTTTTCTGCCCTTGCGAGGATGGCCTTTGCCGCACAGAGATCCTGGACCGCAACACCGACGGACTCAAACACGATGATCTCTTCATCGTTCTCGCGCCCCGGAAGGCTTCCCGCAGCCACCTGTCCCAGCTCGCCGGTCACGTCGCTTCTGCTGATTGTTCCGTCATTCAGCGGAATCAGAAGATCCCCGCTCTCGGCCAGCACAGCGTCCACAGAGTCGCAGTAGATCTTAGAAGCCCTCGGAAGTACAGAAGGGTCCAGCTCATGCTTCTCTGGCTCATAGGTGCCGATACAGCTGATCGTGCAGCCCGGCTTGATCAGGCTTCCGTCAAACACCGGAACCGGCGATGAGGTAACGGTAATGACGACGTCCGCATCCTCTACAGCCTCGTCAGAGGACTGTGCACTGACCAGTCTGACACCGCTTCCTCCGAACTTCTCCTGCATCGCTGCCGTAAACGCATCGCGGCGCTCCTGATTTCTGCTGAATATCCGGACTTCTTTCAGATTACATGCAGTAAGCATGGCAGAAAGCTGCTGCTCCGCCTGACTTCCCGTGCCGAACAGAGCGCCGACAGAGGCATCTTTCCGCGCAAGAAGCTGAAATGCCGCGCCGGACGCCGCTCCCGTTCTGACCTGGGTGACATAATTTCCATCCAGCATGGCCGTAATATATCCGGTTTTCCCATCGATGTACAGGATCTGTGCAGGTGCCGTGTCCATGTTCTTCTCACGGTTGTGCGGAAAAATATTTGCAACTTTCAGCGCCGCGGCGTCCATCTGCTCCGCATAGGCCGGCATAAACAGGAAATTTCCATCCTCCTTCGGCGCCGGAATCCTGGTCCTGAGGGGAATATCCGCACTCTTCTCACTGACCATCTTAAACGCCTGAATGTCCGCGTCGATGATCTCCTGCATCGATACAACCGATTCAATATCTTTCTTAGACAAAAGCAGCATAGCAAGGCCTCCAATCTGTATCTGTAAAGCTGGTATTATTATCCTTCGGATCATCTGCCCCTCTGCAGCGCATTTTTGCGGCTCTGACGGGCCTGCGGGCGTATCCGCGGCTTCTCCCCCGAACGATTACTGTACGCGTTTACCTCCCTTTTATATCCATTATACTGAAGTACAGATACAGATTCCAGCACGAAAAAGGGACTGCAGCCAGGCATATCGCGGCCTGAAACTGCAGTCCCTCTATCAGATGACTCCGATCATCTATTTTTCTCTTCTAACATAGCATGTTAGTAAGCAGTACTCAATGTGTTTCGCGGAAATGACGTATTTGTCTGCGAAATTCACAGCATGGACTACTTAACGGTTACCACACACTTGTCTCGAATTCCGTTGACACCGAGTACGTATACCGTCGTCTTGCCGGCTTTCTTAGCCTTGATCACGCCTGTATTGTAATTTACATCCGCAATCTTGCTGTTTGCTGTCAGGTAACGGAGCAGTCCGCAATGCGTCGCGTCGAGAAATGCGCGCTTCTTGTTCACCTTGGATATCGTTGCCTTCACCTTATAGGTCTTGTCCTTCTTCAGGGTAACGGCATGCTTCTTCACCTTTACGGACTTCACATTCGTGGAGCGCGCGCTGGTGTTTCCGCAAACGGAGTGAACCGTGACGCTGTTTCTTACCACGACTTTCTTTCCGTTCTTGATCTTGTACGCCGCAACATAATACTTGTAATTATGGTACGTCTTCAGATTCTTCCTGGTGTAGACACGGGCTTTGGATGCCTTGTAGTCTGCCACTTTCTTGAACGGATGGAGCTTCTTTCCTTCATAAATGGATATTCATTCATGTATATGTATGTATTTTGTGTTCATCTAAGTTTATATTTTTCTGGTTCGTTTAAATCATGATTATCCTATATTCTGCAGAACCCGGCTTTTCCTCGCAATAAGTATTCTGAAAATTTACTGTGTAAAATTCCGCATATATCCGCCATTTTTCGATTTCTGCCGCCCTTCGGCAACAAATAGTTTCGACGCTGTCCTTTTCCAGTGCCTTTGCCCTCTTTAACCGCTCTCAAAGTTCCAGATTTTTGTAATATTTCCAGGACATCTCTGCCTGATCCGGACATTTATAATTATTCGGTTCTGCGCTTCCTCTCAAAACTTGAAAAAAAACGAACCGGGAACCATTCCTTCACATTTTCATCATATTTCCATATCTTTACCCGGTATCCGGCATGTACACTAAAAAACTACATCTTCCAGCCAAGTAATTAATTTCTCATCTTCCAGATTTCATTCACAGAATCCAGCCAGTGCTGCAGAGCCAGTCGCACTTCGCCTTCGGCTCATCGGCATGGGCAAAGCACCACATGAAAAGAGACGGATGTGTCTGCACCCGTCTCTTTTAGCCTATATATTGGTATATATACGATGCCGTTACTTATTTCCCTTTGCCTTGTAAGCCTTGAGGCCGAGACCGAGGAGTTCTGCGGCTCTCTTCAGGTCTTCTTTCTTCAGGATGTAAGCAATTCTGATCTCATCCTTTCCGATGCCCTTTGTTGCGTAGAAGCCGCTTGCCGGTGCGTACATAACGGTCTCGCCATTATCATCGAACTCGGTCAGCAGGAACATCAGGAAGTCTTCTGCGTCTTCAACCGGCAGTTTGACGGTCATGTAGAATGCTCCGCCCGGCTTCTGGCAGACTACGCCAGGAATCTTCATGAGTTCTGCGTGGATGGTATCTCTTCTTGCGCAGTACTCTTCATTAACTGCCTTATAATAGGAATCTGGAACGCTGTAGAGTGCTGCTGCTCCGATCTGGTCGATTGTGGAGGAGCAGAGTCTGCCCTGTGCCATCTTCATGATTCCGCTCATGAACTCGTCGTTCTTGGAGATTACGCAACCGATTCTTGCTCCGCATGCGGAGAATCTCTTGGAAACAGAGTCGATCAGGATAACTCTGTCTGCGTACTCGGACAGCTGTCCGAAGGAAGCGAGCTTTCTTCCGTCGTATACGAACTCTCTGTAAACCTCATCGGCCATTACCCACAGATCGTGATCCTTTGCGAACTCGCAGATAACCTTCATGTCGTCCAGTGTCAGAACGTTTCCTGTCGGGTTTCCCGGGGAAATGCAGGCAATTGCCTTGGTGTTCGGTGTCAGGGACTTCTCCAACAGCTCTCTCTTTGCATACTGATATCCGTCGTCTGCGCTTGCTGTGATTGGTGCAACGCTTCCGCCTGCTTCCAGAGCGAATGTGTTGTAGTTGGTGTAGAACGGCTCAGCCATCATAACCTGGTCACCCTCGTTCAGGATGTTCAGGAAGGACATCATCAGCGCCTCGGATCCTCCGGTTGTTACGATGATGTTCTTTCTCTCCAGGTCAACGCCGATCTTCTTATAGTATCCGATGATCGCGTCCTGCAGCTCCGGAAGTCCGCCGGACTCGCCGTATGCGATAACCTTCGGCTGATATGCTCTGATTGCTTCCATGAACTCCGGCGGAGTCTCGATATCCGGCTGGCCGATGTTCAGATGGTAAACCTTCTTGCCTTTCTGCTCTGCCTCAATAGCGATCGGGTTGAACTTACGGATCGGGGAGAACTGCATCTCCTGCACTCTCTTGGAAAGTTCCATAATGAATCTCCTTTCATTACATTGATACGTACTTCTTCTTTCACATACAAAAGACTGCACAGACAAAATACTATGCCATTTATTTCACAAGTATAATGAAAACTCTTGCGGGCACTCACTGAAAATACTTACAAATCTTCGTGAGATTGTCTGACAATGCTTTCAACAGTAACCTCATTATAACGCGAATCGACTGGAATGTCACCCAAATTTTCGGATTTGTTATTGTATTCAATATACAATAAGTACTCAATATTCCCTTTTGTGCCTTTTACCGGAGAAAAGGTTAAACCTTTTGGTGTGAACCCATTATCAACAGCATAAGCAGCAACTTTCCGGATAACTTCCTTATGGATTTCCGGATCTCTGACAATGCCGCCAGTGCCGCGCATCTGCTCACGCCCGGCCTCAAACTGCGGCTTGACCAGGCACACCATCTGTCCCCCCTTGCGGATGATTTTTGCCGCCGTCGGAAAAATCAGCTTCAGGGAAATAAATGACACATCTACGCTGATGAAATCGATGGGATCCGGCACCAGCGCAGGGTCCAGATAGCGCACATTGCACTTCTCCATATTCACAACGCGCGGATCGCTCCTCAGTTTCCAGGCAAGCTGGCCATAGCCGACATCCATGGCATAAACCTTTGCGGCTCCGTTCTGCAGCATGCAGTCCGTAAAACCGCCCGTAGAAGCACCGATATCTGCACAGATCCTCCCCTTCAGATCGATCGGGAACAGCTCCATGGACTTCTCCAGCTTGAATCCGCCGCGGCTGACGTAGGGGCAGACATCTTCCCGAACCTCAATCTCCGCGTCCGGATCAATCTTATTTCCTGCCTTGTCGCTCCGCTGTCCGTCGACGAACACGACCCCGGCCATAATCGAGCGCTGTGCCCTCTCCCTGGACGGAAAATATCCCTTCTGAACAAGAAGGACATCTAATCTTTCTTTTTTCTTTTTCTTATCCAATATTCACTCCTGTTATTTCTGCAGATTTTTCAGCGCCGAACATACGGATTCCGCAATTCCTGCGCCATCCAGTCCGTACATGCGGTAAAGGTCATCCGGAGAGCCGTGGCTCACGAATTTATCCGGCCATCCCAGACTCAACACATGCAGGCCGCACGGTGCCTTCTCCTGGAACATGGCCCCGAAGCCCTCCAGAACTATGCCGTCCTCCAGGGTAACCGCAAGCTTCACCTCAGGATTCAGCAGAGACAGATCCATCGGCTTCACCTGAAGAACACTGATGATCCCGACGGAATACCCCTGCTTTTCGAGGATTTCCGCCGCCGCCTGTGCATGGCTGAGCATCGGGCCGACCGCCCAGATTTCAACATCGGTCCCCTCTGAAATTCTCTGGTTTCCGCCCTGATACTCCGGAATGTCTCCGTCACAGCTGCATCCGCCTCTCGGGTAACGTACCGCCGCAGGCGCGTTCAGGGACAAAGCATACCTGAGCAAGGCCGGAAGCTGCCTGCCCTCCGCCGGTGAAAATACATGCATATTTGGTATCCCGCAGAGGAAACTCAGATCGAACACACCGTGATGGGTTTCTCCGTCTGCACCGACGATTCCGGCACGGTCAATCGCCAGAACCACCGGCAGATTCTGGATACAGACATCTTCGATAATCTGGTCATATGCACGCTGAAGAAAACTGGAATAAATTGCGGCAACCGGTTTCATACCACTTGTGGCAAGGCCCGCGCAGAAGGTGACGGCATGAGCCTCTGCAATGCCCACATCGAAGAATCTCTTCGGATAATGCTTCGCGAAGTCGGAAAGTCCCGTCGCGTCCTCCATGGCGGCAGTCACGGCCACAATCCTCTTGTCTTCCTTACCGAGCTGATCCATCGTCTTTCCAAATACCTTGGACCAGGTGCATCCGGACGGATGCAGAACCGCACCGGTTTCCGGGTCAAAGGGCCCGATACCGTGGAATTTCCCCGGATCTTTCTCTGCGTTGCGGTAACCCTTTCCTTTCTGCGTCATGACGTGAAGAACCACCGGCCCGTCCACTCTTCTGGCCCGGGTCAGCGCACCCCGCAATGCCGGAATATCGTGTCCGTCCACCGGACCCAGATAGGTGAATCCCAGTTCTTCAAAAAGAATTCCGCCGGACATCAGCGCGTATTTCATCCAGTTTTTTGCTGCAGCCATGCCCTCGTAAACGCCCTGGCCGATCAGCGGTATTCCCTGGACTTTCCTCTTGACGCTGCTTTTTGTCTGCAGATACTTCCGGCTGGTTCTCAGCTTGGTCAGGTGCTCGGACATTCCGCCGATATTCTTGGAAATGGACATGCCATTGTCGTTGACGATGATAATCACCTTGGACTTGGAAATTCCAATGTTATTCATCGCCTCGTAGACCATGCCGCCGGTCAGGGATCCGTCTCCGATCACGGCAATCACACTATAGTGCTCGTGGCGGATGTCTCTGGCCGCGGCCATTCCTGCCGCAGCGGAGACCGAGGTGCTGGAATGTCCGGTCTGGTAAACATCATGCGCGCTTTCGCATTTCTTCGGAAATCCGCTCATTCCGCCGGTCATGCGGAGGTGATCGAACTGGTCCGCACGCCCTGTAAGAATCTTATGCACATAGGACTGGTGGCCGACGTCCCAGATAATTTTATCCTTCGGACTGTCAAACACGCGGTGAAGCGCAACCGTCAGCTCCACAACGCCCAGATTGGACGCCAGGTGTCCTCCGGTTTTCGACACATGCTCAATCAGAAATTCACGGATTTCTGCTGAGAGCAGCTCCATTTCATGATTGTTCATCGTCTTCAGATCTTTAGGAAAGTGATAGTCTTCCAGTTTCTTCATCCGCTATACTCCTCCGTTTTCATAAAACTTCCCGGTGCGCTCCGGGGCTCCGCACATACCGTCTTCCGCGCGGAATCTTTCTGCATAGCGCAGAAATTAATGCGTTCTCTTTTCTAATTTTACCACAAGATCACGGAAGAAATCCGCTTCTTCTCCGTAATCCTTCAGTTCGGCAAGGGCCATCTGTGTCAGCTGGGATGCGCGTTTTTTCGCTCCGTCCAGGCCGTACAGGGAAACATAAGTCAGTTTTCCGTTTGCCTCATCCTGATGGGGATCCTTTCCCAGCTGTTCTGCGGTTCCGGTAACATCCAGGATATCATCCACAACCTGGAACTCCAGCCCCAGATTTTCCGCATACTTCCGCAGGTGATCCTTCATTTCCTGATCGGCTCCTCCGAGCTCCAGTCCCGCGGATACGGCGCCCATGATCATCGCCGCCGTCTTATTGATATGAATGTGCCGCAGCATCTCCGGGGAAGAATTCTGACCGTGATCCGATTCCACATCCGATACCTGTCCGGCAACCATGCCCTGCACGCCTGCGCCCACAGCAATCCGGTAAGCCGCGGAAACTCTGCGTTTCAGCAGGTCCGGCTTGTCGAAGTAGAGGAACATGTCCTTAAACATCAGCTCAAAAGCCGTGTTCAGCAGCCCGTCTCCGGCCAGGGTCGCAATGTCTGCACCAAAGCGGATATGATTGGTCGGACGCCCTCTTCTCAGATCATCGTCATCCATGGCCGGAAGGTCATCATGAATCAGGGAATAGGTGTGAATATACTCCATCGCACAGGCGTAGGGCAGCGCTTTCACCGGATCCCCTCCCGCAAACTGACATGAAGCCAGCAGCAGCACCGGCCGCAGCCTCTTTCCGCCGCCTGTAAGACTGTATTCCATAGAATCATAAAGCGTCTGGCTGAGCGGATTAACCTGCGGAATAAAGTCCAGCAGGTGCTGCTCCACTAAATCTTTCAATTCGTCATATTGAATCTTCATATTCGCCTCCTGACTGATCTGAAAAATCCGGGTATCATCAATATTTTTATGCTTTCGGAACTTCTTCCGTTTCAATCTTCTGTTTTGCGGATTCCAGTATGTTCATGCAGGAATCGTAGCATTTCATTCCCTCTTCATAGCATTTCAGCGCGTCCTCGATGCTGATGTCCGGACGCTGGATCTGATCCGCCGCCTGACGGAGTTTCTCCATTGATTTTTCGAATCCTTCTGCGTTTTCCTTCTTGCTCATCGTATTCTCCTGTCTGCGTCCTTACCGGGACCTGCCGGCATCTTCTGCTTTCTTCGAATTTTCTTTCCGGATCACCGCAATTTCCGCCATTCCGTTCTTCATGATCAGGCGGTAAAGTGCCGGATGATCCTGCCCCGGGCTGCTGGTCTGAAGCTGCGAAATATCCGAAATCACATGCCCCTCCTGATCTTCCAGCATGGAATATCCCTGCTCAAGGATTCTGCCCGGATGATTGGCCTTCAGCAGGATGCTGAGCTGCTTCAGTTCATGTTCCGCATTCTGGATGCGGCTTTGGATGCCCGAAATCAGCCTGTTTTTCTGCTCTGATGCCGCAAGCTCCGCGTTCTGCAGTTTGCCCCCGGCTCTCCAGTTCAGAATCTGCTTTGTCTTTTCCAGTTCCTCTCTCAGCAGATGCGTATCCGGCACGGCCAGCACCGCGCCCTTGGTCGGTGTCTCCGCCCGCAGATCCGCCGTCATGTCGGAAATTGTAAAGTCAATTTCATGTCCTACTGCAGAAATCACCGGAATTTTACTGTCGTAAATTGCCCGGGCAACCGGCTCCTCATTAAAGGCCCAGAGATCCTCAATAGAACCGCCGCCTCGTCCCACAATCAGCACATCCAGTTCCGGATGTGCGCAGTTCGCATAGCGGATGGCTGAGGAAATGTCTGCGGCCGCCTGATCGCCCTGAACCAGGACCGGAAAGACCAGAATATCCGCAAAATCGTTTCTCATGGTCAGATTCTTCAGGATGTCTCTGACGGCCGCGCCTGTTCCTGACGTGATGACACCCACCGCCGACGGAAAAGCCGGAATCGGCTTCTTATGCGCCGGATCGAACAGGCCTTCCTTCTCCAGCTTCTCCTTCAGCTTCTGAAAGGCGATCTGAAGACTTCCTTCTCCTTCTGCCTCCATGGACTTTACAATCAGTGTATAACTTCCGCCGCGCATATAGACATGCACACGTCCCCTGACCGTAACTTCCATGCCGTCAGCCGGTTCCAGATGCATCTCCTCAAGGTCATCCGCCGGAATCATGCAGCTGATTCTGCTGCTCTCATCTTTCAGCGTAAAATACAGATGTCCGCTGGCCGATTTCCTCGGCGCAGAAATCTCTCCTCTCACAGCTGCCATGGAAAGAATCGGATCCGTCTCAATGATTCTGGACAGATAACGGTTCAGTTCCGACACGGTAATGGGTTTCAGTGCCATACTGCCTTCCTTTCTGCCTTACTTCAGCTGACTGTCTTTTTCCAATGCATCCAGCCCGAGAAAGGCCACGCCGACTGCATTATCCGATGACATCTGCGGTGTTCCGAAACAGACCTGATTCTGTTTCCGCCGATGCCGGTTTTTCTGTTTTTCCTGCGCTCTTTTCAGCTCCTCCTGAAAATGCGTCCTCATAAACTGGCTGGACGCGACACCGCCCGCCAGAAGAAAAGTGTGAACGTCATGAATTTCCGCAAGATCCGCGGTCATCAGCGCCGCTGCTCTGGTGATTCTCTTCATCAGAAGCAGAATCATCAGCCCTGCCGCTTTTCTCTTTTCTTCCGAAGGAAGCGTCGACAAAAAAGAGTCCGGCAGGGAGTTACCCGGCCTGTGATTCTCCAGGCTGTTCATTCCCTCTTCACCAAGAATATCCCTGAGCTCCTGATCGTCCATTTTCAGAATCCGTTCCAGCCTTCTGCTGCAGTCTGTTTCCAGGCCGGAGAAATGCACATACCCGTCTTTACAGCGGATAGAAGAAAGCCGGAATAATTCATGATCTGGAATCCTGCATGCTTCCATTTCCACAGCGATCTGATCCAGATACTGCCCGCAGGGAAAAGAAAATCCGAGCTGGACGCCGATTCTGTCCAGTACCTGTCCGGCAGCCAGGTCTTCTGTGCCGCCCACTTTCTGATACCAGCCGGCCTCTTTCTGCTTTCTTTTTGTCTGGTCCAGAAGAACCGCTTCTGTCGTGCCGCCAGAGAAGTGGAAAGAAATCATGCGGTCCGGGATTTCCATACCGGAACTCTGCGCTGCCGCACGGATATGCCCCTCCTGATGGGAGGTCCGGATCAGAGGCAGATGAAGGGCCGCCGCAAGGCTTCTCGCCGTCCCTTCTCCTGCCAGAAAAACAGGCATGTAGGAGCCTTCCACCGGGCGCGGACGGGTACTGACTGCTACCGCGGCCAGCTGCTCTGAAGTAACGCCCGATTCAGAAAACAGCTCTTCCAGAAGTTCCGGAAGATGAAGCACATGCTGAAAGAGCGCGTTCTGCTGCCGCAGCCCGCGCTCATTTTCCGGGACATCCAGGAATCGTCTGCGGTCGCAGAGTACGCGGCCGTCTGCTGAAACCAGTGCGGCCGACGTCTTGTAATTGCTCGTGTCAATTCCCAGTACTGCTCCCTGCATTACTCGTTTCCCTCTTCCTTCTGATCTTCCGGCTCTTCCTCCGGAATATCGGCATCTGCGACCTTGGCCAGGATCGCATTGATGAAACGGGGACTCTCTTCTGTTCCGTATTTCTTTGCCAGGTCGACGGCCTCGTTGATGGAAACCGCAACAGGAATATCTTTCATATAGAGAATTTCAGCCGTGGCAAGACGGAGAATTGCCAGGTCAGTCTTGGCCATACGCTCGATTTTCCAGCCGATGCTGAAGCTGTCGATGTAATGGTCGAGCTGGCTCTTATGCTTAATCAGAAGCCGGTACAGCCTTCTGCAGTACTCTTCCTGCTCATCCATCTTTTTCTGTGTCAGGATGCTGTCCTCATGATCTGGATCAAAGTCCTTCAAAACGTCCATCTGGTAATAGACCTGCATCATCCACTCTCTGGCCTGCTTTCTGCTCATCTCTCCGTGCGTTCTGTTCATTCCTGTTCCTCTTCCCTGTTCTGACTGTGGCGGCTTGTGACGCCCTGTACATGTACATTGATTTTCTTCAGTTTAACTGATAATTTTTCAGAGACCCGGCTGCTGACGGCATTCTGCACGTTCCAGGCGAGTTCCGGTATGCTCTGTCCGTATTCTGCGTTCAGATAGATGTCTGCGATTATGTTTCCTCCGCGTTCATCCAGCTTTACTCCTTTAACACGGGATTTACGACTTACTGGAAGGTTGTCCGCGATGGCTTCTGTGAAGGTGCTGCACATGCTGCTGACTCCGTCCACGGATTCCGCAGTTTCTGCAATCAGCTCCATCAGTTTTTCCGCAATGTCCTGGCGTTCTTCCTCTTCCATGGCATTTCCTTTCTCATGATGAAATTATAGCATAATCCTGCGCGTCTGCCTAATCTTCCTCATCCTCGTTCTCTTCTTCCGGCGGGCGGATTACCATGCGCACCTGGACGATGCGGCGTTCTTTAACGTAGAGAATGGTGAATGTATAGTTTTTATATTCCACCTTCCGGCTGTTCCGGCCGTCTTTCGGAATTTCTCCGATCAGGTCGATAATGAATCCGCCCAGGGTTTCGCTGTTATCCGACTCCAGATCCGATCCGGTTTCTTCATTCAGATCATCCAGTGCGACATTTCCGCTGACCAGCCAGGTATTATCCGGAAGTTCCTTAATATCTTCTGTTTCGACATCGTACTCGTCATCAATGTCTCCGACAATCTCTTCGATGATGTCCTCCATGGTGACAATGCCGCTGAAGCCACCGTATTCATCAATCAGAATGCAGATATGCTGGCGTGTGGCCTGCAGCTCCATAAACAGAGCGGCGATATTCTTCGTTTCCGGAACCAGATAGGGCTTTCTCAGAATGGAGCGGATATCCACATGTTCAAATCCCTTTTTCCTTGCCTGAATCAGGAAGTCTTTAATATGGAGAATTCCCAGAATGTTATCCGGTTCCTCTTCATAGACCGGAATTCTGGAATACCGCATGCTCATCAGCTGATCCAGGTATTCATCCGGCGTGTCATCGATATCGATCATAAACACATCCGTTCTCGGTGTCATGATCTCATAGGCGAGCTCATCATCGAACTGGAAGATACTGCCGATCATTTTACGGCCTTCTTCCTGAATCGCACCGTTTTTCTGCCCTTCTTCAAGGAGGGACATGACATCCTCTTCCGAGAACTGCTCATCCTCTTCTCTCCTGTTCTGACGGAAAATCATCAGAAGAATGTTACTCAGCACTCTGAGCAGCCAGGTCAGCGGGAAAAACAGGATACAGAGCACTCTCTGGAAACTGCACATGACGGCTGCCATTCCCTCTGCATGCTGGTCTGCTGTCCGTCCCGCAAAAAACAAAACGGCAATCAGGGCGGCCAGATAGACCGCCAGGCGGATCAGGGCTGTTTTCCAGTCCGGGAGGAATACCATCCACAGACAGACTGATCCTGCGGCAACACAGAGCACCTGCAGCAGCTTGTCCGTTCCCCTGTAACGGAATGGCCGGTCCAGGTATTTTCTCATCAGCGGCTGCTTATTTTCAGGAAGTTCGTCCCACTTGCTCCTGCTGAAATTTTCTATCGAACGGTAGGTAAATTCTACCAGCACATTAAAAACAAATGCCGCGACCGACGCAATAATGCATATTCGGACGGCTAAAGGGTCCTGTAACATAAATCTCCATCTCCTCGATTTTTCTTATCGGAATCCGCTTATCCAGGTGAGCCTATTTTTGGGTTTTCATTCTGAGCAGCCAGCCCGGACGGACCGGCTGGTCCATTTTCATCCGGAGTTTCTGCTGCGGATGCGGAGCGGATTCCAGGTGTTCATCGCTTTCCGCATCCCTCATGTCTGTAATGGTCTGTGTGAAGAAACTAATCTCCGGCCCGAAAACTTCAATTTCATCTCCTTCAGACATTTTATTTCTCTGCTCGACCAGCGCGTAACCGGTCTCCTCATTATAATCCAGAACTTTTCCTACAAAAGAGTACTCCCGGATGTAGGCGCTGCTCTCGTAGTTCTGCTCATTTCCGGACGGCTTTCCATAATAGAAACCGGTCGTAAACATTCTGTGGCTGGCCTTCTTCAGCTCATCCATCCACTCTTCCTTAAAGGTCCAGTGCTCCGGATCCTCATAGTAGGCATCAATCGCCTGGCGGTAGGCGTGAACAACGGTGGCCACATAGAAGATACTCTTCATGCGTCCTTCAATCTTGGCACTTGAAATTCCTGCCTCCACCAGCTCCGGAATATGGGCGATCATGCAGAGATCTTTAGAGTTCATGATATAGGAGCCGCGGTCATCTTCTTCAATCGGCCAGTACTGTCCCGGGCGCTTTTCTTCCACCAGCGCATATTTATAGCGGCATGGGTGGGCGCAGGCTCCGCGGTTGGCATCTCTTCCAGTCATAAAATTGCTGAGCAGGCAGCGGCCGGAATAGCTGATGCACATGGCACCGTGAACGAAGGCCTCCAGATCCGTATCCGGAAGTTTCTCATGAATTTCCCGGATTTCCCGGAAGCTCAGTTCCCTGGCCAGAACCAGGCGCTGTACGCCCATTTTCTCTGTCCAGAACTTACCGGTTCTCCAGTTGGTCATATTGGCCTGTGTGGACAAATGGATTTCCGCGCCAGGGATAACTTCTTTTACCATCTCAATGATTCCCGGATCAGAAATCAGAAATGCATCGATTCCGAGGTCTTTAATCTTTTCCAGATAGCGGTAAAGCGGATCGATATCTGTGTTATGCGCATAGATATTAATCGTCATATAACAGCGTTTTCCACGGCTGTGGGCGTACTCCAGCCCCTCTTTGATGTCGTCAATTGACAGGTTTCCGGCTCCTGCACGCAGGGAAAACATTTCCCCGCCAAAATATACTGCATCGGCGCCGTACTGGATCGCCGTCTTCAGTTTTTCCAGATCGCCGGCAGGTGCCAGCAGTTCCAGTTTCTTCTTCATTATCTGCCTCTCCGTTTTTCTGTGACTGTCCTGTTTCTATTCTTCATCGCCGTGATAGATGGAAACCGACATTCCGTCTCCCACCGCATTCAGGGAAGTGGACAGTCTCGGGTCGTCCATAATCTTAGAAATAAATTCTCTCATCTGACGGATATTGGTCCGGTGTTTTCTCTCACGTTTCGGATCCATGTCTGCGTCAATCAATGTCAGTCCGTTCTGCAGAATATCATCGCAGACAATCATGGCACCGTCCCTGCATACCGTCAGTGCATGATCCATGAATTCTCCGTACTTGCTCTTTGCCGCATCGATAAATACCATGTCGAAATCTTTGATTCCGTTGGCTTTCAAAAGATCGATCATTTCTGCACCGTCTCCGTGAAGAACATGGATCTGGTTCTCCAGACGTGACTGGCGGACATTGATCCGGGCGGCGCGGAACATGTACTCATCCTTTTCTATCGTGTATACCTCTGCATGCGGGCAGAAAGTCGCAAAATATACGGCTGAGTAACCGATTGCAGTTCCGATTTCCAGAATTTTCCTCGGCTGCTTCAGTTCCAGCAGTGTGGAAAGGAGCATCTCGGTTTCTCTTCTGATCAGCGGGACTTTATCTGCCCTGGATATTTCCCGGAGCTTTTCAAGACTGCTGTTCAGCGGCCGGTAATGCTGGTGAAGAAAATCTTCCACCAGCGGGCTGGTAATTTCTATCTCCAAAACGATCTTCCTTTCTGTCTGTATCGTTTCTGTATTCTAATCAGATCTGTTACTTACTCTGCTGCTTCTTCAGCGCCTTGCTGTATGCGGCCTTGTCTTTTTCAAACTGACTGTAGCTGCTGCTGAAGACATGGCTTCCGTCCAGTTTGCTGCTGACAACAAAGTACAGATACTTAGTATTGGCAGGATGCAGAGCGGCTTCCATGGATGCCTTTCCCGGGCTGGCAATCGGCCCCGGAGGAAGTCCCGTATTCTTATATGTATTATACGGGGAGTCAATCTTCAGGTCTTTATACGTGACTTCTGTTTTATGGCTTCCGGTCTGATCCAGCAGATAGGTAATCGTAGAGTCCATCTGAAGCGGCATATTCTTCTTCAGACGGTTGTAGATAACGCTGGAAACCTTGGCGCGGTCCTGATCAGCCTGGCATTCCTTCTCGATAATGGAAGCGATGGTCATGACCTTGTTAACGCTGTATCCTTTCTTCACATTACTGCTGAATTTCAGCGTGTTCAGCTCGGTCTGCTCCCTTTTCAGCATCATCTCGATGATCTTATGGCTGCTCGTGCCCGGCGCTACCGCATAAGTATCCGGGAAAAGATAGCCTTCCATCTGATGCTTTCCTTTCTGGGCGCCTTTCAGGAAACTGAACTCGGAGCGGAAATCACCGTTTTCCAGTTCGTTCACAAAACTGCTGTATTTTACCAGACCTGCAGATGAAAATTTCTTTGCAATCTGATATTCCGTCAGGCCTTCCGGAATGGTTACACTGATGGTATTCGTTTTTCCGGAAGCAATGATCTGCGCGATTCTGCTGACGCTCATGGATCTGCTGATGCCGTAGGTGCCGGCCTGATACTTCGCATCGGTTCCGTTCAGTTTTCCGTAAATCCGGAATGCCGCGGCAGAGCGGATCAGCCCCTTGCTCTTTAAGATTTGTCCGATGGCGGAAGCGCCGGTTCCCTGCTGGATCGTGACGACTTGCACCTTGCTGGAATTCTTATTCTCCGGCCGGGTTGATGAAATGTACCAGATTCCTGCCGTTGCCGCGATCAGAATCAGAATCAGCACGATGACCAGGACGATACGTTTTCCATGTCCGCTGTTATTTCCTGTGTTCATACACAAACTCCATTACTTCTCTATCCAGAAACAGTCCTGCGGAAGCTCCTCCGAGAATCGGTTTACTGCTCGGCAAAAATATCCGCATGGACAAGAAAGGGACGTAAATAAAACATCTACGTCCCTCCTCATGCATTTCCTTATACGGTTCATTACTCCTTGGATCTTCCGAGATACTCTCCTGTTCTCGTATCGATCTGAATCTTTTCTCCTTCTTCAATGAAGATAGGAACCTGAATGACTGCGCCAGTCTCAACGGTTGCGGCCTTGGTTACATTCGTAGCTGTGTCGCCCTTGATTCCCGGCTCTGTCTCTGTAACGGTCAGGTCTACGAAGTTCGGCGGTTCAACGGCGAAGCAGGAATTCTCATAGAAACGGAGTGTAGCTTCATCGTTCTCACGAATGTACTTTACTGCGTCTCCCATCAGATCCTTTCCTACCGGAATCTGCTCGAATGACTCTGGGTCCATGAAATAGAACAGATCTCCGTCATTGTAGAGATAAGTCATCTTTCTGGTCTCAATTCTTGCTTCATTAAACTTCTCTGTCGGGTTGAATGCCGTCTCACGGATCGCACCGGTAATAATGTTCTTATACTTTGTTCTTACGAACGCAGCACCTTTGCCCGGCTTAACATGCTGAAAGTCGACAACAACGTTAGGCTCTCCGTCCAGTTCGAACGTCATGCCCTTTCTGAAATCTCCTGCTGTAATCATTGGTTTTTCACTCCCTATTTTTTTTAGTAAATCTAATATATTATATCAGAACTGCGGTGATTTGCAACAGCCGGACGTTCTGATTGCTGGTGTATTTCTCTTTGACCGGTGAAAAATCTGATTTACAGGTTTTTCATCATATCCGGAAGCTGCGACATGTCCATGCCGATGGCCTCGCCGACAATCTTATAGACGTCTGCCATCATCAGCGAAAAACGCATTGCTGTCTGCATATACTGCGCGGCAGCGGGATTGGACATCATCATGGCGGAAATACGCTGGATCTCCTGCATCAGTTCCGGTGACGGCTGATCGCCGTTCATCTGCATGGACTGCTGACGAAGCTGGAGATTCTGCAGCTCTTTTACCATGTTTGAAAGTTCCGGATCGCTGTCAACCAGTTTCTGCATCTGGTCGTACTGCTTGAATTCCTCTGACTCCTTTATGGCCTGAGCCAGACCGTGGGCCTGATCATATACGTTCATTCTTTCCTCCCGTTAGATCTGCAGGAAGACCGGCAGAATCAGCGGACTCCTCCTGGTCTTCTGGAAAATGAAGCGGCGCAGGTCGTCACGCACATCGTTTTTCAGACTGTTCCAGTCCTGGAATCCTCCTGCCAGACTCTTTTCGATCGTATTCTGCGCAACCTTTCTGGATTCTGCAATCAGTCCCTCGTTCTCCTTGACATATACAAATCCTCTGGAAACGATTTCCGGTCCGGAAACCAGTGTTCCGCTTCCGGTGTCTACGCCGGCAACAACCAGAATCAGTCCTGACTCTGAGAGGAGCTGACGGTCCTTCAGAACGATATTTCCGACATCGCCGATACCGAGTCCGTCGACCATGATATCTTCTGCAGGAACCACATTTTTAAAGCGGATGGCTCTCTTCTTTGTCAGGGTCAGCTGGTCTCCATTGCTCAGAATAAAGATATGGTCTTTCTTTTCTCCAAGCTGCTCGGCGAGCTGACGGTGAATAATCAGATGTCTGTGCTCTCCGTGAACCGGCATAAAGAACTTCGGACGGATCAGGGAATGCATCAGCTTCAGGTCTTCCTGGCAGGCATGTCCTGAAACGTGGATATCCGCATTCTCGTTATAGATGACATGTACCTGCTTCTGGTAGAGCTGATTGACGACTCTGGAAACGGATTTTTCATTTCCCGGAACCGGTGTGGATGACAGGATTACCGTATCACCCTTCTTCAGCTTTACGTTTCTGTGTTCATCGGCTGCCATTCTGGCAAGCGCGGAAAGCGGTTCGCCCTGGCTTCCTGTAGTAATAATCGTTAATTTACTGTCTGGAATTCCTCTGGTCTGGTTCAGTTCCACATAGGAGCCTGCCGGGAATTTTAAATAGCCCAGTTCCATGGCCAGCTTGACGACATTATCCATGCTCCGGCCGGATACGGCAAATTTCCTTCCGTACTTCACAGACAGTTCGATAATCTTCTGGATTCGGTTGACATTCGAGGAGAATGTCGCAATGATGATACGGTTTTCCGCTTCACGGAAAATTCCGTCCAGGGATTCTCCTACAACGCGCTCGGAACGGGTATAGCCCGGACGTACGACATTGGTGGAATCGCACATCATCAAATCGACTCCGGAATCTCCGATTTCTGCCAGTCTTCCCAGATCGATCGGATCTCCGTCGACCGGTGTGTAGTCGATTTTAAAGTCTCCTGTGTGGAAGATTCTGGCAGCCGGCGTTTTGATAAAGTAGCATACCGCGTCCGCGATAGAATGCGTGGTATGAATGGCTTCAATCTCAAACGCTCCGACCCTGAAGGTGTCTCCGGCGTGAATGACATTCAGATTACCTCTGATTCCGTGCTCTTCCAGCTTGTTTCTGATCAGTCCCAGTGACAGAGGTGTTCCGTAAATCGGAACATTGATCTGCTTCAGCAGATACGGCACGCCGCCGATATGGTCTTCGTGTCCGTGGGTAATGATCAGTCCCTTGACTTTGGCTGCGTTCTTTACAACATAGCTGAAGTCCGGGATTACGACATCAATTCCGTACATGCTGTCATCCGGAAAAGACATTCCGCAGTCGATGATCAGAATCTGATCCTTGTATTCGAGAAGGGTCATATTCTTTCCGATTTCATCCAAACCGCCGATCGGGAAAATCTTTATGCTTTCCGGCTTTTTGCGCGCATGCGTATCATTTCTGGTTCTTGCGCCCCTGTGGATGTTGGCCGTGTGCCTTGCAGATGACTGTGTCTTCGGCTTCAGGCCCAGCTCCCGGCCCAGACGATCTCCCGCCGCGTCCGCTTTTCTGTTCTCACCGGACTTGCGGCTGTTGAAACGGCGCTCAGAGGAATGGTTATTCCTCTGGCCGTTTCTTTTTGCCCGGGTATTCTTCTCCTGGGCATTGTTCTTGTTATTCTCTCTCATTAAGGTCCTCTCTACCTGACGACAAAGTTTACAAGCCGATTCGGTACCGCAATGGTCTTCACGATATTTTTGCCTTCAAGAAGTTCCTTAACCCTTGCATCCTGCTGAACCTTCTCAGCGAGTTCCTCTCTGGACAGTCCGCTTGCAGCGCTGATTTTTGCCTTGACTTTTCCGTTCAACTGAACAACAATCTCTACCTCGTCCTTGACGAGTGCCTTCTCATCATAAGATGGCCATGCGTGGTGTGTCAGTGTGCCTTCTCCGCCCAGATTCTGCCACATCTCTTCGCAGATATGCGGGGTGAACGGGGAGAGCAGGACGACAACGGTTCTGACAGCCTTGGCATAAAGTCCCGGGTTCAGATCCTTCTGGTCCTTATCCTTGTAAAGCTCATTGACCAATTCCATGATGGAGCTGATAGCAGTGTTGAAGTTATAACGCTTGCTGATGTCATCGGTCACTTTCTTAATCGTCGTATTCAATACATAGTTCAAGTTCTTGTCGAGATCCGACTTCACCTCAACAGGAAGTTCCTTATCACCGTTCTGGCTGACAAATTCATAAACCAGTCTCCAGACACGGTTCAGGAAACGGTAGCTTCCGTCCACACCTTCATCCGACCAGTCCAGTTCTCTTTCCGGTGGTGCAGCAAACAGAATGAACAGTCTCGCTGTATCTGCGCCGTATTTCTTCAGAATCTCTTCCGGGCTGACGACATTTCCGACAGATTTACTCATTTTCTTGAAGACGCCGTTCTCATCGGCCTTGTTTACCATGCCCTGTGTCAGCAGATTGCGGAAAGGCTCCTCCTCGCTGACCAGTCCCAGGTCATAGAGCGCCATCATGAAGAAACGCGCGTACATCAGGTGCAGGATCGCGTGCTCAACGCCTCCGATGTACTGGTCGACATTCATCCAGTAATCGGCTTTCTTCTTGTCCCATGCCTTTTTGTCGTTGTGCGGATCTGTATAACGCAGATAGTACCAGGAAGAGTCGAGGAATGTATCCATTGTGTCGACTTCACGTCTTGCTTTCTTTCCGCAGCGCGGGCATGTGCATTCTACGAAGGACTTGGATGTCGTAATCGGGGATTCTCCCTTTCCGGTGAATTCTACATCCTTAGGAAGCAGAACCGGCAGGTTCTCCTCTTTTTCAGGAACCCATCCGCAGTCTTCGCAGTAAATCATCGGGATTGGCGTTCCCCAGTATCTCTGTCTGGATATCAGCCAGTCTCTGAGCTTGTAGTTGACCGTCTTCTTTCCGATTCCCTCGCTGTCCAGCCAGTCGATCATCTTGCCGATCGCTTCGCGGTTGTTCATTCCATTGAACTGCTCGGAATTGATCATCGTTCCCTCTGCATCAAATGCCTTGGTCAGATTATTGACATCGATCTCCGGATCGTCGCTGTCGACTACCGGAATGATGTCCAGGCCGAACTTCTTCGCGAAATCGAAGTCTCTCTGGTCGTGAGCCGGAACCGCCATGATTGCTCCTGTTCCGTAACTCATCAGTACGTAGTCGGAAATATAGATCGGAATCTGTTTTCCATTTACCGGATTTACCGCATAGCGTCCGATAAATACACCTGTCTTCTCGCGTGTGGTGGACGTACGCTCAATGTCATTCAGGTGCTTGACTTTCTCGACATATTCATTCACCGGTTTCTCGTATTCGCTGCCCTTTACCAGCTCCATCAGGTAAGGGTGCTCCGGTGACATTACCATGAATGTCGCTCCGAACAATGTGTCTGCACGGGTTGTGAAGACCTTCAGTGATTTATCGGAATCCACAATCTTAAAATCAATTTCTGCGCCGACGGATCTTCCGATCCAGTTGCGCTGCATGACTTTTACCTTGTTCGGCCATCCCGGGAGCTTGTCCAGATTATCCAGAAGTCTGTCCGCGTAGTCTGTGATACGCAGATACCACTGAGACAGGTCCTTCTTGGTTACAGGTGTGTGGCAGCGCTCGCAGCAGCCGTCTACAACCTGCTCATTTGCCAGTACGGTCTGGCAGCTTGGGCACCAGTTCACCGGGTTTTCTTTTTTATATGCAAGACCTTTATTATAGAACTGAATAAAGATCCACTGCATCCACTTATAGTATTCCGGGCTGCAAGTCTGTACCTCGCGGTCCCAGTCGTAAGAGAGTCCGAGACGGCGCAGCTCGTCTTCCATCTCATGAATATTATCCCACGTCCACTTGTCCGGGGCAATACCATGTTTGATCGCCGCGTTCTCTGCCGGCAGTCCGAAAGAATCGAAGCCCATGACATGAAGAACATTGTATCCCTGCATCGTCTTGAAACGGGCGATGACATCTCCGATGGAATAGTTTCTTACATGACCCATGTGCAGCTTTCCGGACGGGTACGGGAACATTTCCAGATCATAGAATTTCTTCTTGGATGGATCTTCCGTGACCTTGAAGGACTTATTCTCCTCCCAGTACTTCTGCCATTTCTTCTCGATCTCACTAAAATTGTACTTTTCTTCCATTTCTTCTTCCCCTGTAAAACAATACTACTTCCAATCCACGAGGTCACAGTCTCCCCAGACCCCTTCAATATTATATTTCGCACGCATTTCTTCTGTAAATACGTTAACGACAATATCACCAAAATCCACGAGAATCCAGCCCGTGTTTCTTCTGCCTTCTGTGCTGCGGGACAAAACGTTAAGCTCAGCAAGGCGGTCTTCTGCGGCATCGGCAAGCGCTTCTGCCTGACGCTCGGAACTTCCGGATGCGACAACCAGGTAGTCGGTAAACGAGGATCGTTCCGCCACATCGATAATCACTACATCAATTCCCAGCTTGGCATCCATTGCCTTCGCTGCTTCAATCGCTAAGGTTCTGCTGTCCATTTTTCTCTCCTTTAACTGGTTTTCATAATAATCTCTGGCATGCAGCGTGTCCTCGTCCAGATATTTTCCCTGCGAACGGACAAAATCCACTGACCGGCTCAGCGAATACAGGCAAGCCCTGTCAATATCTTTATACGCCAGTCTTCTTGCTTCGTCAACTCCCGGATAATCTCTCGACGGCTCAATGGCGTCTGCGAGGAATAAAATTTTCTCCAGAAGCGACATTGCCGGACGTCCGGTCGTATGATAGCTGACTGCATTGATCAGATCCCGGTCGGTAACGTGGAGTTCTTTTTCCATTACTGCCGCGGCAACCTTGCTGTGGGCAAGATTCCGCTTTCCTTTATACTTTTGCGGAAGGCCGTACCGGTCAATCAGGTCGTCCAGGTCTCTCTCCTTGAACATGTCATGGTAGAGCGCTCCCGCCTCTGCCTTCTCCGGATCCGCTCCGTACTGTTTCGCAAGGCTGACGGCAGTTTCCACAACGCCTTTAATGTGACGGCGGCGCTTTTCTGACAAATGCTCGTCCAGATACTGAATAACTTTATCCTTATCGATATAATCGGTGATCATAGATATATTTTTCTACCTCCCGCGGCACGAGTCCTTTCAGTGATTTCCCTTCTGCCGCCCTTCTGCGGATTTCCGTAGAAGAAATATCCAGCGGGTCATTATGCACCAGGGAAATTCTCGCGCCATACTGATTCTCATATTGTTCTTTCATCTGCAGACAGTCTTCCCTGGAAATTCCCGGACGTATCGTTAATATAATACCATACCGGCTTAAGATTTCCGGACCATGGCTCCAGCTTTTCAGCTGCAGGAAAGAATCCCCGCCGACAATAAACCAGAAGTCGGTGTCTTCATGGATCCGGGACAATTCTTCCAGCGTATCCCAGGTGTAGGAAATGCCCTGTTTCCGGATTTCGTAATCCAGAACGGAAAGGCGCGGATGATTCTGCGCGGCAATCCGGACCATGGCCAGCCGGTCTTCATCCGACACATGCAGCTCGTTCAGCTTAAAGGGGCTGACATGGGCCGGCATGAGATAGACGGTATGCAGATGAAGTTCTTCTGCGGCCGCCTCCGCGATAGATATATGTCCGAGATGAATCGGATTAAATGTCCCGCCCAGCACGGCCGCCGGCTTCTTTTTCATATTTATTCCTCTGTTACTGCGATTCCAAGCTCCTTAAGCTGCTCATCGTCAACCGTGTTCGGCGCATCGCTGACCAGGCACTGTGCGTTCTGGTTCTTCGGGAAGGCCATAACCTCACGGATGGAGGATTCACCGGTCAGCAGCATGATCATACGGTCAAGTCCGTATGCCAGTCCGCCGTGCGGCGGTGCTCCATATTTAAACGCTTCCAGAAGGAATCCGAACTTACGCTCAGATTCTTCTTTGGTAATTCCCAGGATGTCAAACATCTTCTGCTGAAGATCACGGTCGTGAATACGGATACTTCCTCCGCCCATTTCCACACCGTTCAGAACGATGTCATAGGTATCGGATCCGACATGCATCGGATCGGTATCCAGCAGCGGGATATCTTCTGTTCTCGGATGGGTAAACGGATGATGCATGGCCGTGACCTCTCCGTCCTCGTTCTTCTCGAACATCGGGAAGTTGACCACCCAGAGCAGATTGTACTGATGCGGGTCGAGCAGGCCCATCTGGTCGGCGATATGACGTCTCAGGAATCCCAGGCTGTCATAGACAACCTTCGGCTGATCGGCAACGATCAGGATCAGGTCTCCTGTCTTTGCATCGAATTCATCTGCGATCTCTTTCAGTTCATCCTGGCTGAAGAACTTGTTTACAGAAGACTTGAATTCACCGTCTTCTACACGAATCCAGACGATTCCCTTTGCGCCGTAATGCTTTGTCTCTTCCGTCAGCTTGTCAATCTTCTTGCGGCTGTACTCTTTGCTGCCTCCATCGATGCAGATTCCGCGGACATCGCCGCCCTGGGAGAGCGCATTGCTGAAGACCTTGAATTCGCTGTTCTTTACAGCCGGGATGTCGTTCAGCTTATGCAGCTCGAATCCGAATCTGGTGTCCGGCTTATCGGAACCGTAACGATTCATGGCATCCCAGTACTGCATTCTCGGAAGCGGAGTCTTGATGTCGACGTCCAGCATTTCCTTGAATACGCGCTTCAGGAAGCCTTCCTGCATGGTCAGAATGTCATCCATATCAACGAAACTCATCTCCAGGTCGATCTGGGTGAATTCCGGCTGTCTGTCTGCCCGCAGGTCCTCATCGCGGAAGCACTTTACAATCTGCATGTAGCGGTCTGTTCCGCCGACCATCAGGAGCTGCTTGAACAGCTGCGGGGACTGCGGAAGTGCATAGAACATTCCGTGGTTGACGCGGCTCGGAACCAGATAGTCACGGGCGCCTTCCGGTGTGGAACGGACGAGCATCGGTGTCTCGACTTCTGTGAATCCGTTCTCATCGAAATAGTCTCTTGCGATCTTGCAGACCTTATGTCTGAAGGTCAGGTTTCTCTGCATTTTCTGCTTGCGCAGGTCCAGATAACGGTACTTCAGGCGGAGATCCATGCTGACCTGGTCGTCATCCTTGATGTAGATCGGCGGGGTCTCTGAAGAGGCGTACAGTACGATATCTGTCGCCAGAATTTCAATATCTCCGGTCGGAATGTCCGGGTTCTTGGAAGAACGCTCGCGGACCTTTCCGGAAACGCCGATAACATACTCTCTTCCCAGGCTCTGTGCGAGATCGAACTTATCCTTATCGATGGTCTCATCGAATACAATCTGCGTGATCCCGGTTTTATCTCTCAAGTCGACAAAAATTAACCCGCCAAGGCTCCTCTGGCTGGCAACCCAGCCGTCCAGCGTTACCTCCTGGCCGATGTTTTCTTTTGTCAGAACTCCACACATATGTGTGCGCTTTAGTAACTGTGACATTGCTTAACTCCTGAATAACGTGTATCTGTCCGCCGAATGCAGGCACCGGCGGACGACTTAATTATATTAATAATTGATTTATTGACTTGTTCATCTGCATCTGAATCCGCGGACTTCCCAGATTACTTTCCGAGGAGTTCGTGTACCTTCTTTTCCAGTTCATTCAGCGGAAGCTCATGCTGCTCATGGGCATCCATATCTTTCAGCTGAACGACGCCTTTCTGGATTTCGTCATCTCCGATCATAACGGTGAAACGGCTGTTCAGACGGGCTGCATACTTGAACTGTCCCTTGACCTTTCTGGAAAGGATGTCCATTTCCGCGTGGAGACCGGACTGACGCATTTCATGCATGATGCGCAGACCCTCACGCTTCGCCGCATCGCCCATCACCGCGATGAATACATCGACCGGTGCAGGCTCCGGGAACGGGAATCCGTTTTCGTCCATCAGAAGCAGGAGACGCTCGATACCCAGGCCGAATCCTACACCCGGAACTTCCGGTCCACCGATTTCTTCAACCAGGTGGTCGTAACGGCCGCCTCCGCAGACTGTAGACTGCGCGCCGATTCCTGTGGAAACGAACTCAAATGCGGTCTTGGTATAGTAATCCAGGCCTCTGACGATCTTCGGGTTAACCACGTAATCGATCCCCATCGCGTCCAGATTGGCCTTCAGATCCTCAAAAGCGGCCTTACAGTCGTCGCAGAGATAGTCGACCATCATCGGTGCGTCCTGCACCAGTTTCTGGTCCTCCGGAGACTTACAGTCCAGGATTCTCATTGGGTTCGTCTCAAAACGGCTCTTGCAGGTGTCGCAGAGCTCATCGTAATGCGGACGGAGGAAATCCTTCAGTGCTTCCCTGTATTTCGGACGGCAGTTCGGGCAGCCGACGCTGTTAATTTCCAGCTGGACATTTTTAATTCCCATCTCGTTCAGGAAATCTTTTGCAAAGCAGATAACTTCTGCATCTGCCAGCATGTCCGGTGTTCCGAACACTTCGATGCCGAACTGGTGGAACTGGCGCAGACGGCCTGCCTGCGGTTTCTCATAACGGAAGCACGGTGTTTCATAGCAGAGCTTGGTCGGCTGTACGTTCGCAAAGGTCTTATGCTCTGTGAAGGCGCGGACAGCAGGAGAGGTTCCCTCCGGCTTCAGCGTGATGCTTCTTCCTGCGTGATCCTTAAAGGTGTACATCTCCTTCTGGACGATGTCCGTTGTTCCTCCCACGCCTCTTAAAAACAGCTCTGTATGCTCAAAATCCGGTGTACGGATTTCTTTATATCCATAGTTTTCGCACATACGGCGAAATTTTCCCTCAACAAAATGCCAGCGGTGAATTTCCTCAGGCATAATGTCTTTGGTTCCCTTAGGCGCTGTTGTCAGCATAGTTCCACTCTCCTTTACTACCCCAGATTCTTAATATCTTTTTCGGCCATGCTGTCGGAAGTGAAGAATCCGTCTGCCTTCCTCTGGCACATCTCATCGATACGGTCGATATACTGCTGATAATTGGTTACATTCGCAACCCGGACAAGCTTGTCCATCGCCGGATAATAGCGTTTGGAAATCCCGCCTGCTCCCAGAGCCAGAATGCTCTGATGCTCATCCATGATGCGCGTATTATACAGACCTTCCGTGCCCGGACGGGACCAGCCGGTATTTTCAAAATACCCGGCCATATGTTTCTGCCGGTACAGGTAATAGGGACGGAAGCCCTCCGCACGCAGAACATCGCGGCTGTGATCAAGCATCTGACGGACGATTCCCGCCACTTTATAATGATAGTCCTGATCAATGCCTTTTAAACGCGAGGCCCGCTTGACTGAAAGCGTATGCACGGTAATATTATTCGCGCCCAGCTTCAGCACCTCATCCAGAGTTTCCGCAAAATCCTCCGGCTCTTCTTCCGGAAGCCCGGCAATCAGGTCAGCATTCACCACGTCAAATCCGACTGACGCGGCCATTCTGAAGGCTTTCCGGATTTTCTCCGGGGTGTGGCTTCTTCCGATAATATCCAGCGTCTTCTGTTTCATCGACTGCGGGTTGATACTGATTCTTCCGACATGATGCTTCTTCAGCACCTTCAGTTTATCCAGCGTGATCGTATCCGGCCGGCCTGCTTCAACAGAGAATTCCTTCAGAGAAGACAGATCCCAGGAACGTTCAACTTCAGAAAGCATCTGATCCATCTGTTCCGCCGTCAGCGTTGTCGGTGTTCCGCCGCCGACATATACAGACTCCGGATGAATGCCCTGCGCCTTCATCTTCTCCCCGGTGAAACGGATTTCCTTCAGCAGAGCCGGAAGATAGCGCGCGATTTCCTCATCCGGAACCTGATTAGACGCAAAGGAGCAGTAGAGGCAGCGGGTCGGACAGAAAGGAATTCCAATGTAGATTCCAATCGAATGGGGATCCGGATTTCCCAGGCTCTCCTGCTGGTACTGATACATTTCTGTAATCAGGTCCGCCTTTTCTTCGGTCAAAAAGTATTCCTTCAAGAAGATCTCCCGGACCTTCTCCGGATCGCCGTACTGATGCAGGAGTTCTCCGGCAAGTTTTACCGGACGCACACCGGTCAGAATGCCCCAGTCCGGACGCTTTCCGGTCAGTGCAGACAGTTTCCGGAAGAGTTCCCGCTTGATTTCATTTCTGTCTGTGCTAAACGCCTCATTGATCTTCAGGCAGTCTTCCTCACTGCTTTCCGGATCGATCAGTTCATAACGCTCCGGCGGCAGGAATTCATCAATGAGCTCACGCATCAGCGCGGTCTTTTCCACACCGTACAGTTTTATTTTTATTGTAAATTCATTCGTATCAGGCAAATGGATTCGTCTCCTTTTCAATTTTTACCGTCGATTCTCCCATATGTCCAGGCAGAAGAACCGTATCTTCCGGAAGATCCAGAATACGATGCAGGGACTTGATGATTGCATCGTAATCGCCTCCCGGGAAATCCGTCCGGCCGATCGAGCCCCGGAATACCGTGTCTCCGCAGAAACAGTATTTTCCGACAAGGATCACCTGTCCACCCGGCGTATGTCCCGGTGTAAACATGAATTTCAGATTCATCCCGCCAATCTGCATTTCATCCCCGTCTTCCACATACTTGTCTGCATGCTCAACGATAATTCTGCGATTGATCATCTTGGAAGAATTCAGACGCGGATCCTCCAGCGTCTGTTTTTCATGAACCGATGCAAGGACCTTCACCCCCGGAATTTCCTTCCGGAATTCTTCGATTCCTCCAATATGATCACCATGTCCATGTGTCAGCAGAATCCATCCGATATGCAGATTCTTACTGTTTACTTCGTCCATAAGCTCCTGGCTGAATCCGCCCGGATCGACGATGAATCCTTCTCCTGTTTCATCGTATACCAGATAGGTATTGACATAAATCGGGCCTGTCTCATAATGCTTGATTTCCATATTCTCTCCTGTCCAGACTGCAGTCAGCAAAAGGCTGCCTCGTCTTCATGCTCGACATCTCCGAAGACTCCAGCAGCCCCGCCGGCGGCATTCTGAATTTACACACCTGAACGATACGTGCTGATCACATCCGGAATCTTGCGCATCTTGCTCATGATCTGTTCAACCTGGTTAATATCCCGGATGGAAAGTGACAGCATCAGACGCATGCGTCCGTCTTTATCCACTCTGCCGTTTACACTCTCGATGTTGACATCCATCTCGTCGCATACACGGGATACGTCGGAGAACATTCCCTTCCTGTCAGTGAACACAACGGTAATAGCCGCCTGATACATCTGATCTTCCGGTTCGTCCTTCTTCCATTCCACGTCTATGAAACGGGCACGCTCTGATTCCGGCATGGAAGTAATGTTCGGACAGTCCTTTCTGTGCACGGAAACGCCTCTGCCCTTGGTAATGAATCCAATAATATCATCGCCCGGTACAGGGTTGCAGCAGTGCGCGACTCTGACCATCAGTCCGTCCATTCCCTTAACGATAATTCCGGCATCCTGATGTTTTTTCTTTTTCCTGACATCAGACTTCGCAGCAGCCTTAAGCAGCGCTTCTTCCTTTGCACGCTTTTTCTCCTGTTCCCTCTGCTGGTCCTGATCATACTGTTCAAAAAGAATTTTAGCAAAACGGCTGATCAGTGAACCACCCTGGGCAAGCTGTTTATATGCTTCATCCAGAGTCGCAAAGTTCATCTTCCTCATCGCCTGGTTCAGGAACTGTGATTTTGTTACCGCGGAAGGTTCATAACTCTTCTTGCGGATATACTTATCCAGAGCCTCACGGCCCCGGCTGATATCATCTCCGTTATTCTGCTTTTTCAGCCAGGAACGGATCTTGTTTTTTGCCGTTGAACTTTTTACGATTTTCAGCCAGTCCACGCTTGGTCCGGAAGAATTCGGGTTGGTGACAATCTCAACGATATCTCCGCTGCTGAGCGGATGATCGATGGTGACCATCTTTCCATTCACCTTGGCTCCGACGCAGTGACATCCGACATCCGTGTGGATCTTAAATGCGAAATCCAGCGGCGTGGAACCTGCCGGAAGATCAATGACTTCGCCCTTCGGCGTAAATACGAATACTTGCGAGGAGAAGAGATCCATTTTCAGGGTATCCAGGAAATCCTTCGGATCCTGAAGATCCTTCTGCCACTCAATCGCCTGGCGCAGCCATGCCAGCTTCATGTCTTCCTTATTCTGATCTCCGGAAGTATTTCCCTCTTTATATTTCCAGTGCGCAGCAATACCGTATTCAGCAACACGGTGCATCTCATACGTACGGATCTGAATCTCAAAGGGAACACCGTTATCTCCCAGTACCGTAGTATGAAGAGACTGGTACATGTTCGGCTTCGGCATTGCGATGTAATCTTTAAAACGGCCCGGAATCGGTTTCCACATGGTGTGAACCTGGCCCAGAACTGCGTAACAGTCGCGGACAGTCTCCACAATAACGCGGACCGCAACCAGATCAAAAATTTCATCCAGCTGTTTATGCTGCACCGTCATCTTCTTATAGATGCTGTACAGCTGCTTGGAACGGCCCATGATGTCGTACTTCATGTGCATGCCGTCCAGCGCCTCTTTAATCTCCGCTATAACCTTCTGGATCATCTCTTCGCGCTGCTGTTTCTTTGTATTGACGCGTTTCTCAAGATCTGCGTATTCCTGTGGATGCAGATACTTCAGAGAAATGTTCTCCAATTCAAATTTTACGGTATAGATTCCGAGACGCCCTGCAAGCGGCGCATAGATATCCAGTGTTTCACGGGATTTTTCAATTATTTTAGCAGGCGTCATGAATTCAATCGTCCGCATATTATGCAGACGATCAGCCAGCTTGATAATCAAAACCCGGATATCCTTAGACATCGCCAGGAACATTTTGCGCAGGTTTTCCGCCTGCGCCTGTTCCTTACTGTCGACCTTAAGATTTCCGAGTTTCGTGACACCGTCCACGAGAAGAGCGATGTCTTCGCCGAAATCTTCGACGAGCTGCTCTCTCGTGTAAGGTGTATCTTCAACTGTATCATGGAGCATCCCGGCGACCAGAGTCTCATCGTCCATTCCGAGCTGAGCCAGAATAATGGCTACAGCGATCGGATGAACCAGATACGGCTCACCGCTCTTTCTCAGCTGGCCGTCGTGGAGTTCCTTTGCTTTATCATAAGCCCTGCCGATCAGTTCAGTATTATATGGTTTATACTGAAGGATCTCTTCCAAAAACTTTGCTTTTGTCTTCATGAATGCTCATCCTTTTAGAACAAACCGGCTTTATTTCTTTCGTTTATAAGAAACGTGCTTCTGCTGATTCTTTTTATTCTTTTTCTTCGGCTTTGCCGCTGAGGAATGTTCCGGAAGGGATGCCTGTTTCTGCTCAGCACGCTGTGCCTCACGCGTCTTCTCGGCTTCTTCCTCGCGCTTCTTTTCTGCCTTGTGCTCTTCTTTCTTTGCCTCGATACGCTTCTTATTCTTCGCAATCTGCGCATAACGTGATGCTTCTTCACGCTTGTTGAACTCGTAGAAGAGCGGGCTGCACAGGCAGATGGAAGAATAAGTTCCTACTGCGACACCAACCATCAGCGGGAGAACGAATGCTGCCAGCTCAGAGGATACAAAGAACAGCAGCGGAATGATCGCAATCTCTGTGGTGATGGATGTCATGAGAGAACGGTCGAGGGTCTGGGTGATACTGGTGTCCAGTACCTCCATAACTGGTTTTCCTCTCATGATATGTCTGTTCTCACGCACTCGGTCGAAAATAACGATGGTATCGTT
Organism: uncultured bacterium; assembly: GCA_905214225.1. GTDB lineage: Bacteria > Bacillota > Clostridia > Peptostreptococcales > Anaerovoracaceae > Aminicella. Next base: position 9,847 of record CAJMLL010000006.1, on the reverse strand, counting down.
GATGGAGTATCCGACAATGGTCAGAACCGCGGCAACGAATGGGTTGTCGACCGTGATTCCGAAGATTGCATAGACACCGATCAGAACGAGCACGTCGTGACCGATTCCGGCAATCGCCGCAACACCATATTTCCAGGACTTGAAGCGGAAGATGATGTAAATCAGCATGCCCAGTGCCGCAATCAGGATTGATTTAATTGCATTATTTCTCAATTCGCTTCCGATGGAAGGACCGAATTCCTCAGAGGAAATAACCGAATTGGAAGGACGATTGAACTTCTGTTCCAGGGTCTTCTGAACGGCATCTCTCTGGTTGGCATTCAGGGACTTTCCTGTACGGATGATGACCTCTTTATTTCCTTTTCCGGAGTAAACGATGGTCGGATCCAGCTTATACTGGCTGACCGCCTTCTTCACTTCTGTCGTGCTGACCTTATGGCCCATATCCATCTGGATCATTGTACCGCCTGTGAAGTCGATACCATAATTAAATCCGTGGAAGATCAGGAAGCAGAGGCCCAGTACGATGAAGGCTCCACTGCAGCAGTAGAAGATCTTTCTCTTTTCAATAAAGTGAACCTGATGCTTGATCCAGCGCCTCGGGGTTCCGTCTGCATGGCATCCGAAGAACGTGTACTTCGCTGCTCTGCTGTCTGCAAGTGTGCTGACGAATACCTGTGTAACCACAACTGCAGTAAAGATGCTGACGATGATGGAAATCATCAGGGTAATCGCGAATCCCTTAACCGTTGTGGATCCCAGCTCATACAGCACGATGGTCGCGATCATCGTGGTGATCTGCGAGTCGAGTACGGTTACCAGCGCGTGCCGGAAACCTTCATCCACGGCAGATCGTATCGACCGCCCCTTTCCAATCTCTTCCTTGATTCGGGTAAAGATGATAACGTTCGCATCTACGGCCATTCCTACTCCGAGGATAATACCTGCGATTCCCGGCAGGGTCAGAACGGCGCCGATCATCTTCATGGACCAGAGTACGAGAAGTACGTACAGTGCCAGTGCGATATCCGCAAATACACCCAGCAGATTGAAGGCGATGATCATGAAGAGGAAGACCAGTCCGAGACCGATGGCTCCGGCAACAATACTCTTATTCAGGGCGTTTGCTCCGATGGACGCAGTCTGTACAGAAGAAGATACCTCATGCAGAGATACCGGCAGAGATCCTCCGCGGATCAGGGCGGCTTCTTCCGTAGCTTCTGTCTTGCTCATTCCGCCGGTTCCTCCTGTAATTTCACAGGTAGAGGAATCGATTCTCTGGCTTGCTGTAGGCGCAGTCAGAATATCATTATCCAGCCAGATGACAATCGACGAATTGCTTACCGTCGTTCCGTGATTCTGCACGGTCGCCGTGACGTCTCCGTTTGCAGCTTTCTCTGTGGCATCCGCGAACTTGCTCTGTCCGGAACTGGAAAGCTTCAGCACAATTTTATAACCTCCGTTTTCCTGGTCCTGACTGGCTGTCGCGTTCTTAACGTCAGATCCGGTCATAATTGTTGTACCGTCCGCGAGTGTGAAACGCAGCTTGGCCGTTTTTCCGATCTTGTTGATGGCCTGCTTGGCATCCTTGACACCCGGCATTTCAACACGGAGACGGTTCTTTCCCTCTACGCTGACACTGGCCTCAGAAACACCCATGGCATTGACACGGCGGTTCAGAACTTCCTTTGTCTGATCCATGACCTTCTTCACCTTGGCGTCACTCATATGACCTGTATCGGCTTTCAGAACAACGTACACACCACCATCAATGTCGAGTCCGTATTTCAGAGAGTCCTTCAGGTTGTTGATTGAACCCAGACCGAAACAGGACGCATACCAGCCGATTACAACGACTGCGATGATGACGATACTCAAGATTTTCTTTACTCTCGTCTTCATTTTCTTCCTTTCAACTTACACGAATTGTTACTGTCTTGATAATTGCACTTAATCATTTTACTACGTTTCTACAGTGCTTTCAAGCAATCGATCGATTTCCGAAGTTTCTCACGCTGACTAAATCATAATTTTCCCGAGAAACCTGCTGCCTCCTTCTGAACCGATATAAAAAAGCTGCAGCGGCAATTCGGATTGTCACTGCAGCATGATTTCTTCAGCAGATAATATGCTATTTCTCACTCTTTTCCGGAGCTTCTTCCTCTTTACTCTCAGAGGCTGCGGATGTGTCTGCCTGCTCATCCTGCTTCTTCGGCTGCTGATTCTGCTTCGGTGCCGGCTCTTCTTTCTTCTCCGGCTCCTTCTTCTTCAGCATCTTCAGGCCCTTATTTCCTGTACGCTCTCCATCCTCTTCCTTATTCGCAGTCTGTCTTGCTGCATTCTGGGAAGAAGCACCCTTCTTCTTGGTGAGTGTCTTGGAAATACCCCAAGGCATAACCTCCATCTTGGTTCTGTTGGAGCCGACTTCGATGACGATGTTGCCGTCCTTCTTTACTGCATTGACCGTTCCGACAATGCCGCCGATCGTAACAACTTCATCGCCCTTCTGCAGAGCACTTCTCATCTCCTGCTGTTCCTTCTCCTTCTTCTTCTGCGGTCTGATCATTAAGAAGTACATCAGTGCAAAGAAGATGACCAGCATGATAATGGTGCTCACCCAACTGTTTTTTCTGTTTGCTGCAGCCAGCATCATGGCCGTATTCAACATAATTTTTCCTCCTGAGCTTATTTATCTTGGTTATAACTGTTTTAGCCTAACACTCTGACTATACAATAAATCTGTCCTTCGCGCAATGCTGCAGGAATAACATTCCCGCAGAAAACATCTTTTCGGACAAAACGCAGCCCGGCAAGAGGGCAGTTTTTCCCCGCCGGAATAAAGCCCCCATCCTTTCATGACAGCAAAGCATCAGGCGTGCAGCCGGAAAGAATGTTGTCATCGGATTAATGGAAAACAAAAACTCCCGAACCAGGCCTTCTTATGCCGGCATTCCGGGAGTTCAGATTTCATTCTGAATAAAATGCCGGCGATGGGGGTCGAACCCATACGGTGTTGCCACCACAGGATTTTGAATCCTGCACGTCTGCCAATTCCATCACGCCGGCTCAGATGATTTTAGATAAAAAAATGGTGCGGCTGACTGGATTTGAACCAGCACGGTTGCCCATACGGCCCTCAACCGTACGCGTCTGCCAATTCCGCCACAGCCGCACAATGAATGACGCAAAATGCGTCATATCATGCATTAGTATAATCCGTTTACGACTTCTTATAGGTATCGGATGCCGTATCCGGTGTGATGGTTCTCTTATAACTCCATGTACTTACATTTCTGTACGGACTGAAGAAAACCGTTTTGCCTGAAGACTTGAGACTCTTCACTGTCGTCAGTGAGTAAGTCTTATAACAGATACAGTAGTAAGGAACATCCTTTTTCAATTCCTTCTTCAGTTTCTGATAAACTGCCTTCTGGTCTGCAGCGCTCCGGGTCTGTTCAAGCTTATCGACCTCACTTGCGACTGCTTTATTATAATAACTCAACTCATTGCCCTTGTCAAACATTTTTTTCAGATTATAGCTCTTATCGAAAATATATCCGCCCATCAGCAGATCAAAATTTCCACTTTTGCGGTCTGACTGGTAGGATGCTTTATCTTCTTTCTTCACCGTTACGTTGAGTCCGATGTTTTTCAGCTCTTCTGCGATGCTCTGGGCTGCCTCGGTCCTCCTCTTATTATCAGAGTTGACCAGCAGGGTCAGGTTTACTTCCTTTCCCTTTTTATCCTCAAGCAGTCCGTCCTGGTCACGGTCTCTGTATCCCGCTTTTCTCAGCATCAGAATTGCCTTGGACTGGTTAAAGATATAATCGTCCTTTTTATTACCCGCTCCGAGGAAATTCGGGAAGTAAATGGTATCTGACTGAATGCAGTTCGTCCCGAAATCATCCTGAATCAGCTGTCTGCAGTCAATTGCGTAGCAGATCGCCTGACGCACACGGCGTTTTTTCAGCGCAGCATTCTTAAAGCGGAAGGCAATATACTCCGCTTCCGGGGACTTTACCTTTGTGCTCTTCAGATTCTTATCGGAAGCATCACTGAAAGCTTCCTCCGATGTATCCAGAAAGCCGGTAATTGCGTCAGTCGTGACAAGTCCTCCCACATTGTCCTGATTCGGGAGTCTGCGGAAATGAATCGTGTTCGACGCCTTGCTGCCATAATACCGGTTGTTCGGCTTCAAAACCAGAGACAGTCTTCCGTTGTCCAGACTGCTGATCTTATACTGTCCGCTGCCCACCGGTTTCCACGCGTTTCCGCTGGAATAGGTACTGGAATCCACAATCGGGAAGGTCAGATTATCCAGAGCCGCATCCTTCTTCTTTGAAAATGTGATTGTCACGCTGCTTCCGCTGCCACTGACCGAACTGATTTTCTTTGCGTAAGCATAGTAGGGACTGGAAGATCCCGCTTTCTTGATCTGGCTGACGGTATACTTCACGTCAGAAGCATCCACGGTATTTCCGTTGCTGAATTTCGCGTTTTTCAGCGTCATGTCAACTTTTCCGCTGGAAGGGTGCGCCTGATAGGACTTTACCAGGTCCTTCTCCACATTCAGATTTGAATCCAGACGGAAGAGACTGCTGCAGACAAGCTGCGCGATATAATACGTATCCGAATCTTTGGAGGACAGGAACTTCAGCGAACGAAGCCTGCTCATCGGAAGATAGACCGTACTGGTCTGCCTGTAGCTGCTTTTCACCGCCGCCTGTTTCCCGGCCGTTGTCGTCTCGTCTGCCGTATCCTTGTGGAAATGGTTGATCAGGACACCAAGCACAACCATGATAATAATCACAGCTGCGATAACCGCCACCATGTGATCACGGACATAGTCTACAATACGATAAAAAATATTATCCTTAGAAGGTTCGATCATACTTTTTCAAGAGCGCATCCACCGTCTGGTGCAGCTCCTCCACTCCTCTCGAATTATCAATGATTTCATTCGAACGCTCTGCTTTTTCACGCTCCGGCATCTGGCTGCGCATGCGTTTCTCAACCTGTCCGGCTGTCGCACCGTCGCGTGCCATGACCCTCTTTCTGCGGACCACTTCATCTGCCGTAACGAACCATACCTGTCCACAGAGATCTTCCGAGCCGGTTTCAAACAGCAGCGGAATATCGAGAAAGATTATACCATAATTTCCGCTTTTGCGGTATTCAGCGATCCACTTTATCGCCGCTTCCCGGACTTTCATTGTGACAATCTGTCTCAATCTGTTATTCTTTTCCCTGTCGGCAAATACAATTTCCGCAAGTTTCTTCCTGTTCAGCACACCCGGACGATCCAGGATCTCTTCTCCGAATTCCTCCGCCAGCTCATCCACCACCGGACTGCCGTCCCGAGTCAGATTCCTGGAGATTTCATCCGCATCGAAGACCGGGTAGCCCAGAGAAGCAATATAGGACGACACCGTCGATTTCCCCGCGCCGATCCCTCCGGTAATTCCTATGATCATCATTTTTTGTCCCTCCTGTACTTATCAGTCTTTCAGTTCGTACCAGGACGTTCCCTCGTTCCGGTCACAGAGCAGCGCAACCTTAAGTTCCGCCGCGTTTTCCATATTTCTCTGCAGAAGTTCTTCCACCTGCTCGCGTTCATCCGGATCTGTCTGAATGATCAGTTCGTCGTGGATCTGCAGCACCAGGCGCGATTTCATCTTTCTCTCCCGGAGCTCCTTTTCCACGCGGATCATGGCGATCTTGATAATGTCTGCGGCCGTTCCCTGAATCGGGCTGTTCATGGCAAGACGCTCCCCCAGCTGGCGCGACATGTAATTTTTTGACTTGATCTCACGAATGTAGCGGCGCCGGCCGAAGAGGGTCTCGGAATATCCCTTCTCCCTGCACTGCTCAATGCAGGCATCCATGAAAATCTTTACCTTCGGATGCTTGGCAAAATAATCCTGGATGTAGCTTTCCGCTTCTTTCCGGGAAACGTGAATTTCCTCGGATAAGCCGAAGCTGCTCATTCCGTAGATCACACCGAAGTTGACCGCCTTGGCCCGGCTTCTCTGAAGCGGTGTCACGTCTTCGTAATCCACATTAAACACCCTGGCCGCTGTGGTCCGGTGAATGTCTTCGCCTTCGTTAAATGCGCGGACCAGGTTTTCATCGCCAGACATGTGGGCCAGAATTCTCAGCTCGATCTGAGAATAATCGGCGCCCACCAGAAGTCCTCCCTTTTCCGCGGTAAAGGCTCTGCGCAGCTGCCGTCCGATATCCGTCCTGACCGGGATGTTCTGCAGATTCGGTTCGGTACAGCTCAGGCGTCCGGTTGCAGTCACCGTCTGCTGGAAATGTGCGCGGATTTTCCCGTCTTCTCCGATCAGCGGCACCAGCCCTTCCACATAAGTGCTCTGCAGCTTTGTCAGCGTCCGGTACTGCAGAATCAGCGAAGCGATCGGATACTTCTTTTCCAGTTTCTTCAGAACTTCCGCACTGGTGCTGTAACCGCGCTTGGTTTTCTTTCCGGCAGGAAGCCCAAGCTTTTCAAAAAGAATTTCTCCCAGCTGCTGGGTGGAGTTGATGTTAAATTCCTCTCCCGCCAGCGTGTAGATAGCCTGCTCAAGCTTATCCGTCTCTTCCTTCAGCGCACTTCCGATTTCCTGAAGAACCCCGGCATCCACCGGAATTCCCGTAACTTCCATCTGCGCGAGAACCCGGATCAGCGGAAATTCAATTTCCTCCGCCAGTTTCCGTCCATTCTCCTCATCCAGCTTCTTTTCCTGCAGTTCCCTCAGCTGAACCGCCGCATCCAGGGCATGTTTTCCATATTCCACAGACTCGTCGTCCAGACCTCCCGGGAACATGGTGATCTGCTTCTGCTTCTTTTCCAGCTTCTTGCTGTCCGGCAGAGTGATCTGCAGATATTCCAGCGCCAGAGAGGACAAAAAGTAATCTTTCCGGGAAGGATCAAGGACATACTGGGCAATCTGCGTGTCAAAGGCTGTGGAAAATTCCCGCAGTCCTTTCCGCATCAGAGGGTAGTAGGCCCGGATCAGATCATGCCCTGCAAAGCGGAAGTGTTTCCGGTTCAGAAGTTCGATCAGGGAAGATTCCAGGGCGGGATCGATGACGTAATACTTATCCTCATACATCAGAGCAATCAGCTCTTCCTTCGGCATTCCTACGTGATCATCGTTTCCCAGCAGAAGAAGCCAGATTTCCGAGCCTTCCGGAATCTCATCCAGACCGGACAGCTGCTCTTCCGTTTCAATCCGGATAGTCTTATATGTTCTTTCTTCTCTTGTCTCCTGCTTCAAGAGTCCTCTGTCCGCCATCCTCTTCAGGAAGGTCTTCAGTTCCAGCTCCTGAAAGAGCTCTGCCATTGCGGCTGTATCCGGATTCCCGGTTTTCAGATCGCTTTTCACATCGATATCCAGCGGCACATTGCGGACGATTTCCGCCAGTCTTCTGCTCATGACGACCTGCTGAACATTATCTTCAACCTTTTCTCTGAGCTTTGCGCCTTTGATCTCGTCGGTGTGCTGCAGGAGATTCTCAATGCTGCCGAACTGCTTCATCAGTTTCAGTCCCGTGACCTGTCCGACTCCCGGAATTCCCGGGATGTTATCCGACTTGTCTCCCATCAGTCCTTTTAAATCGATAAACTGGCGGGGTGTCAGGCCATAGACCTCCATCATCTTCTTATCATCGTACAGATCAAACTCAGAGATTCCTTTTTTGGTAATCATGACCTGCGTCTTGTCTGAGGCGAGCTGAAGGGCATCCTTATCTCCGGTAATGATCAGCGGGCTGAGTCCTTCCTCCTCTGCTTCTTTAGAAACCGTTCCGAGAATATCATCCGCCTCAAATCCGTCAATTTCCAGATTTTTTATATCCATAGCGGTCAGGATTTTCTTCATGTATGGAAGTTCCATGGCAAGTTCTGCAGGCATGGCCTTTCTTCCCGCCTTATAGCCATCATAGCTTTTATGCCGGAAGGTCGGAGTTTTCCGGTCCCAGGCCACTGCGGCGTATCCCGGCTGAACATCGTCCAGAATCTTCCAGAGCATATTCAGAAATCCGAAAATTCCCTGTGTGTAGACACCGTCCGCAGTGATCATCGGCCGCTGCATCGCATAGTAGGCACGGTTAATCAGACTGTTTCCGTCAATGATCACAATTCTGTCTTCCATAAACTTATCTCCCATCCGCTTTTTATGACAATAGAAAAACCCGGAGGCACCGTCAGAGCTTAATTGACGCCTATCAAAATTGATAGGTGGGTACCCTGCTCAAACTTTCCATAGTCCGCTGAAAATGCGGCTGTATGGTCCGAAAGAGACTCCGGATTCCCGTTTAAGTGCTGTAGGTTCAATAAAATGCTCTAAACGTATGTTCCAGGCTCATGTTTATTATATCGCATATACCTCGGATATTCAACTTAAAATCCGTATTCTGTCAGGTAAATGTAAAACAAGAGCACTGACAACTCAGTGCTCTTGTTCAATGCATGAATCCACGCTGTTTGCAATAGCAGTCTGATTTCATACAACTTATCATCAGGCTATTTACTGGACAGACAGGATATTATTTTCCCATCTTCCAATCTTTTTTCTCTTACAGCTCAACCGTATCCAGATCAACTGCGCAGTTGGTGTGGACCTTCTGAACATCTTCATTGTCTTCCAGAACGTCGACAAGCTTCTTCAGCTTCTTCAGGTCTTTCTCGTCCGGAGTGCTCTCCATGGAAGGAACCTGCTCGATGTCAGACTCGACCAGTTCATATCCGGCCTTTCTCAGCGCATCATCAACATCGTTGTACGCGGATGGATCAGTCTGGATCTCATAATTATCCTCATTGCTGATCATGTCGTCTGCGCCAGCCTCAAGAGCAGTTTCCATCAGTGCATCCTCATCGATGTCATCAGACTTCTCGATGACGATAATGCCCTTTCTGGAGAACATATAGGATACGCATCCCGGGGTTCCGACATTCCCGCCATGCTTATCGAAAGTGGACTTCACTGCAGAAGTCGTACGATTGGTGTTGTCTGTCAGGCACTCTACGATGATGGCAACTCCGCCTGCACCGTATCCCTCAAACTGCAGAGATTCGTAAGATACGCCCTCCAGCTCTCCAGTACCTTTCTTGATCGCTCTTTCAATATTTGCGTTCGGCATACTGATTGCCTTGGCTTTTTCAATAGCAGTACGCAGTCCGGCGTTGTATTCCGGGTCTCCTCCGTCTCTCGCCGCTACAGTGATCATCTTCGCATACTTTGTGAATAAAGCTGCGCGCTTTGAATCCTGCGCTGCCTTTCTGCCTGCAATCGTTCCGTGTCTTCCCATGGAGACGCCTCCTTTTAACTATACAAAAAATCAAACTCAGTTCATCTATAAAAGCACCGAAATATTATACACCAGGTCAGCAGCACTTGCAAGTGTCTCCCTAGCCGGGATGCTTTTTGTCCCTATACGGCATGCTGATGGTGTTCTTCCCAGGCAGCATTGACTGCTCTCATTTCCGCCAGGGTCTTTTCATTTCTCATGCGCTCTTCTTCTGTCATGGACTCGTTCAGGTTCTTTCTCGCCGTACTCATCATCAGCTTGATACGGTTCAGCTGGTTGACGGTGCTGGCGCCCGGGTCAAAGTCGATGGCCGCAACATTGGCCTTCGGATTCATCCGGCGGACCTGTTTCAGCATGCCCTTTCCGACGATGTGATTCGGCAGGCATCCGAACGGCTGCAGGCAGACGATATTCTCTACTCCGCTGTGGATCAGCTCGACCATTTCTCCAGTCAGCAGCCATCCCTCGCCGCACTGATTGCCGATGGACAGGATGTGAGAGGCCGCATCAGCAGTCTGCTCGATTCTTGCCGGCT
>CAJMLL010000005.1 GCA_905214225.1 uncultured bacterium | reverse complement strand
TTAAGCTCCCCAGCGCCGAGGATACTTGGTGGGAGACCGCCTGGGAAAGTAGGACGCCGCCGGTTTCAGAAAGCCGCTGACCAGAAAGGTCGGCGGCTTTTGTGTTATTGTCTATCCGTCAAACGATAAGTCAGACGACAACAAGGTTTCTGGCTGCCTGACCGACACTTCAGCGTCTTGGAAGGGTTGGGCTCTTATTTGTATCTTTGTCAGGTCTGCCAGGATATGATATAATATCACAGCGGTATTTATCTGGAAAGATATGTAAAACATTTTATGCTGTCGTCAGGCAGCTGCGTATTTTATTGGTAGATATATTGGCAGTATATGAAACGTGTTTCTATGCGTTTTATTCTGGAAAGGCAGGTGTGCAGGATGACTTTTTTTAAGGTGATATTGTGTTTTGTAGTCTGCTTTCCGTTCGCTGTGCTGATTCGATATCTTGTCGGGCTGATTTCCCGATACACGAAATAGAGGATAAATTTTTGACTGGCATGTTTATTACTTTTGAAGGAATTGACGGGTCTGGAAAGTCAACGCAGATCTCGCTTTTGAAGGACTATCTTGAGGAAAATGGTCATCATGTGCTGCTGACGCGCGAGCCGGGTGGTACTTCTGCAGGAGAAAAAATTCGAAACATTCTGCTCGACAGGGCCAATGTGATCTCTGACCGGGCGGAAATGTTCCTTTATGCGGCTTCCCGCGCCCAGCTGGTTCAGGAGGTGATCCGCCCGGCGCTGGATTGTGGTGTTACGGTGATCTGCGACCGTTTTCTGGATTCCAGCATTGCCTATCAGGCTTTTGGAAGGCAGCTGGGAAGTATGGTTGAGGAGATTAACAGACCTGCGGTGAATGGATGCTTTCCGGATCTGACTTTTCTGCTGGATGTGCCGGTCGGCACGGGCAGAAAACGTGTGACGGATCAGGCTGAGCCGGACCGGCTGGAAGCGGAGAAAGATGCCTTTTTTCAGCGTGTACGGGATGGATATCTGAAGATTGCTGAACGGGAACCGGAAAGGATGTGTGTTCTTGACGGGTCTGGTGATGTTCAGGAAATTCAGGCGGAAATACAGAGATTAACAATGGAAAGATGGAAATAACCGGGTATGGGTTTATCGGAATACAGAAAATATGGAAACGCGGCAGCGCATCTTCAGAGTGCGATTGTACACCAGATGATTTCTCATGCATATCTGATCGAGGGAGATCATACGATGGACAAGATGGGATTTGCTCTTGCTCTTGCGCAGGCTGCTCTTTGTCCTGAAAAGAGAGGTGAAGGATGCGGGGAGTGTCTGACCTGCAGACGCATCGAACACGGTTCGTATGAGGATCTGTATGTCGTCGAACCGACATCGGCGTCCGGGAATAAGAGTAAGGTGCTTTCTGTGCGTGACGCCCAGATTGAGGAACTCCAGAATCATCTGAAGACCAGGCCGTCGGAGGGGGAGCGGAATATTGCCGTGATTTCCGGCGCGGACAGCATGACCATGCGCGCGCAGACGCGTCTTCTGAAAACGCTGGAGGAGCCGTATCCGGGGACAATCATTATGCTCTTGTCGGAAAATACGGAGTTTCTGCTGCCGACGATTCAGTCCAGGTGCGTAAAGGTCCGTCTGATTGCAGATCTGGACCTGCAGGAAGAGAATATGACTGCAGCATCGGAACTGGTTGAGATGATCAGAGAAGAAAAGTATTTTTTCGATATAAAGGAGCGGCTGGATCAGGAGGTGCATTCCAGAACGGATGCATATACACTGCTGGATGGGCTGGAACGTGTGATGGAGCAGTTTATCCGCCGCGGATGTGATTTTATGTCGGTCCGTCAGCTGGCAGAGGCTGTATCTGCCATCGAGAAGACCCGGCGGGCGGTTCAGAGAAACGCTTCCTACAAATACGCGGTCCGCCATCTGGTGATTCAGATGGAGCGGATCATCAGGCCATCAGGAAGAATGGGAGATTAACATATATATGGATGAAACAATGGTAAAAGTTACCGGGGTCAAGTTCAAGAAAAATGGAAAGATGTACTATTTCGATCCCGGCGAGCTGCAGCTGCAGCAGGGGGACGGTGTAATCGTCGAGACGGCGCGCGGAATGGAGTTTGCACGGGTTACGATGGGTTCGGCAGAAATTCAGGAATCGGATATCACACATCCGCTGAAGAAGGTCGTGCGCATCGCCGATGAGGCGGATATTCAGCGCCACGAGGAAAATGAAGGAAAGAAGGGGCATGCCATGGAGGTATGCCGCGAGAAAATCAAGAAGCATCATCTGGACATGAAGCTGATTGATGTAGAATTTACTTTTGATAATAACAAGATTATCTTTTACTTTACGGCGGACGGAAGAGTGGATTTCCGTGATCTGGTCAAGGATCTCGCCAGTGTGTTCAAGATGCGCATTGAGCTGCGTCAGGTCGGTGTCCGTGATGAGGCGAAGATGCTGGGAGGAATTGGCTGCTGCGGACGTGAGCTCTGCTGTGCGTCCTGGCTGTCGGATTTTCAGCCGGTTTCCATCAAGATGACGAAGACGCAGAATCTGTCTCTGAATCCGACCAAGATCAGCGGCGTCTGCGGACGCCTGATGTGCTGCCTGAAGTATGAGAACAGCACCTATCAGGAACTTCGGAAGGGCATGCCAGAGGTGAATGAGCGCGTCCGCGTCGGCGATGAAGTCGGAAAGGTCATCGAAACCAACATTCTGCGCGGAACCGTGAAAGTCCGCATGTTTACCGGTGAGAAAGATGACAATGGCCGCGAGAAACTGAACTCCGAGATCCTGACTTTTGAGAAGGACGAATTGGAGCGACTTGGAAAGAAAGGAAATGGCGGAAAGCCGGGAAATCAGGAACAGAATCCGGCGATGAAGTGCCCTTGCCAGGGAAAGTGCCACCATATGCAGGCAGATGAGGAGAAGGCGGAGGAAGCTTCCGGTGAGGCCGCTTCGCAGGAGGGGACAAAAGCTGACGTGCAAGAGGCCCAGAGCCCTGAAGCCGCGCCGGAAAAAGCTGCAAAAGAAGAACACGAACACCGCAGAAAGCATGGAGCTTCACCGGAAAAGAACCGTGAAAACCGCGATGCTCACAGAAAACGGGATAAGAACAGAGACAGGGACGGAGAATCCGCTTCAGGGAAAGGAAACGGGAGAAATAAATCCCGCCAGAATTCCGGAAGAAGAAGGAATTCACAGAACGGCGGAAACAAAAAGAAAGAACATAAAAAGACCGAAGTCGTCTTCCAGAGTTTTTCCTTTGATGAGAAGGACGAAAACAGGAAGCCGGAAAACGGCGCGAAGCATGGTGAACACAGCCGCAGAGAACAACGGAACGGAAGAGCCGGAAAGCCGGAAAACGGCGGCCAGAAAAACGGAAGACCGGAAAACGCCGGATCGTCTTCTGAAAAGAACAGTTCCTCTGATTCCGGTGAGCAGTCATGACGCGGAGAGTGGACGAGACAGGTTTTGGTGATCTGAAGATCATTCAGGATCCGGAAGCCTTCTGCTACGGTGTGGATGCAGTGCTTCTGGCCGGATTTACTGCGGATATCCTGAAAAGGAACAGGAGAAAACCGGAAAAGCTGATGGATCTGGGAACCGGAAATGGAATCGTTCCGCTGATTCTTTCTCATAAGACAGAGATTCCGGACCTGCACGGCATAGAATTTCAGGAAAATAACGTACGGCTTGCAAAAGAAAGCGCTGTGCTCAACGGAATGCATGAAAGAATACAGATCTGGCATGCCGATGTGTCTGATGTTCTCACGGAGATGAAAGCACCGGAGGAAGAGGGCGGAAAGGCAGTATGGAAGAAATTCAGAGGAAGCTTTGATGCGGTCACGTCCAATCCGCCCTACACCCGCAGAATGAGCGGTGCAGTCAGCAGGGCGTCGGCAAAGGCATTGGCAAGACACGAAACGACAGCCGATCTTGCCATGTTCCTGGAACTTGCCGCCCGGCTTCTGAAGGAAAAGGGCGATCTGTTCATGGTTCACCGGCCTCAGCGGCTCGTAGACATCCTGGCAGAGGGACGAAACTTCCGCCTGGAAGCGAAAGACCTGCAGATGGTAAGCGGCCACGAAGGAGAGAAGCCGAACATTATTCTGGTTCATATGGTGAAGGGCGGAGGCGTCGAACTGAATGTTCTTCCGCAGCTTGCCGTTCGGGATAAGGCAGGAAACTATACAAGACAGATGAGAAAAATTTACGAGCGGGAATTTCCGGAATCGGATGAAGGCGGAAATTCCAATGCTTGAGAGAAATTCGATATACAATTGAATGCAATTGAATTTCTAATTGAAACGACAGATAAAAATTGGTATAATATCCCATGCGTGTTTTGAGGGAGGACTCTTATGATTACGATTAATGTTAAAAGTGCGTTGGTTTATCTGGTGCTTATCGCACTGTTTGTGCTGCTTATTTACCTGATCGTTCTTGTAAAAAATATGCTTAAGACGGTTCGTAACGTAAATGACATCACAGAGGATGCTTCCAAAATCACCGGGGTCGCAGCCGACCGCGCGACGGATCTGAATGACATCATTACCGATGTTCAGAAGGCCGCTTCAGATATTTCCAAGGCCGTTAAGGGCCATCAGGGACTTCTGGCTGCTGTAACCAATTTTGCAAAAGCGGCGGCGAATGCTGCGCAGTATGTAAAAGATCGTAAAGAAGAGCATAAGGATAAGTAAAGCGAACGGAGAGGTTCGTAACAGTTGAGGAGTAGAGTAGAATGAAAGCAACAGGAATCGTCAGGCCGGTAGATGCATTGGGCAGAGTGGTCATCCCAGTAGAACTCAGAAGGAATCTCGGAATTCAGACCAATGATTCGCTGGAAATATTCGTGGATGGGCAGTACATCATGCTCAAGAAATATGAGCCGACCTGCATTTTCTGCGGTGAAGTGAATAATATCCGCACAGTGCATGGAAAATGTGTATGCGAAAAATGTATTGAAGAACTGAAGCAGCTGTAGCGGATAATAAAGGTGGAGACGTAAATTGGCTAAATTCTTGGTACAGAAAAGTGACCCGCTGCATGGAGAAGTGAATATCAGCGGTGCAAAAAACGCAGTTCTGCCGTTAATGGCGGCTGCAATTCTTCCGGAGGATGTCTGCACGATTTCAGACGTTCCGGAACTCAGAGATGTCCGGGTTATGAAAGAAATCCTGTCATCTCTCGGACTCCGGTTATCTGAGATCGATAAAAATGTGCTGGAAATTGACGCGTCCGGACTGAATAACTATATCGCAAACTATGAACTGGTCCGCAAAATGAGAGCATCTTTCCTGGTTATGGGGCCGCTTCTGGCCAGAACCGGAAAAGCAAGAGTTCATCTTCCGGGCGGATGTACGATCGGGGCACGTCCGATTGACCTGCACCTGAAGGGATTCAAGGCTCTGGGCGCGGAAGTTGTTCTGAAGGATAATTACGTAGAGACAACGGCACCTGCCGGCGGCCTGATCGGAAACAGCATTTATCTGGATTTCCCGAGCGTCGGAGCAACGGAAAACATCATGATGGCAGCTGTTCTGGCAAAAGGCAGCACGTATATTATCAATGCTGCAGAAGAGCCGGAGATCGTCGACCTTGCCAACTTCCTGAATAAGATGGGCGCAAGGGTCAAGGGCGCTGGAACGGATCAGATCAAGATCGAGGGTGTGGAGAAGCTTCACGGAGCATCACATACCGTTATTCCGGACCGTATTGAGGCAGGTACATATATGCTTGCCGCTGCAATTACCAGAGGAGAAGTTCTGGTTCACAACGTGGTACCGGATCATATCCGACCGATTACCGCAAAGCTGAGAGAATGCGGTGTCGATGTGGAAATCGGTGATGACGGCATGTTCGTTGCCGGAGACCGCAGGGAACTGACTTCTACGGATATCAAGACACTGCCTTACCCTGGATTCCCGACGGACATTCAGTCCCCGTTCATGGCTTTCCTGACTACGGTAAAGGGATCCAGCACGGTCATAGAAACGGTTTTTGAGAACCGCTTCATGCATGTTGCAGAGCTGAACCGTATGGGCGCGAATATCAAGATCGACGGAAACCGTGCAAAAATCCAGGGAGCAAAAAAGCTGGAAGGAGCACAGGTCATTGCTACCGACCTTCGTGCCGGAGCTGCGCTCGCCATCGCGGGCCTTGTCGCGGAAGGCACAACAGAGATTTCCGAGATTTATCATATTGAAAGAGGATACGCGCATTTCATCGAGAAGTTCAGAGGACTGGGTGCAAATATCCTGAAAATCGACGACTGATAAAGAAAAGTAAATCAGGCTTCAGCATAATGCTGAAGCCTGATTCTGTGTCAAATGGATGTAAATTTAATCAGATTGATGTAAGATATATCTGGCAATACCCTGCGGAATCCGCAGCGGGAATGAGTCTGCTTTCTGGTTTTCAGACTGCAGATCCTGACCGCGGAAACAGGGTGCAGCAGCGTCTGGGAAATATACAGTCCTGCGGGCGCTGTGAAGAGAACAGTGGATGCTGAAGAAAGGATGGAGGGTGTTATGGCGGATATTAAATTTTTGGAGCTTCTTTCCAAGGATTATCCGAATATTCAGGCCGCATCGGCTGAAATTATCAACTTGAGAGCGATTCTTGCGCTTCCGAAAGGAACGGAATACTGTCTCAGCGATCTGCACGGTGAACATGAGGCATTTATTCATATGCTGAAGAGCGCATCCGGGACAATCAAGGCGAAGATTGATGAGCATTATTCCGGAATTCTGAGTGAGAAAGACCGTGACGATCTTGCTTCTCTGATTTACAATGCTGAAGCAGAAATCAAGAGAAGAAAAAAATCACCGGAGGACTTTGATGACTGGTGCAAGGTCGTCATTTACCGTCTGATCACGATCTGCCGCTCCGTTTCGACAAAGTATACACGTTCCAAGGTGCGTCACAGACTGCCGAAGTACCTGGACTACGCGATGGACGAGCTGCTCCACGCAGATGATGAGGAGAACAAGGCCCATTATTATAACGAGATTATCAGTTCTGTCATCGAGTGCGGACTGGCAGAGACCTTCATTATCGAACTGGCTGATGCCATCAGCAGCCTGGCCGTTGACCAGCTCCATATCATCGGTGATATTTTTGATCGTGGTGCGCACCCGGACTATATTCTCGATTTCCTGATGAATTATCACGATGTTGATTTCCAGTGGGGAAACCACGACATCGTATGGATCGGCGCGGCAACCGGAAACTGGGCCTGCATCGCGAACATTCTCAGAATGAACATCAGCTACAACAACTTTGATATGCTGGAAATCGGATACGGAATCAACCTGCGTCCGCTGGCGACCTTTGCCGAGAAAGTCTACGGAGACGACCCGTGCACGGCCTTCAAGCCGCATCTGCTTGACAGAAATAAATATGACCCGGTTGATGAAAAACTTGCAGCCAAGATGCACAAGGCCATCTCCATCATCCAGTTCAAGGCAGAGGGCCAGCTGATCAAGCGCCACCCGGAATACGAGATGGATAAACGTCTTCTTCTTGACAAAATAGATTTTGACAAGGGAACAGTCAAGGTAGAAGGAAAAGCCTGGCCGATGCGCGATACAAACCTGCCGACGGTCGACCCGAAAAACCCGTACGAGCTGACGGATGACGAACGGTTCGTCATGAACTCGCTGGAGGCATCCATTCTGAACTCCACTAAACTGCAGCGTCACATCCGCTATCTGTTCAGCCACGGCGCGCTGTACACCAAGTGCAACGGAAATCTGCTGTATCATGGCTGCGTTCCTATGGACGAGAAGGGAAATTTCATCGCGCTCACCTTTAACGGAAAATCTTACAGCGGCAAGGCATTATTCGATCATCTTGACAAGCAGGTCCGTCTGGAGTTCTTCAGCCCTGATGAGTCCGAGGAAAGCGGACGGCCTGGAGACCTGATGCTGTATCTGTGGGAAGGAAAGGATTCTCCGTTGTTCGGCAAAGAAAAGATGACCACCTTCGAGCGTCTGTTTATCGCGGACAAGACGTCTCATAAGGAGCCGACGCGTCCGTATTACCACCTCCGCGAGCAGAAAGCGCCGTGCGAGAGAATCTTGCGTGAGTTCGGCCTGGACCCGAAGACTTCCAAGATCCTGAACGGACATGTTCCTGTTAAAATCAAGGACGGAGAAAGCCCGGTCAAGGGCGGCGGACTGCTGTATGTCATCGACGGCGGAATTTCCAAGGCCTATCAGAAACAGACGGGAATTGCCGGATATACATTCATTTTCAATTCCCGATTCATGGCGCTGGCGCAGCATAAGCCGTACAGCCCGCTGCAGCCGGACGGAACTCAGGTGTTCCATTCACCGGTTATGCAGACTGTAGAGACGCTGCCGTCCAGAATGATGGTGCTGGACACGGACCAGGGCGCTGATCTGGTACAGAACATTGAAGATCTGAAGCAGCTGGTTGACGCCTACCGCAGAGGAAATCTGAAAGAGCATTACGATTACACGATGAAATAATCGGCAGACTGCCGGAAGCCGGATGGATTTCTGCTCGTGACAGCAGGATTCGTCCGGCTCTTTCTATGGTCAGAAAAGAAAACTTTACGAGAAGGGAAAAAATATTTGACAATCCGGGTGTTATCCTTTATACTAAGGAAGTGCGATAAAGAAATCGCTTGCGCCACTAGCTCAATTGGATAGAGTGTTTGACTACGAATCAAAAGGTTGGGAGTTCGAGTCTCCCGTGACGCACCAACGTAGACGGAACTGTTCGCTTCGTGCAGCAGCTCCGTTTATTTTTTTTATTCCATCCAAGATTGGACCAGCGCAATCTCTTCTTTATACCCTGCATCTTCATTCGGGGTCTCCAGAATAAATGGCTTATCCTGAAAAACCGGATGCTGAACGATGCGTTTCATGGCATCCAGGCCGATATGGCCTTCTTTCAGCCGCGCATGGCGGTCTTTATGGGAGCCGCGGTCGTTCATGCTTTCATTAAAATGGACGGCTTTCAAACGGCTGAGGCCGAGAATCCGGTCGAATTCATCCAGCACGCCGTCCAGATCTCCGGCAATGTCGTAGCCGGCATCCCATACGTGGCAGGTATCGAAGCAAACGCCCAGTTTATCTCCATAGCGGCTTGCATCGATGATTGCTTTCAGTTCTTCAAATGTACGTCCGACTTCACTGCCTTTTCCGGCCATGGTTTCCAGAAGAATGGCGGTATGGAGACCTTCTTCTGCTTCCATTTCCAAAGGCAGGGGTGTAAACACTTCTCCTGCGCGTTTTGGCTCGGGAAGTGAGCCGGACAGGGCCTCATCGATAGCGTGGTCAAGGCCTTCTGCAATCATGCGGATGCCGGTTTCTGCGCCCTGACCGACGTGACTGCCCGGATGAAAATTGTAGAAGTTCCCCGGAAGATATTCCATCCGGCGGAGGTCGTCTGCCAGGCAGGTCTGTGCGAATGTGCGGACATTTTCCTTTCCGCTGCAGAGATTCATCGTATAAGAGGCGTGGGCGACAAGGGGACCGAAGTTATGCTCCCGGTTATGTTTCCGCAGGGCTTCCGCGTCATCACGGTCGATGGCTTTTGCCTTTCCGCCCCGTGGATTGCGGGTGAAAAACGCGAAGCTGCTGGCGTCAAGCCGGTCGGCATGGCGTCCCATCGCCGCGAATCCTGAAGAGGAAGATAAATGATTTCCGATATAAATCATGCGGACCTCCCGTCCGATATACTGAATCTATAAATCGCCATATAGTTTTATTGTTTTTGTCAATTTTATTATTGCTGTGTCTGAATGCTTTTATGAACTATGCTATTTTCATACCCAATTAAAGGGTTATTACACATGCCAGTTTTCTTTTGTC
This sequence comes from uncultured bacterium, assembly GCA_905214225.1. GTDB lineage: Bacteria > Bacillota > Clostridia > Peptostreptococcales > Anaerovoracaceae > Aminicella. The sequence continues at coordinate 58,638 of CAJMLL010000005.1, read as the reverse complement.
AAAAGGGACAAGCAAGAGGCCCGATGAAGCTGAAAATATGTGGGCACCCGGCAAAATGTGCATAGAAATGATACAGGACGAATAAAAATAGATGTAAAGAAAAGAAGCGGAATAAAGTAAAGGTAGAAAGGCTTGTCGGCTGAATGTATTCAAAAATGAACAGAGTTGGGTATACAAAATCCAGAAAACGCCTGTCAAATTGTTGACTTTAAGAATGGTTAAGAGTAGAATCAAGTTATGGGTATACAAAATCCTATCGGGGTGAATCATGGCGGTCAGAGAGACCTCCTCACAGGAGGAATCTTTGGTTATTGCTGTGTCTTGCCATGCATTCGCGTCTCGGTGGATTTGTGATAATTTGAAAGGAGTGCTTTTATGGACAACAAGCATGTATCAGCTGATAACAGACAGCTGAAGACAATGGATGGTAACGCTGCTGCCGCTCATGTAGCATTTGCGTTCTCAGAAGTCGCTGCCATCTACCCAATCACACCGTCCTCACCAATGGCTGAGAACATGGATAACTGGGGAGCTCAGGGAAGAAAGAACATTTTCGGTGAGCCGGTAAACATCGTAGAGATGGAATCCGAGGCCGGAGCTGCAGGTGCTGTACACGGTGCTATGTCTGCTGGTGCTTACACCACAACATTCACTGCATCTCAGGGACTGCTGCTGATGGTTCCGAACATGTTCAAGATCGCTGCTGAGCAGGTTCCTGCAGTATTCCACGTAGCTGCAAGAGCCGTATCTACTCACGCGCTTTCTATTTTCGGAGATCATTCCGACGTTATGGCAACACGTCAGACAGGATTCGCTATGCTGGCATCCAACAGTGTTCAGCAGGTAATGGACCTGGCTGCAGTTGCTCATCTGGCAACAATTGACGGACATCTGCCAACCCTGCATTTCTTCGATGGATTCAGAACATCTCATGAGTATCAGAAGATTCATGTTTGGGACTATGACACTCTGAAAGACATGGTTAACTGGGATGCAGTTAAGGCATTCAAGGATCACGCTTTGAATCCTAACCATCCGCACACAATCGGATCTGCTGAGCAGCCGGAAGCATTCTTCCAGCACAGTGAGGCAGCTAACACAAGCTACAACGAGACACCGGACATCTTCAACAAGTACATGGAGATGATCAATGAGAAGATCGGCACAGACTACAAGCCGTTCAACTACTATGGTGCTCCGGATGCTGACCGCGTTATCGTAGCTATGGGTTCCGTATGTGAAGCTGCTGAAGAGCTGATCGACCATATGCTGGCTAAGGGCGAGAAGGTTGGTATCGTTGAGGTTCATCTGTACAGACCGTTCTCCGCTAAGTATCTGACAGCAGTTATGCCGAAGAGCGTTAAGAAGATCGCTGTTCTCGACAGAACAAAAGAGCCTGGAACAGTCGGTGAGCCGCTGTACCTGGATGTCGTAGCTGCTCTGAACGGAACAGAGTTTGCAAACTGCGAGATCACAAGAGGCCGTTACGGACTTGGTTCCAAGGACGTTCAGCCGGGAGACATCCTTGCTGTTTACGAGAACATGGCAGCTGCTGAGCCGAAGAAAGAGTTCACACTGTCCATCAACGATGATGTTACACATCTGTCCCTCACACCGAGCCACTATCCAAACACAGCTCCGGAAGGAACAGTTGCATGTAAGTTCTGGGGACTTGGTTCTGATGGTACTGTAGGAGCTAACAAGAACTCCGTAAAGATCATCGGAGACCACACAGATAAGAAGGTACAGGCTTACTTCCAGTATGACTCCAAGAAGTCCGGTGGTGTTACAATTTCCCACCTGCGTTTCGGAGACAAGCCGATCAAGTCCACATACTATGTAAAGCAGGCTGACTTCGTAGCATGTCATAACAGTGCATACCTCACAAAGTACAACATGGTTGAGGATGTCGTTGACGGTGGTTCCTTCCTGCTGAACTGCGTATGGAATGATCAGGAGCTGGAAGAGCACCTGCCAGGAAAGGTTAAGAGATATCTGGCTCAGCACAACATCAACTTCTACACATGCGACGCTGTAGACATCGCTAAGAAGGTTGGTCTGGGCGCAAGAAGAACAAACTCTGTACTGCAGGCTGCATTCTTCAAGATCGCTAACATTATTCCGATCGACGATGCAGAGAAGTTCATGAAGGACGCGATCAAGAAGACTTACGGACGTAAGGGTGAGAAGATCGTTAACATGAACTGCGCAGCAGTTGAAGAAGGAATCAAGAACGTTCATAAGGTTGAGGTTCCGGCTTCCTGGGCTGACGCTAAGGATGATCCGGCTCCGGCTAAGCTTGTTGGACGTGATGATAAGATGACAGCATTCCTGAACGACATCGTCGCTCCGATGGGTGCTATGGACGGAGACAGCATTCCGGTATCCGCATTCATGGATACTCAGGACGGATCTGAGCCGGCTGGTACAGCTGCTTATGAGAAGCGTGGAATCGCTGCTGATGTTCCGGTTTGGGATGTTGCTAAATGTATCGAGTGCAACCAGTGCTCCTTCGTCTGCCCGCACGGTGTAATCAGACCGTTCGCACTGACAGCTAAGGAAGCTGAGCCTCTGAACGGAGATGCCAAGAAGCTGAACGGCAAGGGCGTTGACGACCTGCAGTTCACAATCGCAATTTCCGCTCTGGACTGCACAGGATGCGGATCCTGCGCTCAGGTTTGCCCGGCTAAGGCTCTGACAATGACTCAGGCTGACGATGAAGTCGTTGCAAACAACCAGAAGAAGTTCGACTATGCATTCAAGAACGTATCCAAGAAGGATCTGCCGTTCAACAAGTACTCTGTAAAGGGTTCCCAGTTCGAGCAGCCGCTCCTCGAGTTCTCCGGAGCTTGCCCGGGATGCGGAGAGTCTCCATATGCTAAGCTGATCACACAGCTGTTCGGAGACAGAATGTACATTGCAAACGCTACAGGATGCTCCTCCATTTGGGGTAACTCTGCACCGTCCACACCGTACACAGTAAATGAAGAGGGTCACGGTCCTGCATGGGGCAACTCCCTGTTCGAGGATAACGCTGAGTTCGGATTTGGTATGGAAGTAGCTGTTGAGGCTAGAAGAACAGAGTGCAAGCACGCTGCTGAGAGACTGGCTGACAAGGTTCCTTCTGCTAAGGCTTGGCTCGACACATTCAACGACGGAGATGCTTCCAAGGCAACTGGCGAGGCATTTGCTGCTGACTGCGCTAAGCTCGACGATCCGGATGCCAAGTTCATCGTTGACAACGCAGACATGCTGAGAAAGCCGTCCATGTGGATCTTCGGCGGAGACGGCTGGTCCTATGATATCGGTTACGGCGGAGTTGACCACGTCCTCGCTTCCGGCAAGAACGTAAACATCTTCGTATTCGATACTGAGGTTTACTCCAACACAGGCGGACAGTCCTCCAAGTCCACACCAATGGGAGCTGTTGCACAGTTCGCTGCTGCTGGTAAGGCAGTTAAGAAGAAGGACATGGCTCAGATCATGATGCAGTATGGCTACGTTTATGTAGCACAGATTGCTATGGGTGCTGACATGAATCAGACAGTAAAGGCTATCAAGGAAGCTGAAGCTTACGATGGTCCTTCCCTGATCATTGCTTACTCCCCATGCATCAACCATGGTATCAAGAGAGGAATGGCTAAGGCTCAGGAAGAGGCTAAGGCAGCTGTTAAGTCCGGTTACTGGGATCTGCTCAGATTCAACCCTGAACTGGTTGCAGAAGGAAAGAACGGCCTGACAGTTGATTCCAAGGCTCCGACAGAGAGCTACAGAGACTTCATCATGGGAGAGGTTCGTTACAACTCCCTGACTCTGAAGTTCCCGGAGAGAGCAGAGAAGCTGTTTGACAAGGCTGAGGCTGACGCAAAGGCTCGTTATGAAGAGCTGACTGCAAAGGCTTCCAAGTAGTCTTGATAGATATGAAAAGCAGCAGATAAGCAGTTAATTGCTTACCTGTAAAAATGAAAAAAGGAGTCAAAGTAAATTTGGCTCCTTTTTTTTACAAATATAATTGACATAAAATTATCAATTAGCGTATAATATAGGATAGGTTGGATAACTATGAAGGGAGTCTCTGCGCGGGAGTATGGAAATGTGGGCTTTTCGTATTCCGGTGCTTATCAAATTCAATCTATTAGGCTATAATTATATGAATAAGGGACTTCACTCAACGTAAAATACACATAGGAGGATTTGCGGTGAAAAGGTTTGAAATTATTAAAAAAAGGCAGCTGAACGATACCATCAACTGGTATACGATTTATGCGCCGCTGATCGCCAGACACGCGAAACCAGGACAGTTCATCATTCTTCGTGTAGATGAGCACGGAGAGAGAATTCCACTGACCATGGCGGGACATGATGAGAAGGAAGGCACAATTGATATCATCGTTCAGACAGTTGGAAGAACGACTATGCTGCTGGAGCAGCTCCAGGTCGGTGACTGTCTGGCAGATGTTGTAGGACCTCTTGGTCAGCCTTCTAAGATGGACGGCCTGAAGAGAGTCTGCATTGTCGGCGGAGGAGTAGGAAACGCTCTGGCTTATCCGCTTGCAATCGGAATGCATAAGCATGGCATTCATGTTACCATGATCTGCGGATTCAAGACAAAGGATATCGTTATCCTTGAGGATGAGTTCCGTGCAGGTGTCGATGAAGTACATATGGTTACGGATGATGGAACCTATGGTGAAAAGGGCTTCACAACAGATAAGCTGAAGGCTCTTCTGGACGCCGGTGAGAAATACGATGAGATCGTTGCAGTCGGTCCGGCTGTTATGATGAAGTTCGTATGCGGAATTGCAAAAGACTACGGAATTCCTTCTGTTGCATCTCTGGCAACCTACATGGTCGATGGAACTGGTATGTGCGGCGGCTGCCGCTGCATCGTTGACGGCGAGAGCAGATTCGTCTGCGTAGACGGACCGGACTTCGACGGTGCCAAGATTGACTGGGATCTGCTGATCAAGAGAGGTAAAACATTCGCAGAAGAGGAAGCACATGACAGACAGCATGTCTGCAAGCTGATTGGAGGTGTACGTCAGAATGCCTAATATGAGAGCTGATAAGAATCCGATGCCGGAACAGGAGCCAAACGTCCGGAATAAGAATTTCGAAGAGGTTGCTCTTGGATATACAGAAGAAATGGCACTGGATGAAGCGCAGAGATGCCTGAACTGTAAGAACCATCCTTGCGTGGACGGATGTCCGGTAAACGTTCATATTCCTAATTTCATCGCGAAGATTGTAAACAAGGATTATGAAGGTGCATATGAAGAAATCACACTGACAAACTCTCTGCCTGCAGTCTGCGGCCGTGTATGCCCGCAGGAGAACCAGTGCGAGAGCAAGTGCGTAAGAGGAATCAAGGGCGAGCCTGTTGGAATCGGACGTCTGGAGAGATTCACAGCAGACTGGCATGAAGCTCATCACGGCGATGAGAAAATCGATAAAGTTCCTTCCAACGGCCATAAGGTTGCCGTTGTCGGAGGCGGCCCGGCAGGACTGACGGCTGCAGGAGACCTGGTAAATAAGGGATATGAAGTTACCGTTTTCGAGTCTCTGCATAAGATCGGCGGAGTTCTGGTTTACGGAATCCCTCAGTTCCGTCTGCCGAAGGAAATCGTACAGACAGAAGTTGACAAGCTTGCTGCCAAGGGCGTTAACTTTGTTACCGACGCGATTGTCGGAAAGGCAATCACCGTTGAAGAGCTGATGGATGAGGAAGGCTTTGAGGCTGTATTCGTAGGTACAGGAGCAGGTCTGCCGATGTTCATGAATATTCCGGGTGAGTCCCTTGTCGGTGTTGTATCCGCGAATGAGTATCTGACCAGAATCAACCTGATGAAGGCTTACCGCGATGATTATGACACACCGATCGCACGTCCGAAGCACGTTGTTATCGTCGGAGCAGGAAACGTTGCTATGGATGCTTCCCGCTGCGCAAAGAGAATGGGCGCAGAGGTCAAGCTGGTATACCGTCGTTCCGAGAAGGAAGTTCCGGCAAGAGCAGAAGAGTTCGAGCACGCAAAGGCAGAAGGAATTGATTTCCACTTCCTGACCAACCCGATTGAGATCCTGGGCGATGAGAACGGAAACGTATGCGGAATCAAGTGCATCAAGATGGAGCTCGGTGAGCCGGATGCATCCGGAAGAAGAAGACCAGTTCCTATTGAAGGATCTGAGTTTGTCATCGACTGCGACTACGTCATCATGTCTCTGGGAACCAGAGTAAACTCTCTGATCCGCGACACGACAAGCAACATCACACCGACCAAGAAGGGCGGAATTGATGTCGACGAGAACGGAATGACTTCCCATCCGGGAATCTTCGCCGGCGGAGATGCAGTAACCGGAGCAGCTACAGTAATCAAGGCCATGGGAGCCGGAAAAGTTGCTGCTGCAGGAATCGACAAATACATCCAGAGCAAGTAAGACAGCGGAATATCTGACTTCGTCAGAGCCGGCTGCCGGATAAATGACAATTCATCAGCTGAAGGCATCATGGGCTGAGAAGAATATACAGAAAAGGGGCACGCGGATAAAGCGGCCCCTTTTTTGTGTCTTGTCAAGCGCATCAGTTCAGAGTAATCTAAGAAGAGGGGAATAAAAGGGGACAACTGTGTATACACACAGTCAGAATATACGGCATTTAATTCACTGCAGAAGAAGTTAGAAAGAGGTAGAAAATGTCATTAATCAGTGTGTTTGACGTGCTGGGACCGAATATGATCGGACCGTCCAGCTCACATACGGCGGGTGCGGATTCGATTGCGTTTCTGGCTCAGAAAATGATGGGTGAGCCGCTGAAGGAAGTGGAATTTACCCTGTACGGATCGTTTGCAAAAACCTATCGCGGTCACGGTACGGACCGCGCGCTTCTGGGAGGCGTCATGGGCTTTAATACCGATGACGAGAGAATCCGGGATTCCTTTAAAATCGCTGATGAGCGCGGTCTGAAGTACAGCTTTATTCCGAATGACAAGCTTGAAGATATCTATCCGAACACGGCGGATATCAAGATGACCGGTGTATCCGGACGCGTCATGACGATCCGGGGGGAATCTATCGGAGGCGGAAAGGTGCGCATCGTAAAGATCAACGGCGTGGACGTTGATTTTACCGGAGAGTACAGTACGGTGATCGTAATCCAGAAAGATTATCCGGGGGTTGTGGCGCATATTACCAAATGCCTCAGTGATCTGGGCGTAAATATCGCATTCATGAGACTGTTCAGAGAATCCAAGCATGAGACGGCCTATACAATCGTAGAATCGGATGAACACGTTCCAATGAGTGTTCGGGATGAAATTCTGAAAAATGAGAATGTAAAAGACGTCATGATTGTCGAACCATAGGAGGTAAAGAATGGACTTTAAGAATGCGAAAGAACTGCTTCAGGTCTGTGAAGAGAACAATCTGACGATTTCTGAGGCAATGAAGAGAAGAGAACACGACCTTACCGGTGCGGACGATGCGGAAATCACGCAGAGAATGACGGAGGTCTATCAGATTATGAAAGATTCAGCCCGGCGTGCGATCGAAAAACCAGTGAAAACCATGGGCGGAATCATTGGGGGAGAGAGCAGCAGACTCCATAAACTGGCGGAAAACGGAAAAAGCATTTTTCCCGGGATCATGAACCGCGCAGCGGCTTATTCCATGGGCGTACTGGAAGTCAACGCTTCGATGGGACTGATCGTTGCCGCTCCGACGGCCGGATCTTCCGGCGTAGTGCCGGGAGTTTTCCTGGCTTATCAGGAAGAGAAGAAGGTCTCTGATGAGAAAATGGTACAGGCACTGTTCAATGCGGGAGCCATCGGCTATCTGGCCATGAGAAATGCAACCGTTGCAGGAGCCGTGGGCGGATGTCAGGCGGAGATCGGAATTGCTGCCGCGATGGCGGCTTCGGCTGTAACAGAGCTTGAAGGCGGATCACCGGAGCAGTGTGAAGACGCGGCGTCTACCGTGCTGATGAATATGCTGGGCCTTGTCTGCGATCCGGTCGCCGGACTGGTGGAATATCCCTGCCAGAACCGCAATGCTTCCGGAGCCGCGAATGCTCTGGTGGCGGCGGAGATCGCGCTTGCGGGAAATAAGCAGCTGATTCCGCTGGATCAGATGATTGACACAATGTACGACGTGGGAAGAAGACTGCCGGCGGCGCTGAGAGAGACCGCGCTCGGCGGATGCGCGGTAACGGAAGCCGGACTGGAATGTTCACAGTGTATTTTTAAATCCTAAAACAGTCAGGAGTGCAGAATGAAGTGGAATGGATATACATCGATTGAGATGGAACAGACGATACAGAGCAATATGGAGCTTGCGCACATCAGTATTCTGGATATACCGATGCGCAATCTGGCGTCCCGTCTGGCGTCATCCGCAGATTCTCACGGCAGATTTTCCTGCCTTCGGACGATGCGGCATATTGCAGCGTGCGGAATCAGCTGCATGCAGGGATATTCAGAGAAACAGTGGCTGGAAGATGCGGTGCAGTACGTGCTGTCCGGTATCTTTCCGGGTGAGCCGGAACCGGAAAATCTGGAAGAAAAGAAAACCGGCATCCTCTTTCTGCTGAATGTTCTGCGCAGCCAGTTCCACATGGAAAGAAAATATCTGCGGTTCGATCCGCATTTTGACTTTCACGTTCTTTCGCTGAAAAACGTAAAGAAAAACGGCTATACGCAGGACTATGTCAAGATGCTGCAGGTCGCAAAAGAATACTACATTTATGAAATGATGCGTATCCATTCCGAGATCACACCGTTTGACGCCCTGGCACACATCGGCGGCGTTCACTGGGTTGCCATGTACATGGCCTATCAGCTTGCCGCTGTCGGCGAACCGGTGGATCTGGGCCTGATTTCCGGAGCCGCAGCGGGCCACGATATCGGAAAATACGGCTGCCGGGGCGATGATGAAAAGCGTGTCCCATATCTGCACTACTATTATACGGACATCTGCTACAGGAAATTCGGTCTGGAATCCATCGGACATATCGCAGCGAATCATTCCGTCTGGGATCTTGAACTTGAAAATTTGTCGATCGAATCCCTGCTTCTGATCTATTCGGACTTCCGCGTAAAGAGCACGCGGGGCGATGATGGAAAGGAAGTGGTTCACTTCTACAGCCTGAAGGAATCCTTCGATGTTATTCTGAATAAACTGGATAATGTGGACGCTGCGAAGGAACAGAGATACCGCAAGGTTTACGCGAAACTGGCGGATTTTGAGGACTATATGCATGCGCTGGGCGTCAGAACTGTGCTGGATCCGATGTACGCCTATCAGCCGGAGGGAAACCCGGTTCCGATGCACAGAGAGGCCGCCATGCTGGAGGGACGGGAGGTTATCCGTCAGTTCAAATTCAGCGCATTCAGTCACAATATCCGGATGATGAGCATTTTCTATGATGATGCGAAGTTCACCAGCCTGATCGAGGCGGCCAGAAGTGAGCAGAACTGGGAAAATGTCAGGACCTACATTAATATCATGGAGGAGTACTCCACTTACATGTCGGAGCACCAGGAGCTGCTGACCCTGAACTTCCTCTATGAGCTTCTCTTCCACCGAGAAGAGGATATCCGCACCCAGTCCGCGAGACTGATGGGCAGAATCGTTGCCAATTATAATGAACTGTACACGAAGGAGCTCCCGAAGGGCGTTGTCCTCCCGGGCAAGGAAATTACCAACCTCACCCTCCTCAATCAGTATCTGGAAATGATCATCCGTCCGGACCTGCGTTTCACCGATCAGCACAAGCTGTGGGTAGGCAGCAGCCTCCGGGCTTTTATCGAGGGCCTGATGAGCGGCTGCACAGAGAAACAGAAGGGCGATTTTCTGGAGGAGATCCTTCCTTATTATGCCAGTGAGGATTACAGTGATGAAGTCCGGGTCAACCTGCTCCAGGCCCTGCTGGTTCTGGACAAAAGAGACTGCAGCAGGGAATTTCTTGCGCAGGCAGGCGCCTTCATCCGCGAGGCATCCCGTTCCGAGAACCGCCAGCTGAGAGTTTTTGCCCTGGAAGCCCAGCAGCATCTGTTTAAAGATATGGACAATGCATCTTACTGGAAGAAGCTTCTGAAAATTATGGAGCTTCCGGAATCAGATGAAGAATTTGCGGAAGCAGAGAGCCGGCTCTTCCTGGATGACCTGAAAATGGGCGTCCACTGGGGCGTAAAAGTAGCAAACATTGAACTGATGCGGGAATTTGCCCTCAGGAATAACGACCGGAACGGAGCCTTTCTGCATATCGGAACCCATCTGGTCAACCTGCTGAAGGTCAGCGAACGGGCGGCGGTGCGTCAGGCGGCAGGAAATGCGCTGCTGTCGGTTATCCGGAAGATGCCGTCTTCGCAGGTGAACGAACTTGCGATTGAGCTGTACAACGGTCTGGATATCGGAGACCGCCAGTTTGCGACCTATGTCCCGGAATATCTCGGACGGACGGCGATCCTGCTTCCGGAAAAGGAATTCGATGAGATGATCGAAATGCTGGAGCAGAGTGCCGTTGAGGAAAGCACGGCGGTCGCAAAGTCGATTATGGATACCGTCGGTGTCGTTCTGGATCATTATGAAGAGTTCGCCGCACACGCGGGCGGAACAGAAAAGGAACATGACGCGCGCAGACGCCGGCTTCTGGGAATCCTGCTCAGAGGATATGCGCACTATGACAGAGGACTGAGCCGCGAGGCCTTCCGCTGCATCGGAAAATATATTTTTGCCGGACCGAACATGGGAGAAAAGGAACGGGATCAGCTCTTTACCCACGGAGCGAGAAAACTCCTCTGCCTGCTGATGGAGGACGAGGGCGAGCTTCTGGACTTCTACAGTGATTCTGCGGTACTGAACCATATCTACCGCTATCTGTCCTATAAGGAGCTGGGAAAGACCCCGTTTAAATTTAAGAAGCATAAGAAAGTCGCCTTCTATCCGGGAACCTTTGACCCGTTCAGCCTTGGGCACAAGGCGGTTGCCTGCCAGATCCGTGATATGGGATTCGATGTCTACCTGGCCATCGATGAATTCTCCTGGTCCAAGCACACCCAGCCGCGCCTTCTGCGCCGCAGGATCATGAACATGTCCGTCGCCGATGAAGAGGGAATTTATCCCTTCCCGGACGATATTTCCGTCAACATCGCCAATCCGGACGATCTGTACGTCCTGAAGAAGCTCTTCAGAGACAAGGAACTGTACATTGCCGTCGGAACCGATGTCATCCGCAACGCGTCTGCCTACAGAAAAGATCCGGAGCCGGACAGCATTCACACCATCAATCATATTGCCTTCGAGCGTGAAACCGATGAGAATCCGCAGAGTGAAGAGATGGAGAACGAGAACGAAAAGAAAATCCAGGGAGAGGTCATTCACCTGAAGCTGGATAAGTTCTATGAAGATATCAGTTCCAGCAGGATCCGCGAGAATGTCGACATGCACAGAGACATCTCCAACCTGATCGACCCGGTTGCGCAGAACTTCATCTACGACAAGGGCCTCTACCTGAGAGAGCCAGCTTATAAACATGTGCTGGAAGCAAGAGAAATCGGCATGGGATCCTTCAAGTCCAGAGGCGTGGAGAGCATCTGGCCGATTATGGACGAGCTTCAGCAGATGGGCTACGATGAGCAGAAGCTGGAGAAATATCTGGAAGATGACCGGGTCCGCTCCCTGTACATTGAGGCCGCCGGAGGCGAACGGCGGGAAATGGCCGCCTACGCCGCCGCGCACCGCATCGGCACCAGAGAACTTCTGGATGAATTCAAGGATTCGCAGATTTCCGCCCATATCCGTAAAGAAGCAGGCGGAAACATCGCTGTCATCGGTTTTCTGTTCGCAAAAGACCAAGGGGAGATTTCCAACGTGGGACAGATGGTGCTGACAGAAATCCTGTCCGCGCTGATTGAGCGCGACTTCACCTACGCGGTTTACGATCCTGTGGATCCTGCGGGCCTGACCAAGGAAATCAAGGCACTGCTGATCCAGCAGGGCTTTGTCAATATCGCGCCGCCGAACCACTCGCCGATCTACGCCGTCGACATGCATGAACCAAAGGTGATTTTCCGTGACGTGGAAACCGTCATCAAGGACCCGTTCAACCGGAATCCGCGTGTGCTGGAAGCCATCGACACGGCTCACCGAAACCTGCTCGGCGTCCTTACCAAGGTTTACCCTGGCGAGTTGATTTTGTCCTATAACACGAGTGCCGTGCATTATAAGATCATCCGGAAGGTTGCGGACATCAACGGTGTATCGGTGATCCAGGGCAGAAGTCCGAAGGGTCCTTACATGCTGGTGCCGTTCGGGAAGACGCTGGGCGACGTGGTTGTGCCGAACACGGTCACCAAGTCACTGAATCTGGATAAGTATTTCAACCGTACGGTCAAGGGCTTCAAGATCCGCGAGGCCAGAAATTACTCTTCGATGGAAAATCAGGCGAAGATGATCAAGTCCTTCAATCAACCGGTGATTCTGGTGGACGACCTGCTGCATAAGGGCCACCGCATGCGCAATCTGCTGCCGATCCTGCGGAAGGTCGGTGTGGATATCCACGAGGTGCTGGTTGCGGTCATGACCGGAAATGCCATGGATATGATGGCGCAGAGCAATGTAAAGGCCGAGAGCGCCTACTTTGTGCCGAATCTGAGTCTGTGGCTGAATGAGCGGGACTGCTACCCGTTTATCGGCGGCGACAGCATCGAGGTGACGGAGGAATATCTGGGCCTGGGCAGAAACCCATCGGTCAATCTGATCCTGCCTTACATCAAGCCGCAGTTCATCGGAAACGGCGATTTTGAGACGGGCTATGAGTATTCCAGAGTCTGCCTGGAGAATGCGCTGAACATCTGGACAGTGCTGGAAGAGGAATATCAGAAGACATACGAGCGTAAGATGACCCTGAGCCGTATCGGTGAAGTTCTGACCTATCCGCGTGTGCCGGACATAGACCTGGGCGTCAAGTTCGATCAGAATCTCGGACCGACCAGCTTCATTACGAACGACATCGAGCGCGTCATCAGACTGAAGTGGGGAGAGTAAGGATGACAAAAATTAAGGAGCAAGAGCATAGATCTGCCGGCGGCCGCGGAGGGGAGCTGCCTCTCTGCGTGCGCCGTCTGGCGGAGGAAATCGGCGTTCGGGCGGAAGGCTCTGCGGGACCTTCCTGGGCGGAGAAAGGTCTGTACCCGCCGGAAAGACGGAAGGCACGCATATTGGCGTTAGGCGATGTGGGAACGAATCTTCTCCTCGGTCTGCGCCTTCTGGGGGGAGATGTTTTCTCAGAGATCGGCATCTGCGACCTGAATGAGAAACAGACCGAAAGACTTGAAATCGAGGTCAATCAGATCCGCTGGCCTTTCTCTGAAGATGAAGGGGATCCGGAAGCCGGGCTTCCGGCCTGGACCGCCCCGGAGATGCCGGAGATCCGCGTGGTCTCTGAAGAGGAGCTGTTTAACGGCGATGTGTTCATTTTCTGTGCAAGCAGGGGCGTTCCGGACATATCGCAGAAAGGCGATGTACGGATGGCGCAGATGGAGGCGAACCGGGGACTGATCCGGCATTTTGCCGGCCTGGCGGATCAGGCGGATTATCAGGGCCTGGTCTGTGTCGTTTCAGATCCGGTGGATCCGCTCTGCGGGGCCTTTCTGGAGGCGTCGCATCTGCGGCCGGGGCAGATTCAGGGATACGGCCTGGGCGTCATGAATGCCAGAGGCATGTATTTTGCGGAGAGAAATCCGGCCTGGGCGCGCTATCTGACAGAGGGGCGTGCTTACGGACCCCATGGAGAGGATCTGGTGCTGGCGGACAGTCTGGAAGATTACGACGATGAGGTGTCCCGGGCGCTGACGGAAAAGGCGGCTCACGCCAATCTGGAAGTCAGAGACCTGGGCTTCAAGCCCTTTCTGGCGCCGGCCTTTTCTTCTGCGGCTCTGTCGATCCTGCTGACGGTGCGGGGCCGCTGGCATTACGGTTCTGTGTATATCGGAAACCGGGAAAAGGGCGCCTACTTCGGGGTGAAAAACCGTCTCCGGAAGGGCGCAGAATGGCAGATCGATGATCCGGAAGTTCCGGAGGCACTGTACAGCAGGCTGAAGAACGCGTATATGGGGCTTGCGCTGCTGCGGGAGAATCAGCAGAGATAGAAAGAATCAGGAAAGAACGGAGCTGCTTTTATCGGCAGACAGACCGCAGAGCTTTGGGAAAGACGCCCGGGCTTCCTCCGGTCTGCGCGGCAGAGAAAAGTGGCAGAAAGGAGAGGGAAAGAATGCTGGCGGTTATTCGTCTGGAAAGTCTGGACGGGTCCAGAGCACTGCGGAAACGGTATCAGGAGACGCTGGATTATGCGCTTCAGGAGGAAGAATACCGGGAATTCAGAAACGGGAGATCGTTTATGGATTTTCTGATGAAGAGGGAGGGAACCTCCCTGGCGAAAGAGCAGGAAGCAGATGCGGAGAAAAATGAGGAGCAGGCGGAAGGCTGCAGGGGAGAGCTGAAGGTTCTGTTTGCCGCGGAACTTCCTATGTCTGGGTGGAATATGCAGGTGCTGGAATTAAATGGATTTCTGCATGCCCATCCGCATCTGATGGACGGATGGAGCGGTGCGGTATTCATCTGCGGAGAAAGCGAACTGTTTACCAAAAGGACCGGACGGGACATTATTTTTGCCGCCAATGACGCGGGATGTGCCTTTCCGGGGAAACCACTCTGCGAGGGAACCGGTTCCCTGTATAACTGGAGGACGATGGCGCACCGGATGGAGGTGGATATCCCGGAGGCCTTCCGGAGAGGCGCCAGATTTCTTGTGCAGAAGCTGAAGGATTTCCGGCTGCCTGAAGTGGAGGCGCCGGATGTGCTGATGATTCACGCCAGCAGCAGAAAGACCTCGAACACCCTGCTCCTTTGGGAAATGATTAAAGAGGAGATGACGCGGAAGAATCCTGCTGTCAGGACCCATGATATTTCTCTGCGGAATGGCGCCGTTGTCGACTGCAGAGGCTGCAGTTATGAAGCCTGCCGCCATTTCGGTGAAAAGGCGGACTGTTTTTACGGCGGTGTCATGGTGGAGCAGGTTTATCCGGCTCTTCTGAAATGTAACAGCATCATGCTGGTCTGCCCGAACTATAACGACTCTGTAAGTGCGAACATTGCCGCCTTCTTCAACCGGCTGACAGCGCTTTACAGCGCATATGACTTTTCGGAGAAAAAGGTCTACGCCCTGGTGGTTTCCGGATACAGCGGCGGCGACATCGTCGCTGAACAGGTTATGGGAGCCATGAACTGCAATAAGAATTTTATTCTTCCGCCGCATTTCTGCATGCTGGAAACGGCCAACGACCCGAAGAGCATCCTGGAATGTCCGGGCATCCGGGAGAGGGCCGCGCAGATGGCGGAAAATATCGCCTGTGCGCCGGAAAACTAACAGAAACACAAGAAAAACCGCTGCCTGCCTGAGCCTGCAGCGGTCTTTTTGTCTGCATCCGGATCGTGTGAATCAATCCTCTGGCGGCCGTTACTGGCCGTCGCTGTAATTCATGATTTTTTTCAGGAATCCCCCGCGGCGTTTTCCATGCTTTCCGGAGCCGGATGCGGACGGATCGTGCGCTTTTCCGGTCAGGTCGTCATAATAGAGAATTTCTGCGTCGAAATTTCCCGGCTCCGAGGTCAGGAGGGCGCAGGAGCGGCGGCTTCCGCCTCTCGGGTTGGTCAGGCTTCCCGGGTTGACCAGATAAACCCGGCCAGTGTCATCATTGACCGGAATGTGGGTGTGGCCGAAGCAGACGGCATTGCAGCCGTGTTCTTCTGCCAGGAGGCTGATGCGCCCGTAGTCCCAGTCCACGCCTTCTGTGTGGCCGTGGATGATCATGACCTTCCCGGAGGGAAGGGTTGCGATCTGGAAGTCACGCCTGATGCTGCCGTCGCAGTTGCCCGGGACGCTGATGACCGGGACTTTCAGGTCCTGGGCCAGGGAATCGGCGTCCCTCTGGTAGTCGCCGCAGTGGAAGATCATGGTGACGGCTTCCTCTGCGGATACAATGTTAAAAATTTCTTCTGCACGGTTGATTCTGCCGTGTGTATCACTGAATACTAATATTCTCATCGCTGAATCTGCTGCCTTTCTGTAAAATATTCTTTTCAAAATCAATGCTGCTGCATATTTATCGTATGTTTATCGTTTGTATTAGATTTTTTCTGCTTTTACTGTTATCATTGTATCACATTTGGATGCTTCTTTTGGGATGTCTTCCGCTGCGGCTGATTGTATGCTCCGGTCGGATTGTGGTATCATAAAAAGAAGTATGTGTTTCATGGAGGAAAGAAAGGTGAAAGATAAATTACAGGATAAAACATTTCGGCTGGGACTGAACCTGTTCCTTGGCGGAAGCGGAGTTCTGCTTTTTTATTTCTTTATCAAGGATTTCAGTAAGGTGATGGCCGGGCTGAAGGCATTGAACGGAATTCTGTTCCCGTTTATACTCGGAGCGATTCTTGCGTATCTTCTTTGTCCGATCTATAACGTGACCGTCCGCTTCTTCTACCGGCACGCGCAGAACTGGAAGATGCTGGGGTTCTCACGCATCAAGAGAAGGGCGCTGACATTCTCCCGCTTCATCGGAAGTGTAGTGGCGCTGATCGTGCTGTTTGCGGTGATGGCGGCGGCGATTGCTCTGATCGTTCCGCAGCTGATCAAGAGTGTGGTCGCGATCGTGAAGATCCTGCCGGGGCGTATGGACGATCTCACCAGAGGAATTGCCTACCTGGCCAGAAAGGCCGGGCATCCGGAGATCATCGGGTCGATTGACGGGTTTATCCGCAAGGCGATCGACGGTCTGATGGCGTTTGCGATGAAGAAGCTGATCCCGGGAAGCGGGAGTATCGCGGTCCGGCTTACGGAGGGCATTGTGGCGACGGCAAAGCTG
The DNA here is from genome assembly GCA_905214225.1 of uncultured bacterium. Taxonomy (GTDB): domain Bacteria; phylum Bacillota; class Clostridia; order Peptostreptococcales; family Anaerovoracaceae; genus Aminicella. Next base: position 41,722 of record CAJMLL010000005.1, on the reverse strand, counting down.
TTCCTGAACATTCTGGTGGCGGTCATTGTCAGCGTCTATCTGCTGAACGGAAAAGAGAAGCTGAAGGCCAATATGAAGCGCTTCATTCTTTCTCATTTCAGCCGCGCACATTCTGAGGAAATCATGAATTTCGGGAGTTTCTGCAACCGGACATTCGGCGGATTTATCAATGGTAAAATCATTGATTCCATCATTATCGGCATCCTCTGCTACATTCTGATGGTGATTCTGCATCTGCCGTACACGGCGCTGATCAGCACGATTGTCGGCGTGACGAATATTATTCCGTTCTTCGGGCCGTTTATCGGCGCGATTCCTTCAGCTATTCTGATCTGTGTGATCAGTCCGCTGAAGGCGCTGTACTTCCTGATCATGATTCTCTGCCTGCAGCAGTTCGACGGAAACATTCTGGGACCGAAGATCCTGGGTGATTCTACCGGACTGGCAAGTTTCTGGGTCATGTTCGCGATCATTGTCGGCGGCGGGCTGTTCGGCGTTGCGGGCATGGTGCTCGGTGTTCCGACATTTGCCATCATCACCTACTATTTTGACCGGAATACAGGGAAACGCCTGCGTTTCAGGGGATATAAGGAGAAAACTGACGAGTATATCGATTTCAACGTATACGATGCAGACAGAAAGGATATATTGAAATGAAGATCATGCACGATGTGGACATGAGAGAATATACATCTTTCCGTGCGGGAGGCTGTGCGGATACAATGGCTGTGCCAGAATCCACGGAGGAGCTGCAGGAGATCCTGCAGAAGCTGCAGCGCAGCGGAGAGGAATATCTGCTTCTGGGAAATGGAAGCAACACGATTTTCAGAGATGAAGGCTATCACGGAACGGTGATTCATCTGGGCGATGCTTTCTCTTCCATAAAAGTAGACGGCGAGCGGCTGATCTGCGGGAGCGCAGCGCTGATTTCCGCTGCTGCTCATGAGGCCATGGAGCACGGACTTTCCGGGATGGAGCCGATTTCCGGTATTCCGGGAAGTATCGGCGGAGCGGTCTTCATGAATGCCGGCGCTTATGGCGGTGAGATGAAGCAGCTGATCGAATCGGCGCAGGTCGTCAGTGCCGACGGACAGGAAATCTGCACCCTGAGCAATGAGGACCTTCAGCTGGGCTACCGGATGAGCCGCATTCAGAAGACCGGGGAAGTGGTCGTATCCGTCACGCTGAAGCTGACCACGGCTGACCGCGCAGACATTCTGAGCGCCATGCAGGAGTTCATGCAGAAGAGAAACAGCAAACAGCCGCTGCAGTATCCGAGTGCAGGAAGCTTTTTCAAGCGTCCGGAGGGATATTTCGCGGGCAAGCTGATTCAGGACGCGGGCCTGAAAGGGGCATCGGTCGGCGGTGCGCAGATCAGCGCCAAGCACAGCGGTTTCATGATCAACCGCGGCGGAGCGACGGCCGATGACATTCTGAAACTGATGCATCTGGTGCAGAATACGGTAAAAGACCGTTTCGGCGTAGAGATGGAGCCGGAAGTCCGGATTGTCGGCGGCCCGGCTGAAAAGAATGAGAAAGAAGGCAGATAAGGTGAGTATCGATATCGCAGAGTACCGGATGACCTATGATCTGCACACACACACCCGCTATTCCCACGGCTGGATTATGCCGCACGGAAAGGGAACAATCGACCAGAACATCGTTGCGGCGCGTCAGCAGGGACTGCAGGGCATCGCTATTTCCGACCACGGTCCGGGACACTACATGTACGGACTGAAGAGGAGTAAAATCCCGGAGATGCGCGCGGAAATCGAGCGGGAGAAGAAGCTGTACCCGGACATGGATATCTACCTCAGCGTAGAAGCCAACATCATGGAATCCGACAACGGTCTGGATCTTCAGAAAGACGAGCAGGGACAGTTTGATTTTCTGCTGGCGGGATATCACTATGGTGTGATGCACTGCCACAGCACGGCGAACCATCTGGGAGGACAAAGTTCGACCGGCGCAAGGAGAAGCCGGCTTGTGGCTGCCAACACAGATATGTACATCCGCGCACTGTATGAGAACGACATCAAGGTTCTGACCCATCCGGGAGACAAGGGTCCGGTGGACATGACCGAAGTCGCGAAGGCCTGTGCGGAAACCAAAACCTTAATGGAGATCAATTCCCGTCATCAGCACCTGACCGTGGAGGAAATCCGTGAAGCGATGAAAGAGGACGTCCTGTTCATTATTGACAGTGATGCCCATACACCGGCGGCTGTCGGATCCTATGAAAACGGACTGCAGAGAGCGGCAGATGCCGGGCTGGAGTTCGAACGGATCGTGAACATCGAACGGGTATCTGAGGAATAGGAACAGAGATCATATATGCGATATACGCGGCGCGGCACCGCGCACATGAAGAAAAAGGGGTGAACGTCATGACTGCGGATAAACCGATGGAAGTTGTCCTGATTACAGGCCTGTCCGGCGCCGGAAAGACACAGGCGGCGGACTGGTTCGAGGATCAGGGCTGGTACTGTATTGATAATATGCCGCCGCTTCTGATCCGGAATTTCCTGGATCTGGCGCAGATGAGCGGAAAACAGAAAATCCGGAAGGCTGCTTTTGTTGTGGATATCAGGAGTGAGCAGTTTTTCCAGGATCTGAACGGAGCGGTTCATCATCTCACCGAGCGTCAGGATGTTAACCTCAGGCTTTTATTCCTGGAAGCGTCCGATGACACACTGATCCGCCGTTTCAGCGAGACCCGAAGAACGCATCCGCTGGCCCAGGGAATGACCACTGCCCAGGCAATTGCGAAGGAACGCGCAATGCTGGAACCCTTCCGCGGCCATGCCGATGTCATCATCGATACCAGCAGTCTGAAAGTTTCCCAGTTTCAGCATCTTATGCAGAGAAGCTTTGGCTCCGGAGAAGAAGTGCAGAGCCAGTTCGCGCTTTCGATTGCTTCATTCGGATTTAAATACGGACTTCCGCCGGATGCCGATCTTATTTTTGATGTGCGGTTTATCCCCAACCCATATTATGTAAAGTCGCTGAGGAAACTTACCGGAAACAACCGGAAGGTCCGAGACTATGTTATGCGGCAGGAGATAACGGGTAAATTCCTTGATTCCGTGGAAGAAATGCTGACCATGCTGATTCCCTGCTACATTAAAGAGGGAAAGTATCATCTGAATATATACTTCGGCTGCACGGGAGGACAGCACCGTTCTGTCGTTGTCGCCAATGCAGCAGCGGACTTCTTCCACAAGCAGGGATACCATGTGTTTGTCCATCATCGTGAGATGCAGAAATAAGCAGTAGAGATACAGGAGGATGAGAGCGGATTGTCATTTTCATCAGAGACAAAAAATGAACTCGCAAGAGTAGAACCGGAGAAGAAATGCGACCAGCTGGCGGAAATCGCCGGCTTTCTTCGTGTGTCCGGAAGTCTGAGGCTGACCGGCGGCGGAAACTTCACCATCGTGATCGCCACAGATAATCCGGCCATCGCAAGACACTATAAACGGCTGATCCGGGAGTATTTCCAGATCGATGCGAAACTGGAAGTAGGCGGCGCAGAGGCCCTGAAAAAAGGCCATACCTATATGCTGACCATCAGCCCGGAAAACCACAGCGAGTCCATTCTGAGAGAGACAGGAATCCTTCTGGTGCGGGAAGGAAATAACTACATCAGTGATGGAATCTATGAGGAGCTGATCCGTAAAAAGTGCTGCAAGCGTGCCTATATGCGGGGCATGTTCATGGGAACCGGGAGCATCAGCGATCCGGAAAAAAGCTACCATCTGGAATTTGCCTGTGAAAGCAGGACGCTGGCGAACGATCTGAAGAAAATGATCAATTCCTTTGAGGATCTGTCGGTCAAGGTGGTGCAGCGCAGAAACCGCTGGGTCGTCTATATGAAAAACTCACAGTACATCAGTGATGTGCTGGCGCTGATGGGAGCGCACGCCCAGATGCTGGCCTTTGAAAATGTCCGCGTGCAGAAATCCGTCTTCAATCAGACAACGAGAATATTAAACTGTGACAATGCCAATACAGACCGGACCCTGGATGCCTCGGAAAAACAGCTCCGTGCCATCCGCAGCCTGAAGCAGTCGGGGCAGTATGACCGGATGTCGGAGAAATTGAAAGAACTTGCCGATCTGAGGATAAGCAATCCAGAAGCCAGCCTGACACAGCTGGGTGAGATGACCGATCCGCCTCTGGGGAAGTCTGGAGTCAATAATCGCATGAAAAGAATCCTCAGTTTGGCAGAAAAAGTCATGTCTGAAAAATAAACATAAAAATACATGAAAAAAGGGTGCAGTGGAAAAAAGGAAATTTTTCGCCGCGCCCTTTTTTTGAACCGTTGGAATATGAATGATTTTTGTATATTATGAAGAAGGTTCCCTAGTAAGACACTAGGGAAAATTTGGTGATATTGATATCAACACAAAAAATAATCATGATTATTTTGTTTGCCTATGGTAAAATAGGGGTAGAAAATAGAAGTATCTATTTCTGTACATGAATAATATGCAAGAAGATGGATGTCTGGAACATTTTCTTCCCGAACATTCTGATATTTTTTTAACGAATTGTATGTGAGCAGGTACATAAAGGGATGGATTTTATTTTTGATTTGCTATATTATAAGTAATATAAGGCAAGTGAGAATAGATGATATTTTCTCATTTTATTGTTCTGCATCAAGACGGCAGCAGAACTGCCGGCCCCCATCAGCGCATCAGCATGTGGAAAGGGGGAGAAAGACTGTCGTTTATCATACGGACACTATATTGTCCGTAAAAATATTCATGTACGGCATCAGTCTCGCATGAGACAGGAAGGAGGCGCAGTATGTTCGATAAGGAGCTCGATGATGTCCGGGCTGCAGAAAGCAGAGCGGAAGAAATCGTGCAGCAGGCGGCCGAGGATGGAAAAGAGCGGCTTGCCGAGAGCCGCAGAAAAGCGGACGCATTGATTTCAGACGCGGACGCGAGAGCCGGAACGATTTATGACGCACTGATCCGGGAAGGAACGGAGGAAGCGGAAAAGAATTATGAAGCTTCCATGCGTAAGGCAGAAGCAGAGTGCGCGGCAGTCGCAGAATCTGCAGACCGGAATTCAGAGGAAGCCGTCCGGCTGATTAAAGAAAGGATCGTGAATCGAAAGTGTCAATCGTAAAGATGAAAAGACTGTCTGTAATCGGCCTTGACACTGAGAAAGAGCAATTCGTTTCGAAACTGATGAATCTCGGAGCACTGGAAGTTACGGATGAGGATCCACAGGGCGGCGCAGAACAGCAGGAGATGCAGGCGCCGGGAGAAAATCCGGCAGCGGCAGAACTGGAACAGAAAATTTCTGATACAGAGACTGCGATCGAAGCCCTGAAGGAGCACAGTCCGGTAAAATCACCGCTCTTCTTTACGAGAAGGGAGATGAAGAAAGCCGACTTTCAGACTGTTCTGCAGCATAAGGCTGAGTTTACAGAGGAAACAAACGGAATCCTGGAATTGAAAGAACAGATCCGCAGGCTGAATGAACAGCGCAACAGAAAAGAATCGGAACTGAGTTCAGTCATTCCATGGAAGCCATATTCCATTCCGCTGAACTTCACCGGAACACGGTGTACCGATTTCACACTGGGCGTCGTTCCTGTAAACATCGCACTGGAAGATCTTCAGAGCGCCGCAGCAGAAGTCAGTGAAACGGCCGTTCTGGAAAAAGTCAACGAAGATAAGGAATACCGCTATCTGCTGCTGATTACATGGAAGCCGGATACGGCAGACACGGAAGATGCGCTGAAGCAGCGCGGATTCACCGCAGCGGCCTTCCCGGATTTCCCGGATACGGCGGCAGAAGCCGAGGTACGTCTGCATAATGAAATTGCAGAACTTTCCGGCGAGATTGAAAAAATCGGCGGGCAGATTGCAGACCGCTACGGACAGAAAAACGATATTGAATGTCTGCATGATCAGCTGATCATGGAACGTGACCAGGAGATTCTGAAAGGAAAGCTTCTGCAGACGAAGAGGACCTTCCGTCTGACCGGATGGATCCCGGAAGGATGCATGACAGCCGCGAAAAAAATGCTTGATTCCTGTGACTGTTATTATCTTTTTGAAGATCCGCAGGAAGGCGAGACCGTTCCGGTTCTCCTGAAGAACAATGCCTTCGTGGCTCCGTTCGAGTCAGTAACCGAGATGTATTCCCTTCCGGATTATCACGGAATTGACCCGACCAGATGGTTCTCCATTTTCTACGCATGCTTCTTCGGCATGATGCTGAGTGATGCGGGTTACGGAATTCTGCTGACCATTGCAACGGCAGTGATACTCCATAAGTTCAAAATTGAGGGAAATCTGTATCATATGGTGAAAATGTTCATGTACTGCGGAATTTCCACAATTTTCTGGGGAGCGATGTTCGGCGGATGGTTTGGAAACAGTGTCAATGCAATAGCGACTACCTTCTTCCATTCCAATGCCGCGATTAAGCCGATCTGGTTCGACCCAATCTCCAATCCGACCAAACTCCTGATTTTCTCCCTGGGACTTGGCATTGTCCATATCTTCCTGGGAATGGGACTGGATGCCGGAATGAAGATCAGAAGAGGCCACTTCTGGGATGCGGTATTCGATGATTTCTCCTGGTACATGGTAATCGGAGGAATTATTCTGATGATCGTGCTGAATGGAAAGAGCACAGGCGGATTCAAGGCCGGAGAGTACATCATGATTGCCGGCTTCATCATTCTGCTTCTCACCGGAGGCAGAGATAAGAAAGGATTCGGAAAGGTAATCGGCGGCATCACCGCGATTTACAACATCACAGGATTCCTGTCCGATATTCTTTCCTATGCGAGACTGCTTGCACTGGGACTTGCAACAGGAGTAATCGCCCAGGTTGTCAACACCATCGGAACACTGTCCGGCGGCGGAATCAAGGGTGCAATCATCCTGCTCATCGTGTTTGTCATCGGCCATATCTTTAACCTGGCCATCAACGCACTGGGCTCGTTTGTACATACAAGCAGACTGCAGTATATCGAATTCTTCGGAAAGTTCTATGAGGACGGCGGCGAACCGTTCAACCCGTTCCGGAGAAACACTAAATATGTAAGATTAACAGACTAGTTTTCATGGAGGTATTTATCATGAGTGGAAATGTATGGGCTCTGATCGGCGCGGCAGTAGCCGCTCTCGCAGGCGTAGGAAGCGCAATGGGCGTTGGTATCGCCGGACAGGCCGCAGCCGGAGTTGTTGCGGAAGATCCTAAGAAATTCGGCCGTACATTGATTTTACAGGCTCTGCCTGGTACACAGGGAATTTACGGACTGATCGTTACATTCCTTATTTTCATTAAAATCGGACTGCTCGGAGGCGGCGGAATGAAAGACCTCTCCATGGCGCAGGGATTATACATCTTCGCATGCTCGCTTCCGATCTGTATCGTAGGTATCTGGTCCGGTATTGCACAGGGCAAGGCTGCAGCATCCGGAATCATGCTTCTCGGCAAGAGAGAGGATCAGATGGGTAAAGGAATTATCTACGCGGCAATGGTAGAGACTTATGCAATTTTCGCACTGCTCGTTTCCCTGCTGATGCTGTTCAACCTTGGTTTTTAACTTTTGTCAAAAAGCAGTGAGCAAGAGATAGGACGTGGACAAATGAGTATTGAAAAGATTACATCGAAAATTATAGAAGATGCAGAAATGCAGGCCAGGTCCATCGCGGAAGACGCACAGAAGCAGGCAGACGAAATCGTAAGCCGGGCGCAGCAGGAGGCAGATCAGAAGGTAAAAGACGCGGAGCAGCGCGGAAAGGAAGATAAGCTGAAAGTCATCAGCCGCAGACAGTCGGTCGCGGATATCGACAGCCGCAAGCTGCTCCTGCAGACGAAGCAGGAAAAACTGAACGCGTGCTTTTCTAAGGCTGCGGAAGAGGCGGCGGATCTTGAGCCGGGAGAATATGTTGCGTTTCTTACCGGAATCGCTGCGGAAACGGGCCTGAAGAAAGCTGAAGTCATCCTGAACGCGCGGGACCGCGAAAAGGTCGGTGAGGCGCTGATGAAGGCGCTGAAGAAGGAAATCCCGGGAAGTGCGTTTACACTTTCTGAGGAGACAAGACCGTTTTCCGGCGGACTGATGCTGCGCGATGGAAAGGTATACATCAACGGAACGATCGAAAGTTTCGCCAAGGAGGCCAGGGAGGAACTGGCGGAAAAGGCGGCGGAGATTCTGTTCCGCGTGCAATAGGGAGAAATTGGTATGGCAAAGAGAAAAGAGACAGATTACATCTTTGCAGACTCATACATTGGAAATTTCACCAGGCATCTGATGACGCGCAAGGACCTGATGCGCATTGCGGGAAGCCGCGATCTGGAGGCCGCGGAGGCCATGCTGAGAGAGTTCGGCTATGAGGAGTCCAAGGAGCTGAAGGCGGGCGGAATCGACCCGTTTCTGCACCGGGAAGAGGAAAAGCTGCATGAAATCGTATTCAGCACGGTTCCAGATCCTTCGGAACTGGCATTCAATCTTTATCCGTCGGATTTTCACAACGCCAAGGTCTGCCTGAAGGCAGAGGCGCTGGGGAAAACGCCGGATCCGGCCATGATGTCGGATGCGGGAAGTATCCCGGCCGAGAAAATGGAACTGCTGATCAGAGAGCGCAGCGGATCGGGAATGCCGGAAGGGCTGAAAAAGGCCATTGCGGATGCCGCGGACACCTTCGGAAGAGGGCATGATCCGCAGGCCATCGACCTGATCCTGGATAAGGCTTGCTATAAGCAGATGCTGGATGATGTGACCGCGATGGAGGAACCGTTCATGGAGGAACTGGTGCGCCGGCAGATCGACGCGGTGAATCTGGGCGTGTTCGTCCGCTTCCGCAGCATGGGGAAACCGTGGTCTGCGTTTAAGGACCTGTTCATCAGCGGTGGAAACATCCCGCTTCAGCTTCTGATTTCCTGTTATGAAGAGGCGTACTCCCGTGTCGGAGAAAGGCTGGCGCCGTACGGATTCCAGCAGGCATTCACCGAAGGCGGTAAGGCGCTGAAGGAAACGGGAAGTTTCGGGCTGTTTGAGCGGCTCCGGGATGATGCGGTCATGGACCATGTGAGAAAAGCAAAGTATGAGCCGTTCGGAATCGTTCCGATTGAAGGATTCTGGTTCGCCAAGCACCAGGAACTTTCGAATCTTCGGATTGCGCTGATGGGCAGCCAGTTCGGGTTCGATCCGGATGAAATAGAAGAAAGGATAAGGGAACCATATGTATAAGGTCGGTGTTATCGGGGACAGAGCGTCTGTCCTGGGATTTCAGTCGGTAGGCCTGTCTGTGTTCCCTGTCAGTTCAGGGGATGAGGCCCGGAAGCTGGTGCATAAGCTGGCAGAAGAGGACTACGCGATTCTGTATATTACGGAGAAAATCGCGGCGGAGATCCCGAATGAAGTTGATAAATATAAAGATATGATGCTTCCGGCGATCATTACGATCCCGGACAGAAACGGAGCCACCGGCGAGGGACTGAGAAATGTCAGCAAAGCCGTGGAAAGAGCTGTCGGAGCAGATATATTATTTGGAGGTGAGAAATAGATGGCGCAGGGAACAATTACGAAGGTTTCTGGACCTCTGGTCGTTGCATCCGGCATGGAAGATGCGGATATGTTCGACGTAGTCCGCGTTGGTGATCTGGGACTGATCGGTGAGATCATCGAGATGCGCGGAGGCGATGCATCTATTCAGGTTTACGAGGAAACAGCAGGAATCGGACCGGGAGCGCCGGTGGTCAGCACAGGCGCACAGCTTTCTGTAGAGCTGGGGCCGGGACTGATTGAAAATATTTACGATGGAATTCAGCGTCCGCTGGAAACAATGTATGAGAAGGTTGGCCCGAATATCACTAGAGGTATCCAGGTGCCGGCTCTCGACCGTGAAAAGAAATGGGAATTCACACCGTGCGTCAAGGCTGGTGATGAGGTTGAGTCCGGAGATGTAATCGGAACGGTAGATGAAACCGCCGTTGTAAAGCATAAGATCATGGTTCCGTATCCGCTCCGCGGTCAGATCGTGTCCATTGAGGCAGGATCCTACACCGTCGACCAGAAGGTCGCTGTACTGAAACTGGACAGCGGTGAAGAGAAGGAACTGACCCTGATGCAGAAATGGCCGGTCCGTGTCGGCAGACCATATAAAGAAAAGCTCGTTCCGGACATGCCGCTGATCACCGGACAGCGTGTCATTGATACGATGTTCCCGATCGCAAAGGGCGGAGTTGCCGCGGTTCCGGGACCGTTCGGATCCGGAAAGACCGTTGTACAGCATCAGCTGGCAAAATGGGCGGACGCGGACATCGTTGTTTACATCGGCTGCGGCGAGCGTGGAAATGAGATGACCGATGTACTGAACGAGTTCCCTGCACTGAAGGACCCGCGCACAGGCGAGTCTCTGATGAAGAGAACCGTTCTGATCGCGAATACATCTGATATGCCGGTAGCAGCCCGTGAAGCATCCATTTACACCGGAATTACCATTGCAGAGTACTTCCGCGACATGGGATATTCTGTAGCGCTGATGGCGGATTCCACCTCCCGCTGGGCAGAGGCGCTGCGTGAGATGTCCGGACGTCTGGAAGAGATGCCTGGTGAAGAAGGATACCCGGCCTACCTGGGCTCCCGTCTGGCGCAGTTTTACGAGCGTGCCGGAAGAGTCCGCACACTGGGATCCGATGACCGTATCGGCGCACTGAGCGCAATCGGAGCCGTATCCCCGCCGGGCGGAGATATTTCCGAGCCGGTATCACAGGCGACCCTGAGAATTGTAAAGGTATTCTGGTGTCTGTCCGCGACCCTGGCGCATGAGCGTCACTTCCCGGCGATCGACTGGCTGCAGAGTTACTCCCTGTATGTTGACCGTCTGACCCCGTGGTTTGAGAAGAACGTGAATAAGGAGTTCCCGAAACTCCGTGCCCAGGCACTGAGGCTGCTGCAGGAAGAGGCCAACCTGAACGAAATCGTACAGCTGGTCGGTGTAGATGCCCTGTCACTGGAAGACCGTGTAAAACTGGATGCCTGCAAGTCCATCCGTGAGGACTACCTGCACCAGAACGCTTTCCACGACATCGATACCTATTCTTCCATGAATAAGCAGTATAAGATGCTGAAGCTGATCCTGAGCTACTTTGATCTAGCCGTTGACGGCGTCGGCAAAGGAGCCCCGTTCAATAAACTGGAAACACTCCCGGTCAAGGAGAAAATCGGACGTTTTAAATATCTGGAAGAAGACAAGGTTGACGGCGCCTATGACAGCCTGATGCAGGAGCTGAAAGACAGCATTCAGGCGCTGATCGCAGAGGAGGCGGAGAACGATGATTAAGGAATATAAAACAATATCAGAAGTTGCCGGCCCTCTGATGCTGGTAAAAGATGTAGAAGGCGCTACCTATGATGAGCTGGGAGAAATCCTCCTGCAGAACGGCGAGAAGCGTCTGTGCAAGGTTCTGGAAATTAACGGCGGAGACGTTCTGGTCCAGCTTTTTGAGAGTGCGGCGGGAATCAACCTGAAGGAAAGTTCCGTCCGTTTCCTTGGAAAAGGAACCGAGCTGAAGGTTTCCCCGGAAATCCTCGGACGTGTGTTCGATGGTATGGGACGCCCGGCAGACGGCGGTCCGGACATCATTCCGGAAAAATCCCTGGACATCAACGGACTGGCGATGAACCCGGCGGCCAGAGACTACCCGGCAGAGTTCATTCAGACCGGAGTATCCGCAATTGACGGACTGAACACTCTGGTAAGAGGACAGAAGCTGCCGATCTTCTCCGAATCCGGACTGCCGCACGCACAGCTGGCGGCACAGATTGCCCGTCAGGCAAAGGTACTGGACGGCGGAGAATCCAAATTCGCGGTTGTCTTCGCGGCGATTGGAATTACCTATGAGGAAGCCGATTACTTCGCATCCGACTTCAGAAGAACTGGAGCCATCGACCGTACCGTCATGTTCATGAACCTGGCGAACGACCCGGCCGTAGAACGTATCGCAACCCCGAGAATGGCCCTGACCGCTGCAGAGTACCTGGCCTTTGACCTGGGCATGCACGTGCTGGTCATCCTGACCGATATCACCAACTACGCCGAGGCGCTGCGTGAAGTATCCGCCGCACGTAAGGAAGTACCGGGACGCCGCGGCTACCCGGGCTACCTCTATACCGACCTGGCAACCATGTACGAGCGTGCCGGCAGAAAGAAGGGCTATGACGGATCCATCACCCTGATCCCGATCCTGACCATGCCGGAAGGCGACATCACGCACCCGATCCCGGACCTGACCGGATACATCACCGAGGGACAGATCATTCTGTCCAAGGAGCTTTACCGTAAGGGGATCGAGCCGCCGATCGATGTACTTCCGTCCCTGTCCCGTCTGAAGGATAAAGGTATCGGAAAGGGAAAGACCAGAGAAGACCACGCGGACACCATGAACCAGCTGTTCGCCGCCTATGCGAAAGGTAAAGAAAGTCTGGAGCTGGCCACCATCCTCGGTGAAGCCGCACTGACAGAGACCGACCTGAAGTACGCGAAGTTCAGTGATGAATTCGAGAAACGCTACGTCTCTCAGGGAAATGACACGGACAGAAGCATTGAAGAGACGCTTGATCTGGGCTGGGATCTGCTGAAGATCCTGCCGAAGAGCGAGCTGAAGAGAATTGATGACAAGCTGATTGAGAAGTATTACGACAGGTAGGTGATCCTATGGACAGATTAAATGTCAATCCTACCAGAATGATGCTCTCCACGCTGAAAAAACGTCTGGCAACCGCAGAACGCGGACACAAGCTGATGAAGGACAAGCGCGATGAGCTGATGAAGAACTTTCTGGAGCTGGCCCGGGAAAACGGGCGGCTCCGCCAGGAAGTCGAGAAGGAGCTCGCGGCAATGTATAAGGACTTTGAGAAGGCCAATGCCGTCATGAGCAATGAGGCGATGGAAGAGGCTCTGATGTATCCGAAGCAGGGCGTAGAGCTTTCTGTGCAGAAGAAGAATATCATGAGCGTCAACGTTCCGGAATTCTCCTTCCAGACAACCGCCAAGGATCCGACAGATGTTTATGCCTACGGATATGCGGACACGTCCGGTGATCTGGACGGCGCCATCAGCGCAGCCGCGGATGTGTTCCCGAAACTTCTGGATCTGGCTGCCCATGAGAAGGAAGTACAGCTCATGGCTGCAGAGCTGGAGAAAACCAGACGCCGGGTCAACGCCTTGGAATATGTTATGATTCCGCGTCTTGAGACCACCATCCGCTATATCCAGATGAAGCTGGATGAGGGTGAGAGATCCAATCAGACCAGACTGATGAAGGTAAAAGACATGGTTCTGGAGGATGCGCACGACTACCAGCAGTAGTGGATAAAATAAGCTGGAACATGTTTCATGAAAAGAGAAAGGCGTCCGCGCCGGCCTGGGATCAGGCCGCGCGGACGCGCTGTTTTTTGAGGGACGCTGCACGAAGCTGCGATAATAAAGCCGGGCGGCGGCCTTTTTTTATCGTCTTCTCGTCTCTTCTATTAAGTAAGCCAGGAAAGCCGGAAAAGCTGAATCTTGCAGTAAAAGACAGGAGACAGCACCATGATCTGGCGCTGCCTCCTGCTCGTAAGTGATTAGAGCTTGTAAATCCGGATGTGGAGTTCCGGCATTTTCTTTTGCAGTATATGTTACTGACTACGCGTCTGCTTTTGCAGCTTCTTTTCCGCGGCGGTAAGCCTGGATGTTCATTTCAGCGAACTTAGGAGGTACGGTCTCCCTGATAACCTCTTCCCAGTCCACATCACCGAGATCCAGGGCTTCGGTCATTGCGCCGAACAGAACGATATTGGTGCATTTTACGCTGCCGATCTCTTTTGCAATCTCTTCTGCTTTCAGGGTGAAGCATTTAAAGTGTTTCTGCATAGCCTCTATGCAGCCTTCCGGATATTCCGCAAGACCTGCTGCAGTCAGGGAAGAATCCTGACGGTAGTTGTTGATGACGGCGATGGCGCCCGGCTTCAGATAATCTGCGTAGCGGACGGCTTCCATCTCTTCAAAGGCAACGAGCAGATCGGCTTCTCCTTTTCCGATCAGCGGGGAGTAGACTTTTTCTCCCCAGCGGACCTGTGTGGATACGCTTCCGCCGCGCTGACTCATGCCGTGGACTTCAGACATCTTTACGTCGTAGCCCTGCTTCATCAGGCCGTTTACCAGTACACGGGCAGTAAGAATCGCGCCCTGTCCGCCGACGCCGACTAAAATTGCACTCTTGGTTTTCATCTTACTGATCCTCCCTTCTGATTGCCTTTACCGGACATACCTGTGCGCAGACGGTGCAGCCGACACAGAGGGAAGTATCGATCATGGACTTTCCGTCTCTGATCATGACGGCCGGGCAGCCGACGCTCAGGCACTTCTTGCAGCCGATGCAGACGTCGCGGTCAACCACGCACTTTCCGAAGTGGTGGTCGATGTGTTTCAGCATTGCGCATGGACGGCGTGTGATGATGGCCGTCTTCTCAGTGCTGTTCATTGCATCTTCAGCAGCTTTCTTCATGGCATCCAGATCCTGCGGATCAACGATGATTACGTTCTTGAATCCGATGGCTTTCAGGACATCTTCAATCTTGATCTTGGAGGCGATGTCTCCTTCCAGGTTGAATCCGGTTCCCGGGTTATCCTGCTGGCCGGTCATCGCGGTGATGGAGTTATCCAGAACGACTGGAATTACATCTGCGTTATTATAGATGATCTCTGCCGCGCCGGTCATACCGCTGTGGAAGAAGGTGGAGTCGCCGAGTACGCCGAAGACATGCTTCTTCTGGCCGGTTTCTTCGAAGGCCTTTGCCATTCCGGCTGCTGCTGAGAATCCGGCTCCCATACATACGCAGGAGTCCATGGCGTTCAGCGGTGCGGCGCATCCCAGTGTGTAGCATCCGATATCTCCGCAGATTACGGCATCCTTGATCTTGCTCATGGTGTAGAAGAATCCTCTGTGCGGACATCCCGGGCACAGTGCAGGCGGTCTGCCGACAGCTTCTACTCCAGGATCTACGGTCTCCGGCTTCTCACCGAAGATTTCCTCGCGCAGACGCTCCGGATTCAGCTCGAACATGTTGCTGACCAGATCTTTTCCTGTGCACGCAATTCCTGCAGCCTTGATCTGCTCTTCCATGATGCCGTCCAGCTCTTCAATGACATACAGCTTGTCAACTTTGGACGCGAACTCTCTGATCAGTTTGATCGGAAGAGGATTGGTCAGGCCCAGCTTCAGGAAGGAAGTATCCTCTGGGAAGATTTCCTTTGCATACTGATAAGAAATAGAAGCGGTAACGACACCGACTTTGGAACCCTTGATTTCCATACGGTTCAGCGGACAGTCGCAGGCATACTTTTCCAGCGCTTTCAGGTTGGCCTCAACCTGAGGATGATGTTTGCAGGCATGAGCCGGTGTGCTGACAAAACGGTCTGCATCACGTTTATACGGCTTTACTTCGGCTTCTGTCCGTTCTCCCAGCTCGACAATGCTCTTGGAGTGGGAAACACGGGTTGTTGTGCGGAGCATAACCGGCATATCGAATTTCTCGGAAATTTCGAATGCGTATTTCATGAAGTCCTTGCATTCCTGTGAATCGGAAGGTTCCAGACATGCGATCTTGGCAGCGATTGCATAGTGGCGGTTATCCTGCTCGTTCTGTGAGGAGTGCATGCTCGGGTCGTCTGCGCTGACGAGGACCATGCCTCCGTTCAGTCCGTCATAGGATGCGGTGAACAGCGGATCGGCCGCGACATTCAGGCCGACATGCTTCATTGCGCACAGGCTGCGGACACCGGCCATTGCGGCTCCGTATGCTGCCTCTGTCGCAACCTTCTCATTCGGCGCCCACTCGCAGTGGAGGACATCCTTATACTGCGGCAGGTTCTCGAAAATTTCTGTACTTGGGGTGCCCGGATACGCAGAGCAGAACTTTACGCCTGCTTCATATGCGCCGCGGGCAATGGCTTCGTTTCCCGACATCAAACGCTTTTCCATTCCCTCTCGTCTCCTTTCCGTTCCGGCTTCCGCCTGTACCATTATTGCGGAAGCGCAATTTCAACTTTCTGTAATTTTCTGTTTTCAGCGGCGGTAAATCAAGGGCTGTGGATGCTGCCGGCAGATACCCGGCACAGGCCTGCAGAAATTTATCTGCACACACAGCGGATCAGCCGCGGAATTATTGTATTGATTTCTATACTTTTATCTTATCTGAATTCTTGAAAAAATAGAAATACTGTTATAATATATGGGTATAAGAGACGCTTATACCTTGCAGAAGCGTATAGAATGGAGAGTAATATGACGATACTACAGGTAATGTATTTTCTCGCGGCGGCGGAATATGGGAGCATGTCGAAGGCGGCGGAAGAGCTGCATGTTTCCCAGCCTGCGCTTTCCCTGCAGATCAAGAATCTGGAAGCGGAAACCGGCTGCCAGCTGCTCAGAAGAGAACCGCAGGGAGTCGTGCTGACGGCTTCCGGGCGGCTGTTTCAGACCGATGCGATTGCCGTTAAAGAAGCCTGGACCCGGCTGGAAGAAGACCGGAAAAAACTGAGCGACGCAGTATGTTCAGAGATTTCCATCGGCCTGGATCCGCGTGTCTATTCCCAGGAGCTTTTTGATCCGCTGGTGAAATTTTTCAACCGCCATCCGGACACATCGGTGACTTTCCTGACGGATGTGGGCGTATCCATGATGGATATGCTGGAGGAGAAGAAGATTGAAATTGCCATCTGCAGAATTCCGCCAGAGGGGCACGTCCCGCATCCGGAACGCTTCTATATCCATCCGCTTCTTACAGAGCCGCAGTGTGTCCTGGTATCCGATGATGACTCGAAGAGTCTGCTGAGAAGTATCCGGATCGAAGATCTGGACGGCTGCTCCTTTATTTCCGGGCCGGAAGGCTGTCTGGACGATTCCGTTCTCCAGGAGCTGCGCTATACCTGGGGCATTCATGTAAAGAAGGTTTACCGCGCGCAGGACATCGAGACCATCATGGCCCTGGTCAGAAGCGGAGCCGGGATTGCCCTTGGCCCGGAATCATTTGTCCGGAGATATGGTGGAAAGGCCGTTCCGCTGGATCCGGAAATCGACATTGCGCTTAATCTGATCACTCTGAAGCAGAATGCGGGAAATTCCTTTACCCGGGCCCTGCGGAAGTTCCTCGATGGCTACATTCAGGAGCGGGAGGGGACAAAAGAAAAAGACAAGGGTAAATCCGGAAATAATGATTGTATACACGGTCCGGACAGAGTATAATAGAACGATTGACGCTGTTTTTCAGCGCAGGCGCGGAATACTTGGAATCCGCGTACAGGAAGAAGTCTGCACAGGATGGGCGTGACTGGAGAAAGAGGTTTCCGGCGGTGCCCGAAGCAGAAGAAAGAGAAGAGACATATATAATGAAGTATCAAGACACAAATTTAAAAGCAGAAATCCTTCAGGGCATCGCAGAGATGGGATTTGAGGAGATGACACCGATTCAGGAGCAGGCGATTCCTGCAATTCTGGACGGAAAGGACATCGTCGGCCTGGCGCAGACGGGAACAGGAAAGACCGCGGCATTCGGAATTCCGCTTCTCTCCCTTGTGGAGCCTGCAGAGCGCAGCGTGCAGGCGGTTGTTCTTTGTCCGACGAGAGAGCTGGCCATGCAGGACGCGGAGGAAATCGCGACAATGGGAAAGTATGTGGACGGTCTGAAGATCCTGTCGGTTTACGGAGGCTCTGACATCGTCCGCCAGCTGAAGGCGCTCAGAAAGGGCGTTACGGCAGTGATCGGAACGCCGGGACGTGTGATGGACCACATGCGCAGAGGTACGCTGAAGCTGGAAAACGTGAAATACCTCGTTCTGGATGAGGCGGATGAAATGCTGGATATGGGCTTTCGCGACGACATTGAGACGATCTGCCAGGCCATGCCGGAGGAGCGTCAGACGGCGCTGTTCTCCGCGACCATGCCGGACGAGATTCTGGAGCTGACCCGCGCCTATCAGAAGGACCCGGAGATTATCGAGGTTTCTCACGACGAGCTGACGGTTCCGAAGATCAAGCAGAGCTATTATATGGTAAAAGGCAGACAGAAGGATGAGGCGCTCTGCCGTCTGATCGACTATATGTGCCCGAAGCGCGCTCTGGTTTTCTGCAACACTAAGCGCAAGGTCGACCAGCTGACCCTGCTGCTGAAGAGGCGCGGTTATTCCGCAGAGGGCCTGCACGGAGATCTGTCTCAGCAGCAGAGAGACCGTGTGATGGACCTGTTCAGAAGCGGAAATCTGGATCTTCTGCTGGCTACGGACGTTGCAGCCCGCGGAATCGACGTGGATGACGTGGACATCGTATTCAACTACGACCTTCCGCAGGAGATGGAATACTACGTGCACAGAATCGGACGTACAGGCCGTGCCGGAAAGAAGGGTAAGGCCGTTTCCCTGATCAACACCAGAGAACGCCGCAAGATCAATGCTCTGCAGGAATTCACCGGTGCATCCATCAAGGAAAAGGTAATGCCGAGCTACCGCGACGTTATGCCGATCAAGGCGAACAGCAACATTGAGCGCGCGCTGAAGTTCTGTGAGGGCATGGATCTGACAGAATACGCGGATATGATCAGAAGCTACGCCATGGAGAACCACACCGACCAGCTGCTGATCGCGGCGGCTTTCCTGAGAGAGAGCCTGGGCGAGGCGCGTGAAGACATCGAGATCGTTTCCGGAAAGCGCGGAGGCGGAAAGAAGGGTTCCCGCAGAAATTCCGGCCGCAATGGAAATTCCGGACATTCCGGAAGATCTGGGAAATCCGGTCAGTACGGAAAGAGCCGCCGCAGATCCGGCCGCTCCGATTCCGACTTCAGCAGGGACAAAAATCAACATTCAAGAAAGCGCCGTGATGCAGAATCCCGTGACTTTGGCATAGACCGGAGATCCTCATCCCGGGACTTCGGAAAAGATTCCGGAAGACGGGAGGGCGGCAGATATGAAAAGTCCGGCAGCCGCGGCCATTCCGGACGTGACTTTTCCGGCAGAAAGCGCTCCGGGAAGTTTGTAAAGCCGGGCAGCCACTCCGGGAAGGGCGCAAGACGCGGAAAATCCGGCGAAGGATTCCGTGCCTTCCGTGGAAAGAGAAAATAAAAAAATAGCAAAAAAATAGCATGTAAATTTCTGGAAATAGTGTATAAATGATATAGGAGGGGAAAGGATGAGGCCCGGCAGTACTGCTGATACGCAGGATGCGTAACGGCGCGTCAGCCAGATGACCGGATGCAGAGGTTCATCCCGCGCATCCCGGCATCACCGGGCCTTGTTCCCACTGAATCCGCGAATGACAGGAGAATACAATGGAAAAAGGAGATATCCTGCAGATCAGAATTGAAGATGTCACGGAAGACGGACAGGGGCTCGGCCGGGCAGAAGACGGGCGCATGGTCTTCATCCGCAGATCTGATGCCGGTGCCGTGCCGCTTCCGGGAGACCTGGTGCGCTGTGAAGTGAAGAAAATGAAAAAGCGTTACGCCCAGGCGGAGATGATGTTCCTGGATACGGCCTCTTCTCTGCGCACAGAGGAGAAATACTGCCCGCATCAGAAATCCTGCGGCGGCTGCGCCCTTGGAGGCCTGCAGTATGAAGAACAGCTGAAGCTGAAGCAGCGCCATCTTCAGGATGCGGTGCAGCGGATCGGCGGCCTGAAGGATGTCGCTGTCCGCCCGGCTGTCGGAATGGGAGACGATGCCGCAGACGGCGCCCTGCATTACCGCAGCAAGGCTGTTTTTACTGTATCCGAGGAGAATGGAAAGCCGGTGGTCGGATTCTACCAGAACCGGACCCATCGTGCCGCGGACTGCCCGGAATGTCAGATCCAGTCACCTGCGGCCCTGGCCTGTGCAGAGGCCCTGAGAGCGTTTATGGAGTCGGATCACGTGCAGGCCTTCAATCCAAGAACCGGAAAAGGGCTGCTGAAAAACATGATCGTCCGCACGGCCTTTGGAAGCGGCGAGGTTATGGTGATTCTGGTGATCAACGGAAAGGGCATTCCGAACGGTGAAAAGCTGGTCGGCATGCTGGATGATGCCGTTTACAATCTCGGGGAGGATCCGGGATACGCGCTGACCAGCGTCTGGATCAACCAGAACCGCGGGAAAAATCATGAGCTTTATGGAAAAACTTCTGTCTGTCTTGCGGGAGACCGTGTGATTCATGAAGAAATTGGCGGGATGAAGTTTGAGATCAGCCCGGAGGCCTTCTATCAGGTGAATCCGTATATGATGGAAAAGCTCTACGATCAGGTCAGTGACTATGCAGACCTGAAACCGGGAGACCATGTGCTGGATCTGTACTGCGGCGCCGGCACGATCGGGCTGTGGCTTTCCGGACGCATGCAGGATCAGATCGAACTGGTGGGCATCGAGTCCAGTCATGAAGCCGTGGTCGCGGCGAACCGGAATGCGGTTATCAACGGAATCGTCCATGCGCGTTACGTGACCGGAAAAGCGGAAGATGAGATCGGAAAGGTTCTCGGAACAGAGGAAGCGGCAGAGGTGAAATCCGATGCGCCTCATCTTCCGGGGACAAAAAGTAATGCGCAAGAGAAAGACCCGTCGCCGGAAGACTTGCTGAAGGTTCGGCTGGACGGTGTGGACTGCATCATCCTGGATCCGCCGCGCGCAGGATGTGACCAGTCCCTTCTTCAGGTCTGTGCAGATGCCGCTCCGGGAAAAATCGTCTATGTCTCCTGTGAGCCGCCGACTCTGGCCAGAGATCTGAGCTTCCTGTCCGGATGCGGATACAGAGCGGCAGAGATGACGCCCTTTGACATGTTCCCGCAGACCGGGAGACTGGAAGCTGCTGTGCTGCTGACCCGGGAGTAAGGCTGCTGCCCTGCGCACTGGATTTTTCCGGTGGTTAATGAGGGTGGATAAATCTGCGATTAGTTGAGGATGGAAAGGAGGGCTGCTATGGATGTAATGGAAAGACATATTACCAGTGAGTTCATGAAGTTGCTGAAACAGCATGCCTTTAATAAAATCACGGTGAAAATGCTTACGGAGAAATGTGAAATCAGCAGGCATGCTTTTTATTACCATTTTTCCTGTCTTGCGGATGTGCCGGAACAGTATTTCATTGAGCAGGCAGAAAAGATTGTCGAACAGAATTACCGGACGTCTAATTTTGTCGGCTGTCTGATTAAGGAGGAAGAGTTCACCTTAAAAAAGAAGGCAGAAATCATTCATATTCTCCACAGCGATGATCACCGCCGCTTCCAGCAGGCCTTCAAACGGGTGTGCGACTGCGGAGTAAGGCGTTATATTCAGCTGATTATGAGGGAGCAGAGTCTGTCTGACGAGGATATGGATCTCCTGATCCACTTTTATTCCAGCGCGATCGAGGGCCTGCTTCTGGACTGGTTTGACGCAGATATGATGTATGACATTGTGTCGATGACCAGAAGACTGGGAGATCTTCTGGCCGGATCGATCGATATGGCTTTCCGCATCACGCCGCAGAAGGATGATCCGGAGCCGGACAGACTATAACTTAAGAATAATAAAGAAAAATTCAGAATTATTTTGGGCCAATTATGCCGGTTTGTACCATTTGGGTACAGACCGGCATTCTTGTTCATTGAGAGATATTTTTCCGGCGTTAAAATAGAGACAACAGGAATTGTATACACTGAATATCGGCCGGTTTTTTCCCCGGCCGGTCTGTGAGATGGATCACACAGGGAGGGAACAGTGAAGATTGTATTTATTACGCCGACTGCAAGGATCAGAAGAATTCCGGCATACCGGTTCGGCGGCAAAATTTACGGACACCCGAATTCAATCACCGGTCCGCTGATCCTTGGACATATATTAAAGGAAGCCGGTCACGAAGTTGAGGTATATGAAGAACTGAACGGACCTGTTCATATTGAAGAGATGCTGGACGACACAGATGTGTTCTGCTTCTGCCTGATGACATCGACGGCGCCGCGTGGATACGAACTGGCGGATATCGTTCACCGGGAAAGTGACGCAAGAGTTCTGATGGGCGGATTCCACGTATCTGCGCTGCCGGAGGAGGCTCTGCAGCATGCTGATCAGATAATCGTCGGAGAGGGAGAATCGGTCATTCTGGATGTCGTAGAAGGCAGAATCAAGGATCCGATTGTAAGGCCGGATCCGATCTGTGATCTGGACAGTGTCCCCTTTCCGGATTATTCTATTCTCAGGACGCCGACGGAATGCGCGAACGTGATTACCACCAGAGGCTGTCCCTTCTGCTGTACGTTCTGCACGACATCGAGAATGTTTGCGCCCTACCGTCAGCGAAGTGTAGATAACGTTATCGAGGAAATCCGCATGTATAAGGACATGGGATTTCAATATATGAATTTTGAAGATGACAATTTTACGGCAGATAAGGAAAGAGCCAAGGAGATCTGCCGGAGAATGATTGCAGAGGGATTAACGTTTAAAGAAACATTTTTCTTCGGGCGTACCGATCTCGCAAAGGATGAGGAGCTGCTTCAGCTCCTGCACGATGCTCATCTGACCCGGGTTCTGATCGGAATCGAGTCGCTGAATCAGAAGGCGCTCGACCGTGTGAACAAGAGGCAGAGCATCCAGGATATCCGCGACGCTGCAAAGGCGTGTGCGGACCATGGAATCCGTCTGATTGCGAGTCTGGTTCTGGGGATTGATGATGATTCAATTGAAGACATACACCGGAGCGTCGCCTTTGCGAAATCAGTGAACGCCTATCAGCTGCAGTGTGCGATTCTGACTCCCTACCCGGGAACACCGGTATACGAGCAGTTCGTGAAGGAAGGCCGGATGCTGACCCATGACTGGGAGCAGTTCGACATGATGAATGTTACCTTCAAGCCTGCTAAAATGACGCCATGGCAGCTGCAGGAAGAGTTTTATAAGGCGGTGGAGTATTTTTACGACATACCGTCTTCCAGAACAATGGATAAATTATTCGGACCGGAATACGGAATGCGCAGATTCGGGCTGTCGGTGATGACCAGGCTGGGAGTCGCGGGCGCCCATCTCTGTGCGGATCACGTTCCGGGAAGTCCGTATTACCGGCTGAAACATCTAGGAGAGAGAAAGGAGGAACGCGCGCAGAGACTGAGACTGCGGACGCATGAACAGGGATGAAGAGAGTATTTCGGATTCTGGGTGCCTGCGTGAAGGTCATCGTAGAAATTGTCGGCATATGCACCTGCCTGATCGGTGTGATGAATATGCTGGAACACCATCAGGAGAAAAAATCCTATTACCCGGATGCAGATGCATAGCGGAGCCAGGTCGTAAAGTGAAATCAGGCTTTACGGCCTTTTCCTTTTTGAAAACAGCGCGTGGAAAGGCGCAGATTCAGGAATCCGGCGTGGTCAGGCGTACGGAATATGTAAATCAGGTGAAAGAAATAATTTTATGATAAATAACTAAAAGTGTTTGGAATTAATACAAAAACGCGGTTTTGTAGGTTTTACTGACTAAGTAACAGAGAGTATAATATCAATAAGGGGAAGCCTCTTGAAAGGCTGTTTTTTGTCGAGAGAAAGGGGAAGATCATATGAGTTCGATTGCACATGCTGCAGAAAGAAAAGCGTTTGAAATAGCATTAAACAGTGTTCTGAAGAAATCAAAGAATGCTCGTGAAGAGGGATTTGTCAGTGTTGTTAATATGTTTCAGAAAATCCTGGGAAATACCTGGCCGCCGGAGGCGTTCGACAAGCTGCGTGAGACCTTCGGAAAGGATGGGAAATGGACACAGTTCTTCTGTAATCTGCTTGACAGCAGAGATACGGAATTTTTGAAGGGAATTTTTATGTCCTTTGGATATGAAGGTGCGCTGTCTGGATACCGGCAGACAAAGAAAATGAGCGAGAAGTTAGGCACACATCTTCCGTGGGTGATTCTGTTCGACCCGACCAGTGCCTGCAACCTGCACTGTACGGGCTGCTGGGCTGCGGAATATAAACACACGCTGAACCTGAGCTATGAGGATATGGACAGCATCGTCACACAGGGAACGGAGCTGGGCATCCATGAATACGTTATGACCGGCGGAGAGCCGATGGTCAGAAAAGATGACATCATCCGTCTTGCCGGGAAACATTCCGACTGCGGATTCATGATTTTCACCAATGGAACGCTGGTCGACCAGAAATTCTGTGATGATGTCAGAAAATGCAAGAACATCGTTCTGGTCATGAGTATTGAAGGATTCGAGGAAACAACGGATGCACGCCGCGGAAAGGGCACATTCCAGAAAGTTATGGACGCCATGGATCTGATGAATAAGAATGGCCTGGTTTACGGCACTTCCATCTGCTACACCAGTAAGAACATTCAATCCGTAACGAGCGATGAATTCTTCGATTTCCTGATCAGCAAGGGTGTACAGTTCTCCTGGTACTTCCATTATATGCCGGTAGGCAATGATGCGGATGTAGATCTGATGCCGACGCCGGAGCAGAGAGAATATATGTACCACCGTATCCGCGAGGTCAGAGGGTTTGAGGGCGGAAAGCCGATCTGGCTGATGGACTTCCAGAACGACGGCGACAAGGTCGGCGGATGCATCGCAGGCGGACGTGAGTACTGCCACATCAACCCGAACGGCGATGTAGAACCTTGCGTATTCATTCATTATTCCAGCGCCAACATTCACGATAAGTCCTTGCTGGAATGTCTGCAGCAGCCGCTGTTCAAGGCTTACCAGGATGACCAGCCATTTAACGGCAATCTCCTGCGTCCGTGCCCGATGCTGGAAAATCCGGAATATCTGCGCGAGCTGGTGAAGAAGACCGGCGCGAAGAGCACGGATATGCTGAGCCCGGAGAGCGCAGAGCATCTGTGCGGAAAGTGTGATGCCTACGCAAAAGCATGGCAGCCGACTGCGGACAGGCTCTGGAATGAGGAACACCCGCAGCAGAATGCTTAGAACGGAGAAATCTGCAGCTTCTCTTGTGGATGACCCTGGATTCAGCTTTTACGATGTTGGAAAATCAGTTTATAAAAAACCGCTGCCACCTTGATGGTGGCAGCGGTTTTATCATTCTTTCAATTTGGTGCTGCTGGGGTTTATGCGGTTTGCGTGACCGGCAGCTGCAGAAGGGAGGCGGATGAAAATATGCCCGCCCGCATCAACCAGTGAACTTCCCCGGGGGAGTATATACTTCTGAAGCGGTTAAAGATCCGAACGTGAACTTATGTACGCATCGATAAAGGTCTGTTTGACATTGTCATCCAGTTCGGCGCCGTCATAGCCGTGGCGAAACCGGTCCAGAATGGATTTCAGCAGATAGGTCGATATCGTTGTCAGGCTGTACTTTCCCTTACACAGGGCCCAGTCATACAGCATGGAACGTTCAAACATGGCGTAGATCTTTACCAGCTGGTTCAGCGTGAAGCGCTGGTCAAATTCTCCGGAATCCAGTCCTTCTTTTATAATTTCCGTAATATACTTGAAATAGAAACGGCTGCTGTTAAGCAGGTGGCGTTCGCCGTCAGTGGTCAGCTGCGTGCCGTACATGTAAGCCAGCAGGTGAATATCAACGTTATCTGCGATCATCTGAAACAGTTCATGATTCAGATAAAGCAGTTTGTCTGAGGCGGACATTTCCGGCTTGTGTTCATCCAGTTCTTCTGACAGCTCGATATATTTCTGATCGAACAGATCGGACAGTGTGCCGAGAAGAGCGTCTTTTCCCTTGAAATAGTGGTAGAAAGAGCCTTTGGACGTCTTGGACTCTTTAATAATGTCTTCGATTGTGGTTTCATCGTAGCCTTTCGTATAGAAGAGCTTCCATGCCGCGTCCACAATCTTCTGCTTTGTTGTTCTCTTTTTACGTCCCATGTTTTTACTTACCTCTTTCTTTTATTTTTCATGATCGTTATGCAGATGAATACATAAGGATGGACCTCTCCGGAATCACCCGGGTATTCTGCTGTCTTTATGTGTTTTGTAATTATGGAGTATCCCGTGAAAAAATCAGGATGCTGTCCGATCCCGGATCCGGGACCTCAATACCTTGGAATTGTATACGTAAATCAAGATGTATTAGATAATATTATATCGTAAAATGTAAAAGATTAGAACTATAATCCAAAAGAAAATCGATAGAAATGAGTAAAATTATATTGATTAGATATATCTATCTGATTTTATTTGCAACAATTGATTGAAAGACAGACGAGTCAAAAAATAAGAGGGGGTATCGTGTATACAGTGTACCGATTGTCCGGAGCTTTGAAATTCTGGTACTGTGATCGGGATTTAAGGAGAAGAAAAGCAGAAAAATAGGATAAAAATTACCTCTCTTTTGACGAGGGGTGCGGGAAACGATTGAGCTGGGGAAAACGTTGTGTTCGATCGATAAAAAAATCACAGGAAAAACGGACAAATCATGTGGTGGTTTCCAATTATTTTTGACAGCAGAATGGGAAGAGCTCCGATTTAAATAAATTATAGATCGATAGAAGTTTTAAAATGTCATCAATCGTCCATAGTGGGGGAAAAACAATAAACCGCTGAATAGAACGCGGTTCAGTCGTATTATTGATGAAAATCGGAAAAGCATTGAAATGCCAATGATAAAAGGACTGATAAAACTCTGTTATTTTTTTAATAATTTCATTGCAATCCTGTTGAAGATGTGATATTGTAAATGTACATGAGGTTGCGATGAGGTATTCGTAAGCGACATAGTTAATCGAATCACAATTATGTATTCTTATACATCCAGACTTCCGGAGGAAAATCCGGCAGGAAGGATGGACAGAAACCAGTGATCGGACTGTGTTTTTCCGGGCATTCTGTTACCGGCGCTAATATTTAGAAAATTATCACGTTAACCTGTCGAGTAATTAACAATAACTTAGTGAAAATCCAGATACCTGGTATTGAATAAAATAGAAGTGTTAGGCTAAGAGGAGTGTAACAGTATGGACAATTTACAGATTTTGCTCCGGCAGCATGTCGGCAAACCGTGTGCACCGATCGTCAAGAAGGGCGACAGGGTTAAGAAAGGTACGCTGATTGCAGAGCCGACAGGACTGGGAGCTAACATTTTCTCCAGTGTTTACGGAACAGTTGAGGATGTTCTGGACGACCGCATCATTATTAAAGCTGACGATGAGCAGCCGGATGAGTATGAGAAGATCAAGGAAGGCAGCAAGCTGGATATGGTCAAGGAAGCCGGAGTCGTCGGACAGGGCGGTGCAGGATTCCCGACAGGCGTTAAGCTGGACTGCGATCTGAAGGATGGATATATCCTCGTAAACGCATCCGAGTGTGAGCCGGGACTGGCACACAACATCGCACGTCTGGAACAGGATCCGGAGAAGGTTATCCGCGGAGCAGAATATGCAAAGGAAATCTCCAATGCTTCCAAGGTAATCATCGCAATCAAGAGAAAGCATCATAAAGCAATCAAGACAATCGATGCAGCAATCAAGGACAGACCGGACGTATCCATGCATCTTCTGGCAGACATTTATCCGGAAGGAGAGGAGCGTGCAGTCGTAAGAGAGTGCCTGGGCATCGAGCTCGAGCCTTCACAGCTGCCATCCGCTGCCAACGCAATTGTCATCAACTGCGAGACATGCGCAAGAGTATGTGAAGCCATTGAAGAAAGAAAGCCATCCTATTCCAAGGACATGACCGTCCGCGGAAAGCTGAACGGCGGAAGCGAGCCGCACGTCTTCTTCGACGTACCGGTTGGAACTTCTGTTAATGATATGATCGAGAAAGCCGGCGGAATTGACGGCGAGTACGGTGAAATCCTTCTCGGAGGACCGTTCACAGGAAGACCGACAACACTGGATTCCCCAGTTACCAAGTCCTCCGGAGCGATTCTGGTCAGCATTCCGTTCCCGGATCTTCACGGCGCCAAGTGTGGTATTCTGGTCTGCGCATGCAGCGGAACAGAGGACAGACTCAGAGACGTTGTAAAGAAGATGAACGGCGAAGTAATCTCTGTATGCAAGTGCAAGCAGGCTCAGGAACAGAAGAACGGATCTCTGAAGTGTGAGCGTCCGGGAATCTGTCCTGGACAGGTTAAGAACAACATGCAGTTTAAGAAGGATAAATGCGAATATATCCTGATCGGAAACTGCTCTGACTGTTCCAACACTGTAATGGCATCCGCTCCTAAGATGGGACTGAAGGTATTCCACCTGACCGACCATATGATGAGAACGATTGGCCATCCGCTGTACAGACACATGACTGTATCCAGAGAAGTCAGCCAGGATATTGATTTCTAGGAGAATTTCAGATAGAAATTTCGAATAGAAAAAACCGATTTGCCAATTTAATTAAGGGCAATTAATATTTGATAGAAAACGGAAGATCGTGGGAGCGCGGGGGAAGCTTTCTGCCGCCCCGGCGCTCAGGTTAATCGACAAAAGATAACTTTTCAAGAGGGAAGCGGAACCCCCGAATCCGTCGAGCTTTTGAGGCATATCGACCGTTTGCCTATATATCTGTAACTTGCAGACACAATGATTGCAAAAAGAGGAGGAGAAACCAATGTCTATTTCAGAAGAATACGCGAAAGAACATTCCGGCGATCCTGCAGTACTGTGCTGCAGGGCAGAAGAGGGAACCGTCATTACATCACATAATCTGGAAGACCCTACGATCTTCCCAGATCTGGTTGATTCCGGACTGCTGAATATTGACGG
This sequence comes from uncultured bacterium, assembly GCA_905214225.1. Classification (GTDB taxonomy): domain Bacteria; phylum Bacillota; class Clostridia; order Peptostreptococcales; family Anaerovoracaceae; genus Aminicella. Next base: position 13,029 of record CAJMLL010000005.1, on the reverse strand, counting down.
AGCACTGACAATCGGACAGGTTCTCGGTGCAACCCTGACAAAAACAGAGGATTCACTGACTGCTCTGACACCAGACAACCTGAAGGATTATTCCGAAGCAGGAGCTGATGAAGATGCAGCAGAGGATGAAACAAGCGAAACCACAGAGACGCCGGCTCCGGCAGCTCTGTCTGGTGCAACGGTATCTGCTGCCGTAACAGGCGGCATGATGAAGATCCATATCGGCGAAGGAAAGGACATTGACCTGGAAGTCCCGACATGGGTATTCGGCGGAGAAGCACCTGCTGACCGTTAAATAGTGCTGAAAAGTTAAAGGAGGAAACGTATATGTCCATTTCAGCTGAAACAGCTAAAGAACATGCTAAGGATCCAGCAGTACTGTGCTGCAGAGCAGAGGAAGGCACAGTAATTCAGGCATCCAACCTGGAAGATCCGGCTATCTTCGACGATCTCGTTGAGTCCGGACTTCTGAATCTCGACGGCGCACTGACAATCGGACAGGTTATCGGCGCAACAATGACTAAGACCTGCGATTCTCTGACCGCTCTGACGGCAGACAATCTGAAGGGTTACACTGAGGCTCCGGCTGAAGAAGCAGCTCCTGCAGAAGAAGAGGCTCCGGCTGAGGAAGCAGCACCGGCAGCAGCTCCTGCAGCAGCACCGGCTGCAGTAGCAGGCGGCATGATGAAGATCCACATCGGTGAAGGAAAAGACATCGATCTGGAGATTCCTACAGGAGTATTCGGCGGAAGCGCAGCAGCACCGGCAGCACCGGCTGCAGTAGCAGCTCAGGTTGCAGGCGCAGCAGCACCGGCAGAAGAAGAGGCTGAGGGCAAGGTTGTAAGAGACCTGACAAGAAAGCACTATAAGATCACAGAGGTTAAGAGAGGACCGGAGACAAAGATCGAAGGAACAACTCTTTACATCCGTGAAGGTATTGAGAAGGATGTAATTGCTGACCAGGAGCTGGTTCACGACTTCAAGCTCGAGATCATCACACCGGATAAGTATCATACATATTCCGAGACAATCATGGACGTTCAGCCGATCGCTACAAAGGAAGGCGACGACCTGCTCGGAACAGGCACAACCAGAGTTCTGGACGGTGCAGTAATGATGCTGACAGGAACAGATGACAATGGCGTTCAGATCGGTGAGTTCGGTTCTTCCGAGGGATACCTCGACGAGAACATTCAGTGGGGACGTCCGGGCTGCCCGGAGAAGGGTGAAATCTTCATCAAGGGTCAGGTTACTATCCAGGCTAAGACCAACATGGAGAGACGTGGACCGATCGCAGCTCATACAGCATTCGACGTTGTTACACAGGAAATCCGTGAGGCAATGAAGGATCTGGATGATTCCCTGGTTGTTGACACAGAGAAGTTCGAGCAGTTCCGTCATCCTGGAAAGAAGAAGGTTGTCATCGTTAAGGAAATCATGGGACAGGGTGCTATGCATGATAACTTCATCCTGCCGGTAGAGCCAGTCGGAGTTCTGGGAGCTAGACCGAACGTAGAACTCGGAAACGTTCCTGTAATGTGCTCACCTCTGGAAGTACTGGACGGCTGCATTCATGCTCTGACATGCATCGGACCTGCATCCAAGGAAATGTCCAGACATTACTGGAGAGAGCCGGTTGTCCTGGAAGCTCTGAACGATCCTGAAATCGACCTCTGCGGAGTTATTTTCGTAGGATCCCCGCAGATCAACGCTGAGAAGTACTATGTATCCCGTCGTCTGGGAATGATGGTTGAGGCTCTGGACGTTGACGGTGCGATCGTAACAACAGAGGGATTCGGAAACAACCACATCGACTTCTCCAGCCACATCGAGCAGATCGGTATGAGAGGAATTCCGGTAGTAGGAATGAGCTTCTGCGCTAACCAGGGTGCTCTGGTAGTTGGAAACAAGTACATGAACGCTATGGTTGACAACAACAAGTCCAAGTCCGGTATCGAGAACGAGGTACTGGGATGCAACACTCTGGCACCAGAGGATGCAACACGTGCTATGTACATGCTGAAGGCTGAGATGGCCGGCGAGTCTGTAAAGGCACCTGAGAGAAAGTGGAATCCGGCAGTTAAGCAGAACAATGTTGAACTGATCGAGGAAGCATCCGGCGAGAAGATTGAACTCGAAGAGAACGAGCAGTCCCTGCCGATGTCCCAGAAGAGAAAAGAGAAGTATGACTAATAAGATTGAGACGAAAGAACTGAAGTATGGCGATAAAATTATCCGGATGGAAGGTGTCATCGTAGAGGTGCACGAAGAGGGTATTGCAGTCGATCTTAAGGGACGCCTGGGATATCTGAGAGTACCGAACCGCATGGTCATTTCGGACTATCCGTTTAAAGTCGGACAGGAAGTCGCCTGGAACATGAGTTTCATCGAGCAGCTCGGTCCGGACGTCAATACTAAGTACGTCAGCAATCATGATATGTACCTCAGACGTCAGAAAGAGATGGCTGAGAAAAACTCGAAAGATAAAGAGTAGGAGGATTCAATATGAGCTTAACTGTAGTTAAAGGATTACAGTCTGAAATCTTTGTACCTATTACTCCTAAGTCAATTTTCACACCATGCACAAAGAAGCTGAAGGACATGCGTATCGCATTCGCAACAGCTGCTGGTGTTCATCTGAAGACTCAGGAGAGATTCAACCTCGCTGGAGATACAACTTACAGAGAGATTCCGGACAACGTAACAGATGATGAATTGATGGTATCCCATGGTGGATACGATAACTCCGACGTTAATAAGGACATCAACTGCATGTTCCCTATTGACAGACTGCATGAACTCGTAAAAGAGGGATTCATCAAGGAAACAGCACCGTACCATTACGGATTCATGGGCGGCGGCGGAGACATCCAGGTCTTCACAGAGAAGACAGGTCCTGCAATTGCACAGAGACTGAAAGAAGAAGATGTTGACGGCGTTCTCATGACCGCTGGCTGAGGAACCTGCCACCGCTCTGCAGTTATTGTGCAGAGAGCGATTGAAGCTGCTGGAATTCCGACGGTAATCATTGCCGCACTTCCGCCAGTTGTACGTCAGCAGGGAACTCCGCGTGCCGTAGCTCCGCTGGTACCGATGGGTGCTAACTGTGGTGAGCCGCACAACGTTGAGATGCAGACGAACATTGTTAAGGGTGCTCTGCAGGCACTCGAAGACATCGAGACACCGGGAAAGATTGTTCCGCTGCCATACGAGTACACAGCTAAGCTGTAAGTCTTCGGGGATTCTGAGAATCCTGAACATGGACATTTCAGGGGGCAGATTAAAATCTGCCCCTTTTTTACTAACGAAGTGTGGTAAAATATTAACAGAATTGAGAATAAGGAGGTTGGAAAGATATGCCGGATAAGACAATTGACCATGGAAGGCTGGAAATTAAATGCTTCCATATCAACGATGTTGACTTTGGCGAGAAGAATGAAGTCGACTCGAAGGGGAAGATGAGGGTCTGCAAGGATATGCTCGACAAGCTGGCGGAGGAAAAGTCAGAATTTATCGATCATATCGATTTGCAAGTAATTCAGCCTGATGACCATGACCGCTACACCAACACGATTATGGACTTTATTCCGATTTCCACCAAGGTCCTGGGTGCTATCGGAACGGGAGTTACCTACACCCTCACCGGTGTGTACTTTATGCTGACCGGTGTAGACACAGAAGGAATCCAGGCTCATGAGTTCGGATCTTCAGAAGGCAATCTGAAGGACCAGGTTATCTTTGACCGTCCGAGCACCCCAAAAACTGGAGACATCATCATTTCCTTTGATGTCACCATGAAGGCGGGCATGTCGGAAGAGCGTAAGGGCTGCTATGCGGCTCATGAGGTCTGCGACATGTTCATACAGGAATTCCGCAACCAGATGAAGCATTTCAATGCCAATGACTGCACAGAAAAGCACGTTTATCATGATGTAGAGCGTCCGGGACGCAAGAAGATCGTGATCATCCGTCAGGTTGCCGGACAGGGCGCGATGTACGATATGTACCTCTTCCCGGATGAGCCGAGCGGCGCCATAGGAGGCCGGTCCATCATCGATATGGGCAATATGCCGGTTATCGTCACGCCGAATGAGTACAGAGACGGAATTCTGCGTTCCATGCAGTAGTGGAGAAAGGAGAAAACTATGGGAATTGGTCCATCAACCAAGGAAACTTCACTTCATCATTTCCAGGATCCGCTTCTGGAAGTGGTATCAGAAGATACAGACGTCGATCTGATGGGAATCATCATCGTCGGTACGCCGGATGATAATGTCGATAAGATCAGAGTCGGCACCAGAGCCGCGATTATGGCAGACTGCATGCGTGCTGACGGAGCTCTGATCTCCGCAGACGGATGGGGAAACAGTGACGTTGACTTCACCAACACCTGCGAACAGCTGGGCAGAAGAGGGATCTGCGTAGCCGGACTGCACTTCTCCGGACGCACGGCCCAGTTCGTTGTTACGAACGACTACCTCGGAAATATTATCGACACCAATAAAAGCAAGGAAGGAACCGAGACAACCGTACTCGGAGAAAATAACATGAATAAGCTGGACTGCCGGAAAGCGCTGGTCCGCCTGAAGATGGATATGCGCAAGCACGACAGAGGCCGCGGCACCACAGAATAGCCGTATTGCTGAGGATTGAGATGCAGCATCGACACACCGCCGGAGGGATTTCCCCTGGCGGTTTTCTTTTGCCCTGAGGACAAAGGCTGAAGAGCCAGGGGATGGTCTGGATGTGACAATACGCCGCTGCGAGGGCTGTCCGCAGAGTGCTGCCGGCTGTGGAATATGTTCTGTGACAGGTGATATTAACGGCATGAAAAAAGAGAGCCTGCTTGAGGCTCTCTAATATAGCATTTATGGACTTCAATGCGGTGATGCTGTTTAAACTTATGCAGCTGTTCCTGCTTTCTTCGCCTTGGTGTCCTTGATTCCGTCTCTGAGGAAGAGGATTGCGGTGAAGAATACAACGAATACAACCAGGATCGTCAGAATCTTGATCGGCAGAGACTTTACGAATGTGTAAGCGATGAATACGCCGATGCATCCGAAGATTCCCTGTGTGATAACACCGATCATGTCGTAACGGGACTGCTTAACGAATACCGGAGTATTTCCGAATGCCATCAGGTATGCACAGCTTCCCATCATAATCGGGAATGCAGCCTGTACGTTCATGCCCAGCAGTGCAACCAGAGCCATGCACGGTGCGTAGAGGCCAACGCCGACGTTCATCAGAGCGCCCAGGACGAAGTTGCATACGATTCCGATGATGAGCTTGGAACCGTGAAGTGCGGTAGCTGTTCCTGTCGTACCAAACGGGCCGACATTAGTGACTTTGCAGGCCATGATAATGCCCAGGACAGTAAGTCCGACACCCATGGCGTAACGTACAGTTGTACGATTCCATTTGGTAACGATGTTTGCTCCGAGAGCGGATCCCAGGGTTGCTGCGACCAGCATGGAAACCAGTGTCAGCGGGTCCAAGTCAACGAGACTGAAGAAGAGGAAGGCCTCCATCAGGACCGGGAATGTATCTCCTACGTTCAGTGTTCCCGGTACGTTGATGTCATCAATGGAACCTCTGATCTTGAACAGAGCAGAGGATGTAGCGAAGGATCCGACACCCAGGGTATCGAAGAAGTTTGCTACTACGCCGACCATGGCATTCCACAGGAAGAATTTTTTCTGTTGTGCAAACAATTTTCTTCCTTCCTCTGTGCTGCGCTTTTTATGAACGCTTGCAGCAACGAGAATAAAGTCAAAGATAAATCCGATGATGCAGATGATTTTCAAGATCGTACTTACTTTCATAATATCTCTCCTACATTCTAAATGTCGAAATAAGTGCCGTTCGCTGCCTGTCTCATACATTCAGAATATTCAAGCCGGAATACGAGCGGGCTGAATAGAATTGTATATGCATAAATATACGAAAACTAAATACTTGTATCAGGCAGCGGGTTCTAACAAATCTCCCCCGATGACTTGTTAATTAATGTACTATCATTCTACCGAAGGGTATCAATTATGTCAATAAAAACCTGTGAAAAAATTGACCATGTTTAATGCATGTTTATGCATTATAGGGTGAATAATAGTGATTCCAACGGGAATAGAACATGCGGAATATTATGATAATAGTACAATGAAAAATTCGTAGAATGCATTCTATAATGTATTCTAGAACAAATGCGCACCCCTGGGTGAATGTGAATTCTGTGTAATGGCAACAAAATTATTGAAAAGGATAATGTATATGCTCTGTAGTATCCAAAATATCCATTATTTTATTGATGAAACAGATGGGTAAAAAATATCCAGTGTAAAATACTCTGGTGATGTCGATGAAATTATAAATATTTATTTATGCACGGAAAGAAATGCTAGAATGTCTTACAGAATAGTTTTTGTGCGAGAGAAATATAGTTTTGCCTAAAGCGCTAAATGGTGGAATAAATTTTCTGATTCGGAGTTTGGAATGGATGGAATGGCCGCGAGGGCTGGAAAGCAGGGAAAACGGGAATAAGAGTTCCGGCCTGCTGTCGTCTGATGGACAGGCAGTAAAATGTCTGTCATGCATGGACCGGGACAGCAGAAAGCAGCCGGGATTTTCAGCTGACGGCTGCTAGCGGCTTTTTTTCAGTGCGTCATTGGCAATCAGCCGGATGCAGTTATAGAGGTAAGGTTTATATTCGCTGAAGGTTACCGGTTCTCCGTGCAGGATAATGTTGTAGCAGGTGGAGTTGGTCAGTTCGATGATCGTATAGATCAGCAGAAGCGGTTCCTGCAGATGAATTCCCTCTTCTTTTATGGCATCCAGAATAAACTTCTGGAAGTCGATGACATCTTCATTTTTCTTGACAAATTCCGCAGAGTTTTTAAACAGCCCCCAGCTGAGAGATTTAGAAATAAATTTCAGCATAGCGATATCTTTAGAAAGAACAGTAATAATGTAGTCAGTAATAAAGACAAGCTTATCCGCAAAACTGCCGATGTCCTTTCTGTGCTGAAGGGCTTTTACGGCGCGGGCAAGAAGCTGACTGGATTTTACTCCGATCAGTTCATCCCGGATATCCGTTTTATCGTTAAAATAGAGATAAAAGGTGCCTTTTCCGACACCAGCCCGGCGGGCAATCTGAAGGACTGTTGTTTTTGTATATCCGACAGTGGTGAACAGTTCATAAGCACTGTCCAGCAGCGCATTTCTTTTCTTGCGCTTCTTGATTTCGTTTTTTGTCAGTTCATGTTCTGCCATGATATACCTCTCTGTTTGATAAAAGACATAATTGCTACTTAAATCCTAGCATCGAAATGACTTTTGGTCAACTTTATTGTTGGGCAGAATATGGTAATGTTCTGAATATAGAATGTTGAAATTTCAATATGTCTGGAATATATACATAATGGCGGATTTGTATAGAGATGAAAAGATTGACGGGCGGTCAGTTTCGTGCTAGGATATTTTTTGTAATAAAAGTGACTCTGCTGTTTTGGGTGCATGTGTATTAAATGAAATATTTAAGAAGTTAATTTGCCTGTATGCATGGCAATGGACTGGTTAAACCTATATAATAGACATGATAAACAAAAAATACAGAGTAAGTAGAATCTATGTAAACGAGACAGAATCAAGGTTTTGAAAAGAGGAGGAATACATGGGAGGATTCGGAGAGAAAATCGTTAAATCCCGATATGTAATCCTCGTGGTTGCTGTATTACTGCTGATCCCTTCAGTTCTCGGCATCAAGGCCACGCGTATCAATTACGATATGCTGACCTACCTGCCGAAAAATCTGGAGACCATGAAAGGACAGGATCTGCTGCTGCACGATTTCGGCAAAGGCGGATTTTCCATGGTTGTTACCGAGAACATGAAATCCAAGCAGGTCGCGGATCTGAAAAATAAGATCAGCAAGGTCAACCACGTGGATAGCGTTGTCAATCTTGACGAAGTGATCAATCCGAACGTTCCGCTGGCGATGTATCCGGAAAGTGTTCGAAAGAACATCCAGAATCCGGATGCGTCCATGCTGGTCGTTTTCTATGACACATCGACATCGGCGGAACCGACACTGAAAGCCGTGACACAGATCCGGCATCTGTGTACGAAGGATGCGTATGTGTCCGGTATGAGTGCGCTGGTACAGGATCTGAAGAATCTGTGCGAACAGGAAGAAGCGAAGTACGTGCTGATCGCCGTGCTGCTTTCCCTTGCCGCAATGATGCTCCTGCTGGATTCCTTCGCCGCGCCGTTTCTGTTCATTCTCAGTATCGGAATGGCAATCATATATAACCTCGGGTCCAACGTCATGTTCGGAGAAATCTCCTATATCACCAAGGCGATTGCCGCTGTCCTGCAGCTGGGCACCACCATGGACTATTCGATTTTCCTCTGGCACAGCTATATGGAGAATCTGGACAAAGGGCACGAGCGCAAGGAGGCAATGGCTTCCGCGGTAAATGAGACACTGATTTCCGTAACCGGAAGTTCCGTCACGACCATCGCCGGATTCCTGGCCCTCTGTTTCATGACGTATACAATGGGACGAGATCTGGGACTGGTTATGGCCAAGGGAGTACTGCTGGGAGTAATCACTTCCGTTACGATCCTGCCGTCGCTGCTGCTGCTGTTCAGCAGGCTGCTTGAACGCACCAGACATAAGTCACTGATTCCGGACGCCGGCAAACTGGCACATGGGCTGACCAGTCGTTACGGTATTTACATCGCGATTTTCGCGATTGCCCTGGCACCTGCAATTTACGGATATACACAGGACAATGTCATCTACGACTTCAGCAAGATGTTCACCGGAAGCGGCGGAAAGAGCCTGTCAGAATCGCAGGCGCCGGTAATTAAGGCAAATCAGAAACTGCAGGAAGACTTCAATATCGGAACTACACATATGATCATCGCCAAGTCCAGTCTGCCGTCTAAAGATGGTAAAGGAATGACGGAGGCGATTGAAAAAGTTGACGGTGTCAACAACGTTATCGGATACGATGCTTTCCTCGGAGAGGCCGTTCCAAGACAGATCCTTCCGGACGGCCTGGAAACGGCACTGTCAGCCAAGGGACATCAGCTGATTCTGGTCAATTCGGCGTATAAGGTTTCGACGACCAAGTGTAATAACCAGATTGACCGGATAAATACGATTATAAGGAAGTACGATCCGACCGCAAAGCTGATCGGAGAGGGACCGGCGACCAAGGATCTGATTCAGATTACCAACAGGGATTTCAAGATAGTAAATATCATTTCCATCCTTGCGGTATTCTTCATCATATTCTTTGTCCTGAGGAGTGTATCGCTTCCATTCATCCTGGTTGCGGTCATCGAGTTCGCCATATACATGAATCTGGGAATATCCGGATTCACGCATCTGGAACTCCCGTTCATCGTTCCGGTCTGCATCAGTACCATTCAGCTGGGATCTACGGTAGACTACGCGATCCTGCTGTCAACGAGGTATAAGACGGAGCGGATGGCCGGAAACAGCAAGCGCCAGGCGATTGAAACCGCGACAACTTTCGCGATTCCGTCCATCATCACCAGTGCGCTTGGATTCTTTACGGCCACATTCGGTGTAGGCGTGTATTCCAACATTGGAATCATCAGTACGCTCTGCGATCTGATGGCTAGAGGTGCGATCATCAGTATGATCAGTGTAATTCTGGTACTGCCGTCACTCCTGATGGCGCTGGATAAGGTTGTCTGTGCGACGACCATAGGACTTCGGAAGAAAGATTTCCTGAAGAGACAAAATGCAGATACGAATATAGAAGCATAGTTCGGAGGGGTTAGAATTGAAGAGAGTGTTGAATAGCAAGGCAAAGAAGATTGCTGTACTGTGCCTCGCCGGTGCGCTGGTAACAACTACCTGCGTCGGAGTGGAGTGGTATAAGCAGAAAAACAGCAATGGTGTCTATGCGGCTGCGAAGACGCAGAAGGCCGTTGAGAAGAATTATCCGTCCATCACACCGTCTGTATCCGGTGACGGAAAGCAGCAGAAGGATGAGACGGTATATGTCATTAAAGATGCAAATGGCGTGCAGAAGAACGTCTATGTGGAGGAATGGCTCCGCAACGGAACCAAATCCGATAAAATTGACGACGTATCCAATCTGAAAAAGATCAAGAATACAGCCGGCGATGAAACCTATAAGAAGAATGGGGACAAGCTGACCTGGAATGCCAAGGGAGATGACATCCGTTATGAAGGAACGACGGATAAGGATCTTCCGGTCAGCGTAAACGTCTCTTACTTCCTGAACGGAAAGAGAATGACAGCGGATCAGATCGCCGGAAAATCCGGAAATGTAAAGATCCAGTTTAAGTATGACGTTCACAAGGTTGACGTGGTGAACGAAGGCGGAGAACAGTATTCCCTGAACCATCCATACACCATGGCCAGCGGTGTCATGCTGGATAATTCCCATTTCACGGATGTGAAAGTCAGCAGTGGAAAGAGCCTGAACGACGGAAACAATACCGTCTGCCTCGGCATTGCCTTCCCGGGAATGAAACAGAACCTGAATCTGAAGAACAATAAACTGGACATTCCGGAAAGCGTAACGATCACCGCCAAGACCGATGATTTTGAGATTGACGGAACATACACAGCAGCTCTGGACGGTGTCCTCAGCGACCTGAACCTCAGCAGCATCACCGGCGGCAGCATGGGCAAGCTGGATGAGCTCACATCAGGACTCACACAGCTGAGCAATGCTTCAAACCAGCTGGTCAATGGCGCGGACAAGCTCAGAGGCGGCGCGAATAAACTGCTGGCTGGATCACAGTCTCTGCAGAGCGGAGCAGCTTCCCTGGCATCCGGAGCCAATTCTCTGGCGGCAGGAACCGGAAGAGTTGCCAGCGGCAGCAGCCAGCTGAGCAGCGGCATCGTTTCTCTGTATCAGGGACTCGGACAGCTCAGCGCCAACAGCCAGGCCCTGCGCCAGGCAACCTACACACTGGAAAATCAGGTCTTCAAGACAGCGGGATCGCAGATCAACAAAGCCCTGAAAGAGCAGAACATCACGATGACGGTAAGCCTGACTCCATCCAACTATGTTCAGCAGCTGTCCGGAATTACCGGAAAGGCATCCGGAGCGGCAGAAACACAGCTTCGTCAGGCACTTGTAAAGGCCGGTGTTTCCGATAAAACAACGCAGAACAACATTCTGTCCCTTGCCTATAACCAGATGATGACGGCGAAGAATGCGGGAACATCGATGAGTGTAACTTCTGCAGTCACCAAGGCCGGCACACTGGCAAAGGAAGCACAGGCTGTTCAGGCAGCGACATCCAACAGCGAGATCCAGAAACAGGCTGTTTCCCAGGTTGGAATTACGGCATCTACCGAACAGATTGCAGCTGCGGCAACGTCCATCTACCTGCAGAATCAGGGCATGTCCGCTGCAGAAGCAGCCACAAAGGCAAAAGAATATGTCCAGGCAGCGGCACTGTATCAGGATGCGGCAAAGAGTGCTTCTTCCAACACAACGGCGCTGATCAACTATGCGGCGGCATCCAGTGATGCAGTAAAGAACGCCTCTTCTCAGCTGAATTCTGTGAAGACTTCTCTGGATTCACTGGTTGCCTATGTAAAGGCGGTTGAGACTTATACAGCAGGCGTTGACAGTGCATATGCGGGAAGCAAGAAGCTGGTATCCGGAGCAGCTTCCCTGGCATCCGGCGCACAGCAGCTGAACAGCGGAGCAGCTTCCCTGGCATCCGGTGCACAGAAACTGAGCAAGGGAGCGCAGTCTCTGACGAACGGAATCGGTTCTCTGGCCAGCGGAGCCAATTCTCTGAGCAGCGGAATGAATAAGTTCAACGCTCAGGGTATCCAGAAGCTGACCGGTTCTCTGAACGGAGAAGAGCTGAAAGATATGACCAACCGTCTGGAAGCAATCGTACAGGCTTCCAAGAGAAGCAGCATGATCGGCGGAATTGCAGACAATATGTCTGGCGAGAGCCGCATGATCTTCAAGACCATGGAAGTGAAGAAATAACAGAAGGATTTCTGAATGAGCATGAGCATCTGCATATTATGTGCAGATAGAAATATGCAGCAGGCATCCGGCAGAAGGCCGGGTGCCTGTTTTTTATGTGTAATTGACCGGAAAGAAGTGTATAATAAGGCATGTATAAAAATTGTATCTGCAGAAGAGAGGAATCAGAGTTTATGAATCAGGAACAGACCAATACAACCCGGAAAACGCGCAACGCCGTTCTGATCGCTATGTTCGGCGCAGTCAGCATGGTGCTGATGCTCCTGGAATTTCCAATTCCGATTGCCCCTCCGTTTATGAAAATCGATCTGTCGGACCTTCCGGCGATCCTGGGAACCTTTATGATCGGCCCGGGAGCCGGTGCAGGGATTGCCGCGCTGAAGATTGTCCTGAAACTGGTGTTTAAGGGAACTGATACGGCTTTCGTCGGAGAACTTTCTAATTTTGTCTGTGCCCTGATGTATATTCTTCCGTCGTACTTCTTCTATCACCGGAAGAAAACAAAGAAGAGAGCGGCCGTTTCGCTGATGCTGGGCACACTTTCCGTCAGCATCCTGGCTGTATTCGTCAACTACTTCATTATGTTCCCGCTGTATTCCAAGCTCTATGGAATGCCGCTGAAGGCGATCATCGCCATGGGAACGGCAGTCAACAGTCACATTAACGGTCTGTTCTCGATGATGCTGATCATCGTGTTCCCGTTTAACATTCTTAAATATGGAATTGTATCGGTCATCACCTTCATCGCCTATAAGCGGCTGAAACGGGCGCTGATCCACTAAAGATAAGCAGGGAACGATCTGTCTGTGCAGGTGGAGAAAACACGGCTGCCGGACGGAAATTCCCGGACAGGACCGGACTGGAGATGGAGTACAGAAGACCGGTCATAGTAGAAATAAAAGAAAACAAAACAAAAAATCCCGGGACAGGATGTGCGGATGAAGGACAGCTTTGATATGCTCCCTTTATGAGAGACAGTGAAAAAATAAAACACTGTTGATCA
>CAJMLL010000004.1 GCA_905214225.1 uncultured bacterium | reverse complement strand
ACCGGTGACCTCCAGCGTGACAGGCTGGCATTCTAACCAACTGAACTACTTGGCCTCATTTACTCGCTCCAAAATCAGAACGCCTAATTATAATAACACGCACATACTCTTAATGCAAGTCTTTCTTTAAACTTGTAAAAAATTTACATTTAATGATTGGCAGATGAATGTTCCGCGCGTCTGAATCACTGGTCAGACGCGCGGATGTACTGGAAACACACGATTTTTCAAACCGACCGTTTCCTGACTGGATTCCGGAACGGTATCATGCTCCGGTAAGATTTCCGTATCCTGTTCAAAATTTTTTCTTGTAGTTTTTATTTTGTCCGGTGGAAAAACCTAGCGCTTGTTGGAACGTCTCCAGATTCCCTGTTTCTCTGCCTCTGCGATCAGTTCGTCTCTGACTGCCGGATGGGCAATGGAAATCAGTGCTTCTGCGCGTTCCCAGGTGGTGCGGCCGATGAGGCCTGCGACGCCGTATTCGGTTACGATGTGGTCGGCCTGTGTGCGCGGGGTCGTGATGATGTCTCCGCCGGTGAATTTCGGCTTGATGTTGGAGTGTACGTTTCCATTCTTATCGGTGAAGGTGGAATGCAGCGTCAGGAAGGAGCCGCCGCCATTGGAGCGGTATGCGCCGCTGACAAAGTCCAGCTGCCCGCCGGTGCCGCTGATCTGCCTTGTTCCGACGGATTCGGAGCTGACCTGGCCATAGAGGTCCACCGCAATGCAGCCGTTGATGGAAATGAAATTGTCCATTTTTGTGATGGTGGCAAAACTGTTTACGTAGTCCATCGGTGCGGAAATAATGTCAATATTGTGATCCAGGAAGTCGTACAGTTCACGGGATCCGTTGCAGACGGAGAAGACGCCCTTTCCTCTGTGCAGTTCCTTCTTCTTATTCGTGATCTTTCCGGCCTTGTACAGGTCCAGGTAGCCGTCGCTCATCAGTTCGGTGTGCATGCCCAGGTCTTTCAGATCGGATTTTGCGATCAGGGAGCCAAGGGCGTTCGGGGTTCCGCCGATTCCCAGCTGCAGAGTCATGCCATCATGCAGGTAAGGGAAAAGATTCTCCGCGATTTTTTTATCCGTCTCAGAGGCTTTCGGAGGCGGAAGTGTGGCGACGTCTGTCGTACTGCGGACAACGTAATCCACGTCACGGATATTGATGTGGTCGCGCTCCATACCGTAGACAAAAGGCATGGTCGGATTTTCTTCCAGGATGATTGTATCTGCCGCATCCAGCAGGGACTGGCTTACGCAGTTGGACAGTCCGTAGCTGAAATTGCCGTACTGATCCATCTCGGATACCGTGATCATGGCAACATTTACCGGCGCGTATCCTTTGTCATAATAGGAGCCGCAGTCTCTGAACAGCATCGGCTGATGGAAGGCTCTGCCCTGCGCGATGTATTTTCTGTCGATGCCTGAACAGTGCCAGAGATTCAGTGTGAATGATGTTCCGTCCTTGTCGGCTTCAATGGATTTTATCGGCCGCATCGTGATCGCGCTGCGGATTTTGACATCGTGCAGCTCGCCGGCGCGTTTTGCCAGAGCCGCGTCCAGATCGTTCGGAAATGAAACTGCCTGACCGTAGTCCAGCCAGTCTCCGTCCTGAACGCATTTTACCGCTTCATCGGCGGACACCAGCTTTCTGTTATATTCTTCCCTGATTGTTGTCATAACTTCTCTCCCTCCGTTATTCAGATATTCTGTCTGATCCTGCGGCATGATGCAGAAGCCGCCAGATCCTGTCAGAAAGCACCAGATATAATTTTAACACAATTGCATGAACAATTACGCAGCTTCCAACATGTATACAGCTATTTTCTTCTCGGGTCTCTGAGGACAAGCTCCCGGCCATCCTTCTTCTGGGTAAACGAGCGGACGGTGTAACCGGACTGCTGGATGGACTTCAGCTGCAGTCTGAGGTTTTCCAGAGCCGCCCTTTTCATCTGCAGAGGATAGCGCGCAATTCCCCTCTCGCCTGTCCAGACTCCCTGATAGTACCAGAGGCTCTCCTCATCGGTTCCGGAGGAATACAGCGCCATTTTGCCAATTACATGGCGTTCCTGAAAGAGATATGCTCCCTCGATCAGTTCTGCCTGTTCAGCCGCCAGGATGACATCTGCGTCTTCTCCCTGATATTCCGGCAGCTCCGGAGGAAGCTCCTGAAGCATGAGACTGGCGAGATCCGTCGCGTCATACTGTTTTTTCTTATCCCTGCCGTCCTGCGTCTTCTCCGCGCAGAATATGCCCAGCCGCTCGTGCTGGTCCAGATCCCGCGCGTCCAGGGCACCGATTTCCGCAGCACTGTCGAATCCCGCTCTTTTCATGGCATTGATATAGGCTGCTCTCGCGCTGGGCTGATTCAGCCGTTCAATGGACAGAAGGCCTCCGTTTTCCGCGCAGCGCCCATGCAGAACTCTCGCATAAGGGACGAACAGCTTCTCTTTTTTTCTGACCTTTTCGACAAAAGGTGAAAAAGCAAGGCCGGAAATGCGTCTGCTGTCCAGGTTTTCCTGCAGTGTCCGGGAGGAAAAGACTGTCTCATACTGCAGCGCTTCAGAGGATTTTTTCCCTTTTCCCCGTCCTGTTTTCTTCTCCCAGTCTTCTGCCGTATAAAACTGTATGTTTTCAAGGCCCAAACGGTCTTTCAGCTGCGATGCAAGCAGGATGGCCTCGCTGCAGGTATCGATTCCCGTAATCTCCTTGTCCGGGAAGTTTTTTGCCATAAATAAGGAGAGCAGGCCGATATCACAGCCCTGGTCCAGAATGGTTCTGCCGATATACTGCGGATGTGCGCTGATCCAGTCGCAGGTCCGGATCAGAAGATCTCCTTCAAAGCCGATGGAAATGGCGAGACTCCGGGGAAGATTTGCGTTCTTGCTCCGGTAAAACGCTTCATGGTCGATTGACTCCTGCTCATTCTGGTCGGCGCGGCTGTTTAAGAGACGAATCACTTCATCCGCCTCTGTTTTCTGCAGGGAATCGTTCAGGGATCTCCGGAAATCACTTTCATTATCCGCAATCGGATAACCGAACGATGTAATAAAATCTCTGCCTTTTCCCATTTCCATGCCTCCTCATGTGAAAAACGGACGCCCGGAATCCTGTCTCCGCGGCGCCCGCAATGAATTTCTATGCAAGAATGGTCTTGCTGATCAGATTTAAGATTCCGCTGACTGCAGGATTCAGCACAATGTTTACGACATTGAACATAATCAGCAGCATCAGAATCCAGAATCCGCTTCTGTAGAGCGGATAGTACCAGCTGTACTTTCTCAGATTGAAGATCTGGGTGATGATCCCGAATCCGTCAAGCGGCGGAACCGGAAGCAGGTTGAACACCATCAGACTGACGTTGACCACAACGATATAGCGGAGAATGTCCAGAAGGATCTGGGCCAGTGTGACGCCGGATGATGACATGGTCGTCAGCACAACGCCGGAATGAATCATGAAGCGCATGATCAGCGCAAAAACACAGGCGGTGATGAAGTTCATGACGACTCCGGCAATGGACACCAGAAATTCATCTCTTCTCGGATGTTTATAGTATCTCGGATTGATCTGAACCGGAATTCCCCATCCGAAGCCTGCGAAGATCAGGCAGATGAATCCGAACCAGTCGGTATGGGCCAGCGGATTCAGAGTCAGCCTGCCCTGCGCTCTCGGTGTCGGATCGCCAAGTTTATCGCTCATCCAGGCGTGGCCGAATTCATGAAAGGACAGGCCGATGACGATGCCCGGCAGGGTCAGGATTTCTTCCACCAGCCAGAATCTTGCATCGCTGAACCCTCCGTCCAGCATGCGGCTAATGACCATCGCCGCAAGGATGATGACGATCAGAAGTCCGTTTTTATTTCTTAAATTCAATGCTTTTCATTCCTCCAATTACGAACCGATGTTAGTAAATGAATCCGCGGTCTGGTTCGCTGTACTCGGCCAGGCGCTCTTCATAGGCTTCCATGGCTGCTTTTTCAAAGGCAGGATGAACATCCTTCAGTCCTGCTTCTTCCAGAAGGCGGACCATAAATTTCGGGTTCAGAACGAACAGAGGTCCGATGATGTAGGTCGCCATAAGGTTATTATAATGGATTCCCTCTTCCATAATGTCCGGATTCAGGCCGCATCCGCGTACCGTCTGAAACAATGGCTGCAGCTCTCCGTCCGGATAACTCTGTGTGAACTGGCTCTTGTATCCGACAATGGAGATATCTTCGTATTTCCCGATGTACAGGGAGTTGTAGCGGTGCATAAGATCACGCTCTGTGTGGAAAGGGAAGAGATTCAGAAATTCAGTGTCTCCGTTTTCCTTATCATGCACCTTTGTTCCCAGAAGCTCGGTGGCGTTGCCGGTAAAGAGCATCCGCTGACCGCGCTCAATGGCGGCTTTCAGCTCCGGCAGATACTCGTTCATTGTATCGCGGACAACGATCTGCGCGCTCTCTGTCATTGTTCCCATGTATACGAGATCGATCTGATTTTCTTCATCCAGGAAACGCGGGCGTTCGTTCAGCGCGGTCTCGATAATTTCAATATCGGGAACAGACATCTTCAGATAGCGGATATTTCCCAGCTCTCCGTACAGGTTTGCGACTTCTGGATATAATACTTCTGCCTTCATTACGCTTCCTCCTTGTCATTCTCATCAACCACATTGGAAATGCCGTGGGCATCGTTCCAGGCGCGGACGGCAGCCTCTGCTTCTCTGGTCGTTTTCATGCCCAGGTTGAAGGAGTCCGTTCCATAGAAAACGTAAATATTGTCGTTCGGCAGCATCTTCAGTTTTCCGACGCCGTCTGCAGGATCTTTTACGTATGTGATTCTGTCTTCCGGCACGCCGGCAATCAGCATTCTCAGTTTATAGTCCAGTCCTCGGTCGCCGTAAACAATGATCTGTTTGATCTTATCGTCGGCAAGGAACTCAAAATCGCAGTCGTAGAGCCAGCAGGTATTTTCTGACCAGTGATGGGTGTCTCCGATGCAGTTGTTGAACATCAGGATTTCCTTGGTGCCCGGCTGCTCGCCTACGTACTCGAATACGCGGGATGCAGCATAGGCGTTCTTCTCCTTGCAGAGAATGTTTCTGACGGCTTTGTCGCCGATCTGGTGCACGCCGAAACGGGATGCTGTGATGTGAATCTTCTCCATGGCAGAGCGGATTTCTTCCAGGGAATAGCCCAGCTGCTGCAGCATGGTGATGGCGGATACCTGATTGTAAATGTTGAAGGTGCTCGGATTCAGAAGACGGAATTCTGCGGACTCGCCGCCGCCCTCATAGTCCATCGTCATGCTGTTGACATTAACATTTTTTGCCACGCAGTCATACTCCGGCGATTTGAAATCGCAGTTCGGACAGTATGCTTTTCCGATATTGCTGTAGCGGATGTATTTATACTTCAGCTTTGTGTGGCATTTCGGGCAGATCTGCATGTCGTTGATGAGATTGCGGCACTCGGTGAAATCGCCCGGCATCTTGTCGATTCCGTAGTAAACTCTCGGATTTTCCGGAGCCACAGAGGATGCGATCAGATCGTCTGCATTCAGGACCAGATGGGTCTTCTCCGGCATGTAGCGCTCCAGGATGTATTTAATGTATTCCGGATGGCCGTTTCTCATGATAGAGTCTCTGGACAGGTTGCTGATCAGCATCAGATCCGGCTGGACATACGGGAAAACCACGCGGGCGGAACGCTCATCGATCTCCAGAACGGCGGTATCGTATTTCTCGCGTCCGAACAGCGTTACTCCGCTGATCAGGCAGGTTGCGATTCCTGTATTGATATTCGAACCCATGCCGTTGTTCAGAACATTTCTTCCCAGTTTTGTCAAAAGGTCATTCAGCATGTTGGAAACGGTCGTTTTTCCGTTGGTTCCTGTAACACCGATAATCGTCTTCGGCTTATGCACGTATTTTAGAAAATCCGGACAGATTTTCAGCGCGACGATTCCCGGAAAGTTCGTTCCGTTATGTTTGGTAATTTTCAGAGCAAGGACGGACATCTTGGCAGCCAGAAGCGCGATGCCGTATCTAAATTTACCCATTTTCTATTCTCCCTCGATTCTAATGATTGTTCTCCCCATCCAATACGGAAATCAGTCTTCCTTCCAGGCTGAATGTTTTCCCCTGGGTGATCTCAACTTCAGCGAATTTTCCGGTCCAGGCATCGGCAAGAGCTGTAACGGACCTTCCCCGTCTCCGGATGTTTTCCGGCAGGTCTTCAGGCAGAACGGAGAAATTGACAAGCTTGAAGCCGTCTGTTCTTCCGCAGAGAGCCTGTTTGTTTCTCTTGCTCTTTCCTTCAATCATGATGGTCTGCACCGTACCCTCATAAGCCTTATTTTTTTCTGCGCTGCAGCTATTTACCAGATCTACAAGACGGTTGAAACGCTCATGCTTCACATCGTCCGGAATCTGATCCTCATAACCTGCGGCAGGTGTGCCTTTCCTGATGGAGTACAGGAAGGTGAAGGCGGAGTCGTAGCACACGCGGCTGACCACATCCAGTGTATCCTGGAAATCCTCTTCCGTCTCTCCCGGGAAACCGACAATAATATCCGTGGAAATGGTAATTCCCGGAACAGCCTTCTTCAGCCGGTCTACAAGGCTCAGGTATTTCTCTTTATCGTAATGCCGGTTCATTCTCTTCAGAATCCGGTCGGATCCTGACTGCACCGGCAGATGGATGTTCTTGCACAGTTTATCACAGGTCCGGAAGGTGTCAATCAGTTCCGGGGAAAGATCCTTAGGATGAGAGGTCATGAAGCGGATCCGTTTGATTCCGTCTATTTCTGCAACGAGGCGGATCAGATGGGAGAAAGTGCAGTATCCGCTGCTCTTCTCGGCTTCTTTCTTTTCTTCTTCGGTTTCCGGCTTCCAGGCGGCTCTCTGCGCGGTTTCCGGCAGCTCGTATTCTCCCTTGTAGGAGTTTACGTTTTGTCCCAGAAGCATAACCTCTCTGACGCCGTCATCGGCAAGGCTCTGGATCTCTCTCAGAATCTCTTCCGGATGTCTGCTGATCTCGCGGCCCCTAGTATAAGGGACGATGCAGTAGGTGCAGAAGTTGTTGCAGCCAAAGGTGATGTTAACCAGGGCTTTCTCCCTATACAGCCTCTTCATCGGAAGGTGTTCGGGAACTTTCCGGTCTGCTCCGCCGTCCAGAATTTCCATCTCCTGATTGTGATTCTGCATGACGCTGCGCAGGAGGTGCGGCAGACGCTCGATATTGTGGGTGCCGAAAATCAGGTCGACCCATGGGTATTTCGCCTTGATCTGGTCGATGACGCGCTGCTGCTGCATCATGCATCCGCAGACGCAGACGTAAAAGTCAGGATCGTTCATCTTTCTGCGCTTCAGCTGCCCCAGCGTTCCGAAAAAGCGCTTGTCGGCGTTATCTCTGACACTGCAGGTGTTGATGATCGCGACATTTGCGTCTTTCCGCTCTTTCACCTGGGTCATGCCCATATCGCTGAGCAGTCCCGCCATAATCTCAGAATCGTGTTCATTCATCTGACATCCGAATGTCGTGATATGAAACGTTGTACTCATATATTCTCTTATTCTCCTCTTCTCCGCCAGGGACGAATCCGTGTTCTCAGATCCGGCCTTAGCGGAAGTTCATTTCATTTTTTCTGTCTCTGGTCATCAGCTGATCGACGGCTTCTCTTGGCGTCAGCTCGCCCTTCATGCAGGCGTTGATGCACTGTGTGATCGGCATTTCCACATGATGACGGCGTGCCAGTTTAGCGGCTGCCTCAGCGGTCGTAATGCCCTCAACGACCATGCCGATCTGCTCCACGGCCTTCTGCGGCTCGGTTCCCTGTCCGATCAGGATTCCGCAGCGGCGGTTTCTGGAGTGCATGCTGGTGCAGGTGACGATCATGTCGCCCATTCCCGTCAGACCGGCAAAGGTTTCCTGGCGGGCGCCCATCTTCAGACCCAGGCGGATCATTTCTGTCAGGCCTCTGGTCATCAGCGCGGCCTTGGCATTGTCGCCGTATCCGATTCCGTCGCTTACACCGGCACCGAGAGCAATAATATTTTTCAGGGCTCCGCCCAGCTCCACGCCCACCAGATCATCATTCGTATAGACACGGAAACGGTCGGTCATGAACAGATCCTGCACGAATTCCGCAGCCTCCGGATTTTCTGAAGCTGCAACGACAGTCGTCGGCAGGAAGCGGCAGACTTCCTCTGCGTGAGACGGCCCGGAAATTGCTACATACGGAAAATCCGGGCGGAGAATATGCGCGACCATATGAAGCTGAAGAAGCGTTCCTTTTTCGATTCCTTTCGCGGCATTAACCACGATAATTCCATCATCCATGTAAGGAATCGTCTGTTCGAACGCGGAGCGGAATTTCTGTGCCGGTGCGGCAAAAACAACCGCGCAGGCACTCTCCAGCGCCTCTCCTCTGTCCATTGTCAGATGAATGCCAGGCTCCAGTTTTACGCCCGGGAGATATCTTCCATTCTCTCCGGACTCCTTCATGGCATCCAGGTGCTTCTGACTGTGCACCACCAGATAAACTTCATGACCTTTATGCGCCAGCGTCATCGCAAGGGCTGTTCCCCAGCTTCCGGCACCGATCACCGCAACTTTACTCATGATACCCTCTCCTTTTATCTTTCTTTCCTGCTGTATACTGCTCAGGCTTTCGCCCTTATTTTTCATTTCCGCTGCCGTCGTTTCCGCCTGTTTTCTTCTTAAACCAGCTGATGCTTACCGGATCCTCTTCATGGCGGATCAGCCGCATGATGTTGCTTCTGTGGTTAAACAGGACCAGAATGCCCATGACCAGGCCGATGTAGAAGAAATCCTTCATCAGGAACCAGCAGAGGATCGGGCAGGCAATGGCTGCAATGATCGAACCGAAGCTTACTCTTCTGGTCACGAGGACGGCCAAAACACAAATCAGCAAGAGGGCGAATCCGATTTTCGGATTCAGGGCCACCAGAACACCGAAGGCAACGGCGACACCCTTTCCTCCTCTGAACTTATAATAGACCGGCCAGCAGTGGCCGATAAATGCCGCAGGAGCACTGACCATGGCGCCGATACGTCCGGCGAGAAGATATCCGACTCCGACGGCTGCAATTCCTTTTCCGATATCAATCACAAGAGTTGCCAGCGCGGCCTTCGCCCCGAGTACGCGGAGTGTGTTGGTCGTTCCGGCATTTCCGCTTCCGGCCTTTTTAATGTTGATTCCATGCTTTCTGGCAATCAGCGTAGACGGAGAAATACTTCCCAGCATGTACGCGATCACAGCGGATATGATGATCATAAGAAGTTCATGACTGCTCATTTCTACTGATCCTTTTCTCTCTTTTCACGGAAAATAAATTTAATGGAGGTTCCTTCAAAGCCGAAGGTCTCGCGGATGCGGTTTTCCAGATAACGGTTATAGGAAAAATGCACCAGCTTCCGGCTGTTGATCTGGAACATGAACAGCGGTGGTTTGACGCCGACCTGTGCGCCGTAGTAAATCTTCAGATGCTTTCCCTTATCCGAAGGGGTCGGCTTCATCATGACGGCATCGGCAATCAGACTGTTCAGCTGTCCGGTCGGAACGCGCTGCGCACGGTTCTGCGCTACCGCATGGGCCATGGCCATAACATCGTTCAGACGGAGTTTTTCCGTCACCGAGGTAAAGATAATCGGCGCATAGCTGCAGAACTGCAGTTCAGATTCTACTGTCCTGACAAAATCGCGCATAGTGTTCGTTTCTTTTTCAATCAGATCCCATTTATTGACCACCAGAACGATTCCCTTTCCGGCTTCATGAGCAAGACCCGCGATCTTCTTATCCTGCTCAGTTACGCCATCCTTTGCGTTCATCATGACAATGCAGACATCGGCACGTTCAACTGCCGCAATGGCACGGATAACGCTGTACTTCTCCACATAATCATACACCTTTGATTTTCTGCGGATTCCGGCAGTATCGATCAGGTTGTACTTATCGCCGTTCCAGGTAAACGGGGTATCGACGGAATCTCTGGTGGTTCCGGCAATCGGGCTTACGATCACACGGTTGTCCTGAATCAGCGCGTTGATCAGGGAAGACTTTCCGACATTCGGTTTTCCGATGACGGCAACGCCAATCCTGTCTTCTTCGTCCATCCCTGCGTCATCCGGGAAGCTGTTCACGATCTCATCCAGCACATCACCGACATTCAGCTTGTTGGATGAAGAGATCGGAATCGGCTCTCCGATTCCAAGCGTATAGAAATCATAGAATGAATCCGGAATTTTAGATGGATTATCAATCTTATTCACCAGCAGAATCACTTTCTTTCCGGTTCTGCGCAGCATCTGCGCAACCTCTTCATCTGCCGCGGTCAGGCCTTCTCTTCCATCAACCATGAAGACGATGACGTCTGCCATATCCATGGCAATCTGCGCCTGCTCCCGCATCTGGGAAAGGATGATATCCTTGCTGGAAGGCTCAATACCTCCGGTATCAATCAGGCCAAAGCTTTTTCCGTTCCATTCGGCTTCCGCATAAATGCGGTCTCTTGTCACACCCGGGGTATCTTCCACAATGGACACTCTCTGGCCGACAAGCATGTTGAAAAACGTAGATTTTCCCACATTCGGCCGTCCGACGACGGCAACAATCGGTTTACTCATCGAAAATCCCCCTTGCAAATTCCAGCGGATCGAACTGTTCCAAGTCGTCAATGCCCTCGCCGACGCCGATATACTTGATCGGCATATCGAACTCATCGGCAATCGTGATAGCAATTCCGCCCTTTGCCGTTCCATCCAGTTTGGTAATGACAATTCCGGTCAGCGGAGCAGCCTCGTTGAACTCCTGGGTCTGCGAAACCGCATTCTTTCCGTTTGTTGCGTCCACGATGAGAAGGGTCTCACGTGATGCTTCCGGGTATTCCTTATCAATGACCTTGTTCATTTTTTCCAGCTCGATCATGAGGTTCTTCTTATTCTGCAGACGTCCTGCTGTGTCACAGATCAGAACATCGATATTTTTTGCTTTCGCAGACTGAATCGCGTCAAACAGAACGGCGCTCGGATCCGCGCCTTCTTCATGATGAACCGTGTTGATTCCGATCCGGTCTCCCCAGATGGTCAGCTGCTCTGCTGCCGCTGCGCGGAAGGTATCCGCCGCGGCGAACATAACCGTCTTTCCTTCCTGTTTCAGGCGGTTTCCAAGTTTGGCGATGGTGGTTGTCTTTCCGCCGCCGTTAATTCCGATCATCATGATGACCAGCGGATAATTGCTGCTCAGTTTCAGCCGGTCGCCCTTATCCATGAGACCAGCAATAATTTCCGTCAGCTTTTTCTTTACCCGCTCTGGTGCCTGAATATAGTCTTTCTTAATATGATCACGGAGATCATCCATGATCTTTTCTGTCGTTTCCATACCGATATCGGATGTAATCAGAACTTCTTCCAGTTCATCCATCATATCCTCATCGACGGTATTATGCGCCATGATGACATCGCCGATACGCTCTGCCATCCTGCCGAAAAATCCTTTTTTCTTCTTTAATACTGCCATATCTTCTGCCTGTCCCTCCTTTTATTCTGTAAAGTCATCCGGATCATATTCTCCGAGCTTCAGGCTGATGACCTTGGAAACACCTTCCTCAGCCATGGTTACTCCGTACAGCGAATCTGCATGCTCCATGGTCGCTTTCTGATGAGTGATCAGAGCGAACTGCGTCTGATGGAAGTTCTTCAGATACTCGGCAAATCTTGCAATATTAGCCTCGTCCAGCGCTGCCTCAACCTCATCCAGAATGCAGAACGGGGTCGGCTTGACACAGAGCACCGCAAACATCAGTGCAAGTGCTGTCATCGTCTTTTCTCCTCCGGACAGGAGGTTGATATTCTGCAGCTTCTTTCCAGGAGGTCTGGAAATAATCTGAATGCCGGATTCCATCGGATGCTTCTCGTCTTCCAGGATCAGTTCCGCATCTCCGCCGCCGAACAGCTCCTTGAAGATTCGTGTGAAATTCTTCCGGATTGCCTGGAAGGTTGTCGTAAACTGGTGGATGATCTTATGATCCATGTCTTCAATGATCATTTCCAGCTCAGAAGCAGCATTCTGGACATCGCTCTGCTGGTCGGACAGGAATTTATAGCGTTCACTGACTTTTTCATATTCATCAATCGCGCCGACATTGACTTCACCGAGTTTCCGGATGTCGTCCTTCAGTTCGTTGCTCATCTTCACTGCGCCGCTTAATACGAATCCGTCCCACTTCATATCCAGAGCCTGCGCGTAGGAAAGCTCAAAGTCATTGAAGAGACGGTCTTTCAGATGCTCAAGCTGCGTCTCGTTCTTTGCAGCCTTGATTTCCAGCTGATATTTCTCATCGCGGTAAGCTGCAGATTCTTTTCTCAGCTGGTTTTTCTGCTCTTCCAGACTGTCCTTCTGTCTGGAAAGTTCCTTTCTTTCGTCTCTGCTCTGGGAAATCAGCTCTTCTGCAGTCTGCTTCTCCTGCTGCAGACGGATCAGGACGGCATCATCATCTGCCGTTCCATAGGACATGTGGCTCTTTTCTCTTGCCAGTTTATCCGCCTGTGATTCTTTCTCCTGCTGCTGGCGGATCAGTTCATTCAGTTCCTTCTCACCGTGAGAAGCAATGGATTTCTCTGATTCCAGCTTTGCATTCCAGCGGTCATATTCTATACGCTGCTGGGAGACTTCTTCTCTGGCCTGCTGCAGCGCAGTCTGCATCTCTGCTTCTTCTTCCTTAACCTTCTCCAGTTCATGCTCAAGCTGAACGATCTGCTGCTCTGCATCCTTGCTCTCATTAAGCAGATTTCTGGCCATTTCATCGGATTCACGGAGTTCCTTATCTGCGTTTTCCACTTCCAGATCGTTCTTCTTAATCTGCTCTTCCGCCTTCCGGATTTCATCGCGGATCGATTTCAGACGAGGTGCGACGGCAGTCAGACGGATGTCGTTTTCTCTCTGCTCCTCTCTGATCTGGTGAATCTGCTTTTCAATGGATTTCAGAGCATGTTCCGCTGACTCACTGCTGTTGCGCTGACGGTTCATTTCATCCTGAGACTGCTCGATGTCATTCTGGAGACGGGCAATCTCATTTTTCCTTCCGACAACGTTCGCGGTCTTTCTGCGGTATACTCCGCCTGTAATCGCTCCGCCCGCATTAATGACTTCTCCGTCCAGCGTGACGTAGCGGAGACCCGTTCCCCTGATCTTAGACAGTCGGATTGCGGCATCCAGATTGTCAACGACGGCAACTCTTCCCAGCAGATAGCGGAAAATGCTGCGGTAACGCTCTCTGAATTTAACGAGGTCGACAGCGAGTCCCATAAATCCTGCATCCTGGGCGATTCTTTCCGGGACCTGTGCATTCTTTCCTTCAATGCTGCTGACCGGAAGGAAGGTCAGACGACCCGCCTTATTATGTTTCAGCACATTGACGGCACGTTTGGCACATTCTTCATCCCGGATGATGATATTCTGCTTTGCTGCTCCAAGAGCGGTTTCAATGGCCGTCTCCATTCCGTCCGGAACGTCGATCATATCTCCGGCAACGCCTTCTACGCCGATGAGGCCGGACTGCATGATGTATCTTACCGCATAATTGTAGCCTTCATAGCTGTGTTCCATTTCTTCAATGGTTTTCTGCCGGGAGGTCATCTCGCTGATGCGGATCTGCAGACGGCTGAGCTGGGATTCCAGATCACTTCGCTGCTGCTGCAGGCTGAGCCGCTGTTTTTCTGCTTCACTCAGTTCTTTCTCCAGACGCTGTTTTTCATTCTGCGCGTAACGTTCGCTGGTTTCGATCTCCTTCTGCTTGTTTTCATACATCTGTTTCGTATGAAGCATGGCTTCAGAATCACTGTTCAGCTGGCGCTTTCTCTTTTCCAGCGTTGATTTATAGCTTTCTACACTCTTGGATTCACTTTTCTTGGAAGCCGCTGTGCTGTGCAGATCATAAAGCTGACTGGTCAGATCCTTAACGCTGGCTCCTCTTCTGCGCTTTCTTCCGAGCTGCTCAAAGGCATTTTTCTTTTCTTCCAGGGTATTGGATGCCATTCGTGTTCTGGCATTCAGTTCCGCGATCTTTCCGCGGCTCTCCTCAACCTCGATCCTTTTCTCATCTACACGGCGGGTCACGGAACTCAGTTCGTCCTGAATACGGGACTCTTCCTTTTCCATATTCTGCTGACGTTCCTGTCTCAGCTGGCGTTCCCGCTCAAAATTTCCAATGGATTCAACAATCTCCGGGATTTTTTTATGCGCATCTTCTTCCTGACGGATCAGTCTTGCTTCCTTATTTTCCAGAGCCAGCGCGTCTGTATTGACCTTCTTCAGATTATCCTCTGTAAAGTTGATCTTTCCGGCAAGATCGGAAGACTCCGTCTTATACTGCTCGGCATGTTCCATATCATCCTTGATGTTTTTCAGAATGATGTTCACCGACAGTTCTCTGTACTGCTTCTTCAGTTCCAGATACTGTTTTGCCTTCTGGCTTTCCGTGCGGAGTCCTGTGATTCTTCCTTCCAGCTCCTGAACGATGTCGTCGATTCTGTCCAGGTTGATTTTTGTCTCTTCCAGCTTCTTTTCCGCCTCAGCCTTCCGGTTCTTATACGCGACGATTCCAGCAGACTCCTCAAAAATCTTTCGTCTGCTGGCCGGCTTGTCACTGATGATATCTGCAATTTTCCCCTGGCCTATGATCGAATATCCGTCTACCCCGATTCCGGTATCCACAAAAAGATTCCGAATATCCTTCAGACGGCAGCCATGGTTGTTGATCAGATATTCGCTCTCACCGCTCCGGAACATCCGGCGGGTGATCGCCACCTCATTGTAATCAATATTCAGCGACTGATCGGTGTTGTCGATTACCAGCGTAACCTCAGCCATTCCCTTGGCACGGCGGTTTTCCGTTCCGTTGAAGATGACTTCCTCCATCTTTCCGCCGCGGAGCTCCTTGGCGCTCTGTTCGCCCAGAACCCAGCGGATCGCGTCGCTGATATTGCTCTTTCCGCTTCCATTCGGGCCGACAATTGCTGTAATGCCCTCATTAAAATCAATCACGGACGGTTCAGCAAAAGATTTAAATCCGTGAATTTCCAATCTCTTAAAGTACATTTTCTACGTAACCCTCCTCAAGAGACGCCTTCGCGGCGTTCTGCTCCGCTTCCTTCTTGCTTTTTCCGCTTCCGGACCCCATTTTCTGTCCGTTGCAGAGCATGTGGACATAGAACGTCTTATCGTGATCCGGCCCGGTCTCCCGGTCCAGAACATACCGGATCTCCGGCTCGGTTCCGTTTTTCTGAAGAATTTCCTGCACCTGCGTCTTATAGTCTGAATACAGTTTTCCCTCCAGCGCCAGATCAACCAGCGGACGGAATTCCCGAAGGACGAAATCCCGGACATGCTCGTAATCACTGTCTAAAAACACCGATGCAATGACCGCTTCCACAGCATCCGCGATAATCGATTCCCGCGTTCTTCCACCGGTCATCTCCTCGCCATGTCCCAGATACAGGTATTCTCCGATATTCAGTTTTCTGCCCACTTCTGCCAGTGCTTTTTCGCATACCACCAGGGCTCTGAGTTTTGTCAGTTTTCCTTCATTCGAATGATCGAGCCTGGTAAACAGCTCGGTCCCGATTATGGCATCCAAAAAGGCATCGCCTAAAAATTCCAGCCGCTCGTTGCACTCCATCGGAGGACGGTGATGCTCCTTGCACCAGGAGCTGTGCGTCAGCGCGCGTTTCAGCAGCCGGATGTCATGATACTGATACTGCAGTATCTCTTCAAATTCCTGCTCGTTCAATTTCTGCCTCCCGTTAAAACAGAATTCCGGCCGGCAGATGCCGGCCGGTCTGTCCTTACTGCCTTACTTTCTGTTCTTCTTCCCGGATTGCTTCCGCACGGCTGCCGAGAGCCTCTGCGATGGTTTCCACCACGCCTTCCTCGACATACGGCACAGCCTTCAGAATGGTCTGGCGTACGGCCAGAGCGTCAGAAGAACCGTGCATCTTCAGCAGCGCCTTCTTCAGACCTAGAATCGGCGCACCGCCGTATTCCTTATAGTCCAGCTGCTTCTTCAGTCCGGACAGCTGATCCTTCATCATCAGCGCCGCCAGCTTGGTCTTGGGACTGCTCATGAACATATTCTTTGCCATCTGCAGGATCGTAAGACCGAGACCCTCTGTCAGCTTGATGCATGCGTTTCCGGTAAATCCGTCCGTAACGATAACGTCACAGACAGCATTCTGCAGTTCTCTTGTTTCAATATTTCCGATAAAATTCAGATCGCTGTGAGCCAGCATTTCATGGGCTTCCTTGGTCAGCGGTGTGCCTTTTTCCTTTTCTGTGCCTAAATTTACCAGGCCGACAGTCGGATTGTGGCGTTTCATGACCTTTTCCATATAAATGCTTCCCATAACGCCGAATTCAAACAGATTCCGCGGTTTGCACTCTGCATTCGCTCCGGCGTCAGTCAGAAGTGACGGCTGGCTGCTGCTCAGAACCGGATAGACGGTTGCCAGTGTCGGCCGGTCAATGCCCTTCACTCTTCCCAGGATAAACAGTCCCCCGGCAAGAAGTGCGCCTGTACTTCCGGCAGAAATGAACACATCGCCTTCTCCGTTTTTTACCAGATTCAGGCCCTTCACAATGGAAGAGTCTTTCTTCCTGCGCACGGCCATAACCGGCGCCTCTTCATTGGTGATGACCTCTTTCGCGTCGCAGATGGTAATTCTGCGTCCGCGGTATCCGTATTTTCTGAGCTTCTCCCGAATCAGCGCCTCCGGACCGGTGATGCAGATTTCATCACTTTCCTTCAGCATGCCGACAGCCTGCACCGCGCCCTCAACAACAGCGTCCGGCGCGTGGTCGCCGCCCATTCCATCTAAAATTATCCTCATATATGCGATCTTCCTTTACATTTTCTGTATTCCGCCGTATACGGCGGCTTCAGACGTCCCAGACGCCCAGATTATTCCGCGAATTCCTTATCCAGACGGCGGACAACTTCATCAATTCTTCTTGCCGTCTTCCGGAAATCCTCTTCCTTGAATCCTCTGGTCGTCATCGGCGCAGTTCCGACACGGACACCGCTCGTCTTCTTCGGCGGACGCTTGTCTCCCGGAACTGCATTCTTATTCAGCGTAATGCCGATCTCATCCAGTGCATCCTGCAGATCCTTTCCGCTGAACTTATGATCGGACAGATCAATCAGGAATACATGATTATCCGTTCCTCCTGTGACCACCTTATAGCCCAGTTTCAGGAACTCATCGCAGAAAGCCTTGCAGTTGACCACAACCTGGTGGATGTACGCCTTATACTCCGGCGTCTGCGCCTCTTCCGCACAGATGGCCTTGCCGGCGATGATGTGCATCAGCGGGCCTCCCTGTGCATACGGGAAGACAGCACTGTCTACCTTCTTGGCCAGTTCCTTTTTGCAGAAAATCATGCCGCCGCGCGGTCCTCTCAGGGTCTTGTGCGTCGTCGTAGTGATGATGTCTGCATAGCCGAATGGAGTCGGATGCTCGCCCGCAGCGATCAGTCCGGCGATGTGTGCCATGTCGACCATGAAGTATGCGCCGTACTCTTTCGCGATCTCGGAGAATGCCTTGAAATCGATGATTCTTGAATATGCGCTGGCACCTGCGAGAATCAGATTCGGGCGGTACTGACGCGCCTTCTTCTTCACGTCCTCCATATCGATTCTGCCGTTCTCGTCAACATCATAGAATACACAGTTGTACAGCTTTCCGCTGAAGTTGACGGATGATCCGTGAGACAGGTGGCCGCCGTTGTCCAGGCTCATGGCCAGAATGGTGTCTCCCGGCTTCAGAACTGACTTATATGCCGCGAAATTAGCCTGTGACCCGCTGTGCGGCTGAACATTGACGTGATAATCTGTGTGGAAAACCTTTCTCCACTCATCACAACAGTATTCCTCCAGCTCGTCCACATATTTGGTTCCGCCATAATAACGGGACTCATTTCCGGAATGACGATTGGTCGGATATCCTTCTGCGTACTTCCAGGAGAGGCAGCTTCCGCAGGCTGCCAGAATGGCCTCAGAACAGTAGTTTTCTGACGCGATCAGCTCGATATTATGCTGCTGACGCTCATACTCCTTCTGAATCAGCTCTCCCACCTTCGGTGAATGCTCCTTTACAAACGTGTAGTTATCCACGTTGTAGCTGCTGTCATCCTTTCCGTTTCTGTCAAACATATTGATCCTCCATTCCCATGCGATACAATAAGAAATAATCCCCCTCTTGCTTACAAGCACATGCCCGAGGCATATGTATAGTTATTATAACATAAAATACAGGTCCGGTTCCACCGTCTGACAAAAGACAGCCTGCAAGGCCTGAAGGAATTGAAAGCGGAGCCTTCTCAAATCGGAAATACCAAACGGGAAATGTTCAAAATTTCAGCTGCTGCGAAGGCAGGCATAAACTACCTACGAAGGCCATACGAGGACTGCTTTACGACGACTAAATGCGATATTCGTGTATACTGCATACATCCATTCTCTCTTTTCTTACATCTTCATCCCCGTATCCTTGGATAATATTTACAGAAGTTACCGCTAATAAAGGCAGGGGGCTGCTGCATGAAACTCCTTTATGCTTCATGCAGCAGCCCCAGAAAATAACACGGCCCCGTGCCATGACGCCCGGTACAGCAGTCTATCTGAAAATCTCACAGCAGCTACGACCGCTCCCGCAGACGTTTTCTGTGTCTGTAATATTTAATTCCGAACTGGATATATCTGCGCAGGATGCTGACGACGATAAAGCCCAGCGCAATCGCCATCGCAACGGCAATGACCTGAAAGAGGTTGTAGGCAGCCATGGTGAAATGTCCCTGCACGGCATTATACATAGAATTGTAGAGGCTCGCTCCGGGAACCAGCGGAAAGGCGCCTGTCGTTAAAAAGGTCGTGGAAGGAGCGCGGCAGGCTCTGGCCATGAATTCTGCAAAGGCTGCCACAAAAACAGCGGCCACAAAAGTTGCCATAAAATTGCTGTTTGTAAGATTATGGGCAAGGATTTCCACTCCCCAGGTCAGGAATGCTCCGACGGCGTTGAAAACGAACTGTTTTCCCTTAATATTATACCAGCAGCCGACTCCGATGCACCCGATGGTACAGAAAATCAGCTGAAGGGCAATGCTTGAATTCAGAGTCATCCTACACCCTCCTGAAAATTACCATGGCAAGCATGATTCCACAGGCAATCGCCACGGCGCCCATGCAGGCGCTTGTAACACGCAGAAATCCGGACATAATGTCGCGGTGAAGAACATCGCGGATACCGTTGGTGATGCCCAGTCCGCTGATCAGAAGCATGATGCAGCCGATTGTGATAGACGAAGGATGGGTGACCAGTCCCAGACCACTGGCCAGATCCGAAGAAAAACCCACCAGAAAGGACAGCACAAAATCCTTCACAAAGGCGTTGTCTTCCAGCCTCTGCAGGATCCGGCTGATGTACATGACAAACAGCGAGATAAGGCCGGCAGCTGCCGCGTCAATCATCGTGCCCCCGTAAAACACACAGAATCCGGCTGCTATCAGCACAGAACCTATGAAAAATGCCGGTTTGGTCATGGACTTTCTGTTCATGACATCCTGAAAGCGCGATGCCAGCTCTTCTTCACTTGGCTTGTGCGCAACGACGTAACGAGACAGATCATTGAGATAGTCCAGCTTGTCAAAATCCATGCTTCCGGTTTTCACCATGCGGATCTGGGTCACCATCCTGCCGTCCTGCCACTGCACAGTAGCCATGATGCAGGAGGTCAGAATGAACAGGTCCGCCTGCCTCGCGTTATAGGCGCGGCACATGCGTTTCATGCTGTCCTCACATCGGCTCACCTCGGCTCCGCATTCCAGCATCGCCTGACCGATGTCGATAATTTCCTTTAAAATGATATCCTCACTCAGTACGATATCCCTGGTCATATAGCTCCCCCAAGCATATTCCGGACGCTTCCGCGCCCGAACCCCTGAAAAAAACGGCCCGGCTTCGCGAGGATACAAGGCTCCCTGCTCAGCCAGGCCAGATACTATACTACTTATTCAGATGTTCTGCAACAGTATTCAGCTGTTCAGACGTATTCTTCAGCATTTCTTTATATTCTTCCAGCTTATTTCGTTCTTCCTGCACAACTTTTTCAGGAGCTTTTGATACAAATCCCTGATTGGAAAGTTTTTTCTCTGCTCTCTGAACTTCGCCTTCCAGACGCTTCTTTTCCTTGGTCAGACGGTCGAACTCTTCTTTATAGTCGACGAGCTCATCCATCGGAATGAAGATCTGTCCAGCAGCCGCAGTCTTGGACATTGCGTTCTTCGGTGCATCCTGGTTCTCGTGAATGAAGGAGATGGAAGTCAGGTTTCCAAGATCGGCGATGTGTGCCTGCTCTCTCTTCAGTTCTTCCTCACCTTTACCCTCAGCGAGAATCACAGCGCTTACCTTCTTGGACGGTGCAACATTTGCCTCGGAACGGATGTTTCTGATCGCAGTGACGATATCCATCATGCTGCCGATCGCACTCTCCTCTTCAGGGAAGCAGCGGGATTCGCTGTACTCCGGCCAGTGTGCGCAGATCAGATATGCGTTCTTGCAGCCCTCAGACTCCTTCTCCGCATGCGGCAGAGCATCCCAGATTTCCTCTGTGATAAACGGCATTAACGGGTGCAGGAGCTTCAGAATGTTCTTCAGGACCAGAAGCAGCGCAAATCTCGCAACCTTCTTATCCTCTTCATCATCGCCCCAGAGTCTCTTCTTGACCAGCTCGATGTACCAGTCGCAGTACTCGTTCCAGATCAGGTCGTAGACTCTCTGGGATGCCAGACCCAGCTCAAATTTCTCGAACTGGTCGGTGACATACTTGACGGCCTCATTCATTCTGGAAATCATCCATTTATCTTCATCCTTCAGCGCAATGCCGGAGAAATCCTCGGTCTGATCGAAGGCCAGGCTTTCTCCGTCTGCAACAGGGAGGAGGTTTCCGTCATCATCCTGCAGATTCATGATCACGAATCTGGATGCGTTCCAGAGCTTGTTGGCGAAGTTTCTGGATGCGATCAGTTTCTCTTCCTGGTAACGCATGTCGTTGCCCGGTGTGATGGAATTGCTCAGCATGAAGCGGATCGCGTCGGCACCGTGCTGCTCAACTACCTCCAGCGGATCGATTCCATTGCCCAGAGACTTACTCATCTTGCGGCCCTGGGAATCTCTGACCAGACCATGCAGATAGACGTAATGGAACGGTGTCTCACCCATGGCCTCAAGTCCGGAGAACATCATGCGGACAACCCAGAAGAAGATGATATCGTATCCGGTAACCAGAACGTCAGTCGGATAGAAGTACTCCAGATCTCTGGTCTTGTCCGGCCAGCCGAGTGTGGAGAACGGCCACAGTGCAGAGGAGAACCAGGTATCCAGTACATCCTCATCCTGCTTCAGGTTCTTGGAACCGCACTTCGGGCAGCAGGCCGGATCCTCTTCGGCAACGATGGTCTCTCCGCAGTCCTGGCAGTACCAGGCAGGAATCTGATGACCCCACCACAGCTGCCGGGAAATACACCAGTCGTGAATATCTTCCAGCCAGTGGTTATAAGTCTTTACGAATCTAGGCGGGACGAACTGAACGTCTCCGTCCTCGGCAGCCTTCAGAGCCGGCTTTGCCAGGTCTTCCATCTTTACAAACCACTGATCAGACAGCATCGGCTCGATCGCGGTATGGCAGCGGTAGCAGGTTCCTGTAGGAATCGTCATCTTCTCTGTCTTTACCAGATATCCTGCCGCGTCCAGATCAGCAACCCACTGCTTTCTGCACTCGTAGCGGTCCATGCCCGCATACTTTCCGGCAAGTTCATTCATCGTGCCGTCTTCATTAATGCAGCTCATGATCTCAAGATCATGTCTCTGGCCGACCTCAAAGTCGTTCGGATCGTGCGCCGGTGTAATCTTAACGGCACCGGTTCCTTTCTCAGGATCCGGATACGGGTCCGCGATAATCGGAATCTCTCTTCCGACAATCGGCAGAATAACCTTCTCGCCGACCTGCTCTTTATATCTCTCATCATCCTCCGCTACCGCAATGGCAACATCTCCGAACATGGTCTCCGGACGGGAAGTCGCAACGATAATGTCCTTATCCCCCGGATTAACTGCCGGATAACGGAAATACCAGTAGAAGCCTTCCTTATCCTCATGCTCAACCTCAGCATCAGACAGGGACGTCTTGCAGCTCGGGCACCAGTTAATCAGGCGATTTCCTTTGTAGATCAGGCCCTTCTTATACAGTCTGACAAAGAACGTGCGGACCGCTCTGCTGCAGCCCTCATCCAGTGTAAATCTCTCACGGCTCCAGTCGCAGGAGTCTCCCAGCTTTCTGCACTGGCGGGTAATTCTTCCGCCGAACTCCTCTTTCCAGGCCCAGGCTCTCTTCAGGAATTCCTCTCTTCCGAGATCTTCCTTCTCCAGACCCTCTTCCTCACGGATCTTGTTCGCAACCTTAACCTCCGTCGCGATGCTGGCATGGTCAGAACCCGGCAGCCACAGAGCATTGTAGCCCCTCATTCTCTTATAGCGGATCAGTGCATCCTGCAGAGTCTGGTCCAGCGCATGGCCCATATGCAGCTTTCCGGTAATATTCGGCGGCGGCATAATAATCGTAAACGGCGGCTTGTCATCTGTATTCTCCGCGTGGAAAGAGCCGCTCTCCTCCCACATCGAGTACAATCTGTCCTCGAATGCTTTCGGATCATAGGTTTTCGGTAAATTCTTCTTCATAACTTCCCGTCCTTCATCAGTGCTTCTTTTTATTTTCATTCCATTCGACAAAATTCACCGCGCAAGGAAGAAAATCTGCTTCTCTGCACATAAAATCCGTCAAACGTCAATCATATTCGTTATTCTAACACAAGTTATCACTGAATAAAAGTGAGACATACCAAATATACGGTCCGCTGCTCTCAGGGTCCATTGATTATTTCCATAAAAGCAATGCCATGTTTTAAAAGACTTCTTTCTGAGCAGATATGATTTCCGATGTCCTGCCCGTATGCTTCACTTTACTACATTAACGCGTTAACGTGAGATTAATTTAATATAATTATATGTATCCAACATGTATTTTTTATTATTGTTGTTGACAATTCACAAATATCGCTGTACCATGAACGTATCAAAGAAAGCAGATGCGGCTTGGAAAGTAGTCGGTTTTATTCCTATTTCATTAATAGGAAGTACAGAAATTGATACAATCCTGAAAAATAAGGAAAAGCCGGAAGACATCTGAAAAAAGAATACACACAGGAAACAGCAAGGATTGGTTTGAAGTATGAAGAACTTAGAAACATTACGTTTTCAGATCAATGCCCTCTCCGTTTTCAGAAGCATATTGGATACTCCGGCAGTATCCGCGCTTCAGAAACTTTTATATGCAGTTGAAAACGGCTCCCTGGATGATCAGATCACTCAGATTGGAGCCTTTTCAAGTGCATTATTTATTTCTGCGGACGGCGATCTGGGAAAATTCATCCAGAATTATATCGAAAACGATCAGAACATTTATCTGAAGAAAAACGTTACCGGGCAGGAAATCTCGCCGGAACTTCACGCCGCGGCAATGCGCGACCTGAAGATTCTGCAGAACATCTCCCAGTTTTCACCGGACGACGCAGCAGCGGCTCTTGCGGAAAATCTGAAGGTTCGCGGACTTGACCCCGCAGAAGCAAAGGGATGGCTCCCCCGCTGGACCAATTCCGGCGTCAATCTGCTCTCCTCCTATCAGAAATTTATTTCTGAAATACCGGAGAAGGGCTACGGCATCTTCCGAAAGGCCCGCTCCTTTACAGTTCAGAACGGAGAGATCGTTCCCGTTAAATTCGCCGACCCACAGACTCTGGATCAGCTGTACGGATACGAAAGAGAACGCCATCTGGTCTACGAGAATACACGCGCGCTGGCAGAAGGCCGCGGCGCCGCAAACGTTCTCCTCTACGGAGATGCAGGAACCGGAAAGTCTTCCACCATCAAAGCCTGCACCGCCGCCTTTGCCGATCAGGGCGTCCGCCTGATCGAATTCGAGAAAACACAGCTGCACGAGATCCCGAAAATCATCGACCAGCTCTATAACACACCGTTGAAGTTCATCTTCTTTATCGATGATCTCAGTTTCACGACAGAAGACGATAATTTCAGCTGCCTGAAGGGTATGCTGGAAGGCAGTGTAACCGGCAAATCCGAGAACATCGCCATCTACGCCAGCAGCAACCGCCGTCATCTGGTCAGAGAGCTGGCAGAAGACCGCGCCGGAAGCGACATCCACCTGAACGACACCCTGCAGCAGACCATGAGCCTGTCTGCCCGTTTCGGCCTGACTATCACCTTCCAGCGCCCGGAAAAAGACCTCTACCTGGAGATCGTAAAAAAACTCGCAGCAGAAGAAAACATCGATATGCCGGAAGACGAACTCTGCAGAAAAGCAGAAGCCTTCGCCATCCGCAGCAACGGAAGAAGCCCGCGTACCGCCCGCCAGTTCATCCAGCAGGTGTCCATCGGACTGCAGTAACACATTACGAACACTCTGTGGCGGCCGCCTTAACCTTGTGGCCGCCATTTTTTCGTCAGAAATGAAGCCTGGAGCAGCGCCTGTCTGCGCGCCCTCCCGGCTTTTTCTTTTTGCAGTCGGGAATGTCTTCTTCCACATCTGATTCAACAACTGATTATTTCAGAGAGACCGTTACGGTCACCGGTGTATCCGCTGCCGGGAAGTGTGCGGCATCGATGTGATATTTTCCGACGGAAGTATATCCGTTTGCCTGGTTGGAAATCGTTCCGTAATAGCAGCTGTTGGTGCAGATCATACAGCCTGACGCGCTGGCAATCTGGTTTTTCTGATTTCCAGTAAATACCATGTCCAGATCCGGATGATTTCCGTTATCGTCCAGCAGAACCTGGCTGAGCGGAAGCGGCGTCTCCTGCCCCGGCCAGGTCAGGGTGACGTTTACATGGCTGTAGTCCTTGTTTGCAATCTTTGACGGTGTGTCTCCGATCTTCTCGCCGTCGTCCAGATAATTTCTGTCCGTGCTCCATGGTTTTCCGCCGATAGAAATCAAGCCCTCATAAAATGCATTCGGAACGGCATAATACGGGCACTGGGCCTTCAGCATGGCGTACTGAGCTGTTGTTCCCGTTCTGGAAACCGAGAAGTGCATGGTCTTGTTTCCCTTCAGATAGTTTTCATTCACTTTTCCCTGGAAGGAAACCGTCTTCTTGTCGTGGTCGATGGTGATTCCGTCGATGGTCTCCACGCCGGTTTTGACAGTCGTTTTCGCTTTTTTGACCGTGAGGACTGCCGATGCGGATATCTTTTTATTCAGCTTTGAAACCGCGGTGATCTTTACCTTTCCGGCCTTCAGTGGTGTGATGCTGCCCTTCTGACTGATTTTCGCAACTTTCGCATTGCTGCTTTTCCACTTAACCGCCTTGCTGGCTTTGGGCGGCACAGCTTTTACCACGCGGGCGCTGGCTTTCTGCCCGACCTGAACGGAGGAAGCGCTGAGTCTGATCGTCAGCTTCTTCGGCTTGATTTTCGAGGCCGCATCAGATGGAAGCAGTATGCCTGCCGTCAGGACAAAAATCAAAAGCAAGAGAACCACGCGCTGTGTGCGGCGCTGAACTCTTCCGGATGTCCATTCTGTATGCTTGTTCATGCTTTTTTCTCCTTGTGAAAAGAACGAGGCCGAGGCCTCGTTCTTTATATTTTGTCGGATGATGGATCGTCTGCATTAGCAGCAGTCTGCATCATCATCTGCTGTAAAACTGATTGTGTATGCAAATGTCTTCGGTGTGTAATAATCAACGGCTTCACCGTCAACTTCTGCGTACGGATAGCCGAAGTTGTTCAGTACAGGACCTTCCTGCTTCGGATTGAGTGTCAGGTCTCTTCCTTCGGAAAGCTCAACCCACTGTTCATTGTTTCCGCCCCAGTACTGCTCGATGATGGCCTTGCCTTCTGCAGAGGTCTTCTCTACACCGGCAGTCTTGATCATCTTCAGTGCGTCAGCAGGGTCTGCCTCTACCCAGCCTGTGCCAGGGAGGTAGAACTGTGCTCTGCAGTGCTGTCCGCCTGTGATGTCTGCGCCGTTCATGCGAATACCGAACATTTCTCTTGCCGGGATTCCCTGAGAACGAAGCAGGGAGATGAATACAGAGTTGATGTCGGTGCAGTGGCCGCCCGGCTGCTTCTCATTCAGGATTCTGACGACGTCTCCGTCTCCGCATCCGAGAACCTTTCCACCGGATGTTGAGTTCGTGTCTTTTCTGACCAGATTCTTGACGGTCCAGTCATAGATGGCTCTTGTCTTACCCAGTACGGTTGTCGGATTTCCAGCTTCTTTCAGAGCTTCTGCCACAGAATCTTTTACGATCTGTGTGTCAAGGCCGCTCTTGGAAGTATTCTTCAGATACTTGGCCATCTTCTTGGTGTCGACAGTTCCCTTTTCCTTCAGTTCAGGCTTTACTACCTGTTTTCTGCAGGCATGGAAGCTGACTTTGGCTGTGCGGTCTGCAGGATCAACGTCCTTTCCCCATTCGATGCAGGCGATCTTGTTGCCCTCGCTGTCGGTTGTAATTTTCGCAGCAGCTGCCTTCGGAGCATCGATTTTTGCATCCTTGACCTTCTGGTTATCTGTTGTCTGTGCAACCGGAACCCAGACCTTTACGACCTTACCCTTCGGGTATTTCTCCGCGTTGGTCATATCGATGGATGTGGTTACGGTTCCCTGCTGTGTCTTTACAACATTCAGCTTGATGGAAGCCTTGACTGCCTTATTTACCGTAGATGCAGCGGTGATTGTGACGGTTCCTTCCTTTATGCCTGTTACCAGACCGGATGTCGGGTTAACGGTCGCAATGGACGCATCGCTGGAACTGAAGGTCGCCTTTGTGTCTGCTCCTGCCGGGCTGACTTTGGCAACGCTGACGATACATACGCCCTTTACGCCGACCGAATTGTGTGTGCAGGATGCCTTCAGCTTGAAGCTCTTCGGAGCTGCTGCCTTCTTAACCGTGATCTTTGCCTTAACGGCTGTCTTTCCGGATTTAGCCTGAAGAACAGCTTTACCTGCCTTCAGTCCCTTGACTGCCGCTTTCTTGGATGTCTTGGATGTAATCTTGACAACCTTCTTTCCGGAGACAACAGACCATTTTACAGACTTGTTCGTCTTGAATACTGCTTTCGTTCCTACAGTCAGTGTCTTGGATGCCGGTGTAAGCTTCAGCTTAGACGCAGCAAAGGACTCTGCAGGATTCATGCCGCAGAACGCGATGGTCAGCAGAACGGCCATCAGTGTTACCAGAATCTTGCGGCTGATGCGTTTTGAATTCATCCTTTCAAAACCCTCCTTATCATAGTATCAACATAATACATACATATAACAATCATATTCAGTATATGCCTGTACTGAACCGCATTCCAATTGTGAAATTCTATTATACAAAGTATGATGATAGGTAGTATTGATAGTGAGTTCGATATATATAATTTTCTTTAATCAATCATCTAAAGCAGATTTTTCTGCCGCCTGCTGACACGAAAAAACAGCTCCCACACATTTCTGCATGGAAGCTGTGATATTTCTTGATTATTTCTCCGATTACTCAGCGTCTGTAACAACTCTTCTTGCTGCTCTCGGTGTCTTTGCGAAGTACATGGACGTTACGCGGATGCCGTACTGGTAGTTGATTGCGTGAACAACCTGTCCGTTGCCGGCATACATTGCAAAGTGTCCGCTGTAGATGATGATGTCTCCCGGCTGAAGATTGCTCAGGGAAACGGACTTTCCTGCTGTGTACGGGATTCTCGGTACGTTCAGACCGAAGTGTCTGTATACGGAATAAATGAATCCGGAGCAGTCGCATCCGTTGGTCAGGCTTGTTCCGCCGTATACATACGGATTTCCGACGAACTGCTTGGCATAATCAACGATTTTCTTGCCTGTTGTGCCGGAGAATGTTCTTCCGACTGCGTTTACAGAACCGGTTCCTGTTGTTACGACCTTATCTACAGGATCCTTGGTTGTTGTGGAGACGTATGTCTTATCTGTTACTTCTCCATTTTTTCTGGTAACCTTGTAATTCTTATAAACCTTACCTTTGACCCCTCCGGTAACCTTCTTTGTTGTTTTTCTCATCTCGGAAGAAGTCTTCTGGATTGTGTCATACGGAATTGTGGAAACGACTTCCTTGTCATTGGATACGGTTGTAATATCCAGTGCATTGTCATTTACAACCTTCTTGCAGAAGGACTTGAAGCTCAGAGTGCTCTGAGAGGAAGTATTTTCATTTGCTGCACGCTGGTTATCGCTGAGCGGTGTGACGGTGATCTCATCCTGGTCATCAAAGCTTACAGACTGAATGCTGTCATTCTTATCCTCCAGGTAATCACTGATGCCGTCCTTAATCTCAGAAGCGCTGCGGCTTGTCTTTACATAATAAGTAGTTGTCTTGTTTCCGTTATTTGTGACCACCTTGCTGACTGAGTCAGAATCCGATGCGGCGAATGCACTTACGGATGAAAAACTGAACACCATTACCATCGTCATGGCCAGTACAGTGATCACCGCTGCCAGGAACGCATGGTGTCTTCTGTTATCAATATTCGCTGTCTCAGTGCTATTAATATGGTACATGAATGAAACCCTGCTTTCTTTGTTTTCTTTAGAATGTTTAACGGTTCTTTTA
Organism: uncultured bacterium; assembly: GCA_905214225.1. Lineage (GTDB taxonomy): Bacteria > Bacillota > Clostridia > Peptostreptococcales > Anaerovoracaceae > Aminicella. The sequence continues at coordinate 63,191 of CAJMLL010000004.1, read as the reverse complement.
CAAAACATGGCTTAATTGTAACTAATATACATTAAGAAGTCAACAGTTTTCTTAAGTTTTTCACCGAACCAACACAATTAGACACCGTTAATTCGTTGAAATTCAGCCATTTATATTTCTTTATGACGATTAATAGTTCTTAAGAATTAATTCGAGATAATTAATTTATATCGTTATTAACGTGTATTTATGCATTTCAGGCTGCCAGACGGCGGAATTTCTGTGATATTTATCTCTTTTTCAGCCTGTTTTCAGCCGGAATTATCGTTCTCAGAGGATTTCTTAAGAAAAACATAAGCCCCTGCCGCATCCGAAACGGAATACGGCAGGGGCCTGCTTCACAATTTCTTAAGAATATGATCAGATACAGATCAGATTCTGTTCGATATTTTATACACATCGCCCGGGGCAATGATTTACGCCATTTAAGTCTTTCCTTCTATTTCTTCCGCCGCGCTGCACTTCCTTCTTCATTGACCAGGATATCCACCGCATTGTGGACGTTTTCAATCTTGATATGATGCGCGCCTTCCTGGAATTCTCCGTCCAGGGTCCATGGCATCATCGGATCAGCGATGATTTCCATATTTCCGGAGCTGAAGAAAGAGATCAGTTTACAATCATCGTACTGCTGCTTGGAAATAGCCAGAAGTTCCTGACTCAGCTCGATCAGGTTGGAAGGCATTCTCACCAGCATAACTTCAAACTTTCCATCGCTCATATCTACCACATCGCTGCTTAAGGTCAGGATCCCTCCCATGGACGTGGAATTGCAGATTGCACCGAAAATATATTTTCCTCCGTACACGCCGACTTCATCCTTCAGCTTCAGTTCAGACGGCTTGATTGAAAGCAGGTCCTTCGCACCTTCCAGGATGTAGGCCGTGTGTCCCAGCAGATTCTTCAGATTCTGCGGGACATCATAAGACGTATTGGTAAATGCTCCAAAGGATGCAACATAGGAAAAATATCTTCCATTAAAGCGTCCGATGTCGATGGAATGCGGCGTTCCGGACACAATGTCTTCTGCGGCCTGAATCAGGTCCGAAGAAAGCCCCAGACTGCTGGCAAAGTCATTGGTCGTACCGGCAGGAATATATCCAATTGGTCTGCGGACGCCAGACTCCATGACGCCGGCAATGACTTCATTAAAGGTTCCGTCTCCGCCGACTGCCACAATGATATCCGCATCCTTTGCACGCTCTCTCGCGATCGTCGTGCCGTCGCCGCGGCCAAATGTCGTCGCAATGATTGTTTCATATCCCACCCGGCAGAATACCTCACAGATGTCCGCAAGATATTTTGCAGCCTGAAGGGTTCCCGCCTTCGGATTGATAATCACTAATATCCGTTTCATAATACTATCTCCCGGGACCATATTTTATGTTCCCTATAAACAGCAGCAGTTCTGCTATTTCCGTTTTCTTCTCCTTGCATGGAACTGCCCTTTGCCGACAAAATCCTTCTCTTTCCTGGAAATTCCGCCTCTGCGTTTAGGCTTATGCGGGGCCAGATCCAGGGTATCAGACCAGACCTTATTAAACAGAATGCCCAGCACCATGACCCAGGACAGCAGCCAGAACCAGAACAGCAGCGCGACAATCGCCGACAGGGATCCGTAGATGATATCGTAATTCGCAATCAGATTGACATAGATAGAATAAAACAGTGTCATAATCAGCATGCCAAGTGATGCGAATACGCTTCCCGGCAGGATATCCCGGATTTCCAGTCTTGCGATCGGCAGAACATAGTAGTCGTACATGACAACCAGAAAATACAGGACCAGCGCCAGCGGCCATCTCAGCCAGGACCAGAGACTCGTCAGGATGGAATGCTCAACTACCCTGCCGAAGATCAGCAGAAGGAGGAGCTTTCCATAGACCAGAATGGCAATGACAAATACAATGGTCAGAATAAACACCAGCATGACGCGCAGTGAACGCACGCGCTCTTTCCAGTAATTTCCTGTTGTCCGCCCGCCGGAATATGTGTAATTGGCAATTCTCATCAGAGAGAACTGGGCTCTCGAAGCCGCCCACAGCGCTGTAACGACCAGGAAAATGTTATTTCCGGTGGAATACGTATTCACGAACATCCCGCGCAGCTTTGCCACCATCGACGGCATGACATAGCTGTGAATCCACTGGTTCATAAAGGTCGCAGATATATGGAAAAGTCCCAGAATCTGCGTCACGATTGTCACAGTCGGTACGATGGACAAGATCAGAAAAAACGCAATCTGCGCGGCAAAGCCCTGATAATACGGATCCCACAGCTGACGGACGCCCAGCAGAACCATGGCTCTAAACCGTTTTCTCGTCATAACTTTAAAGATCCTTCTCTTTCAACAGTTTTTCAAGATGCTGGAGTGCTTTTGCCCTGTGGCTGATATGGTTCTTTACCTCTGCCGGAAGCTGGGCAAAGGTCTGCTCATACCCGTCCGGGACAAACAGCGGATCGTAGCCGAATCCATTGCATCCGTGTCCCTCTCTCAGGAGTCTGCCCGGGCATTCTCCTCTGGCCGTCAGAGTCTTCCCATCCGGGAAAACAACCGTAATCACCGACACGAATTTTGCGGTCCGCTTCTCATCCGGCACATTTTCCAGCAGACGCAGAAGCTTTTCGTTATTCTTCTGATCATCGCAGGGCTCACCGGCAAATCTCGCGGAATACACACCCGGTGCGCCGTCCAGCGCATCCACCATCAGTCCGGAATCATCCGCGACAGCCGTCTGCGAGGAAAACTTCATGATCGCCTCTGCTTTTTTAAACGAATTCTCCTCAAACGTTGTTCCGTCCTCCACGATCTCAAATGAATCTGGAATTCCCGCATCCTCTCTGGAAATTACATGCATGCCCATGGCAGCCATGATTTTCTCCATTTCCTGAATTTTATGCTGGTTCTTGGAAGCAGCGATCATTAACTTTTCTTTCTGCATGACAGTCTCTCTTTCCCTCTCGCTTCATTCTGTTTCTGCAGGCTACAGCCAGCCGATTCCGGTCAGCAGTATTCTGGCGCCGATGACGATCAGAACAATGCCGCCGACGATCTGCGCATGCTGCTCGAACTTATTTCCAAGTATCCCGCCAAGCCGGATTCCGGCCGCGCTGATGACAAAGGTCGTGCAACCGATCAGAAGCGACGCCGGAATCACCTTCACATCCATGAAGGCAAAGGTCACTCCCACGGCCAGAGCGTCGATACTCGTTGCCACGGCCAGCAGAAACATTATTTTTGCGTTCATCGCATCATTCTGGTCTTCGTCATCGCCGCAGATGGCTTCACGGATCATATTTCCTCCGATCAGCGCCAGAAGAATGAACGCAATCCAGTGATCATAGCGGTCTACCAGTTTCGCCGCGGCGCTTCCCAGCAGCCAGCCGAACACCGGCATCAGAAACTGAAATCCGCCGAACCACAGCCCCGCCTTCAGCATATGGGAAGGCCGGACCTTCTTCAGTGACAGCCCTTTGCTTACAGAAACTGCCAGCGCATCCATCGACAGTCCAATTCCGATTAATAATATTTCAATATAGTGCATAACTCTCTTTTCTCAATGCAGATTATCGGTTATCCGCCCAGCTGCAGGCGCATTTTACTGCGCGTTTCCAGCCCCGGACAGCCTCTTCACGCTCTTTCTGCGTGATATCCGGGTGGAAGATTTCCTCAACCTTCCAGTTCCTTGCGATTTCTTCTTTGTCCGACCAGAATCCGCTGGCTAGTCCCGCAAGGTATGCCGCTCCCAGCGCCGTCGTTTCCACGCAGTCCGGACGCATGACCGGAAGATTGCTCAGATCTGACTGGAACTGAACCAGAAGATTGTTCTTACTCGCTCCGCCGTCGACTTTCAGGGAGGTGAGCCGGATTCCGGAATCCTCATTCATGACGTCCAGAACGTCGTTCACCTGGTAGGCGATGGATTCCAGCGCGGCACGGATAATATGGTATTTATTGACGCCTCTGGTGATGCCGACAATGGTGCCCCTCGCGTACTGATTCCAGTACGGCGCGCCGAGTCCCGTGAATGCCGGAACCAGGTAGCATCCGTTGGTGTCGTTTACTTTCCTGGCCATGTATTCCGAGTCCTCGGAGGAATCAATCAGCTTCATCTCATCACGGAGCCACTGAATGACTGCTCCCGCGACAAAAATGGATCCTTCAAGGGCATAGGTGATTTTTCCGTCCAGGCCCCATGCAATTGTCGTCACGAGTCCGTGTTCAGACTTGATCGGTGTGTCTCCTGTATTCATCAGGAGGAATCCGCCGGTTCCATAGGTGTTCTTAACCTCGCCCGGCTTAAAGCAGGTCTGGCCGAACAGCGCGCACTGCTGGTCTCCGGCCGCTCCGCCGATCGGAATGGCTCCGCCCACCAGGACCGGATCAGTCGTGCCGTAAATACAGCTGGACGGCCTGACCTCAGGAAGCATACATTCCGGTATATCCAGGAGTTTAAGAATATCCTTATCCCACTGAAGAGTGTGGATGTTAAACATCATGGTTCTGGACGCGTTGGAATAATCAGTGACATGGACTTTTCCGCCGGTCAGCTTCCAGATCAGCCAGGTCTCCACCGTTCCGAAAAGCAGCTCGCCTTTTTTTGCACGTTCTCTGGCTCCGTCCACATGGTCCAGAATCCATTTCAGCTTGGTGCCGGAAAAATACGCATCCAGGATCAGCCCCGTCTTCTCGCGGATCGGTTCGGTCAGTCCTTCTGCCTTCAGAGTGTCCACATATTCGGATGTTCTTCTGCACTGCCAGACAATTGCGTGATAAACCGGTTCCCCGGTTTTCTTATCCCAGACGATCGTCGTTTCTCTCTGATTGGTAATTCCAATGGAGGAAATATCATCCGGACGCGCGCCGGCCTTCGACATTGCCTCAACGGCTACACCGATCTGCGTGGACCAGATTTCATTGGCATCGTGCTCCACCCATCCCGGCTTCGGGAAGTACTGATGGAACTCCTTCTGTGCCATACTGATAATATTTCCTTTTTTGTCAAAAAGGATGCAGCGGCTGCTTGTCGTCCCTGCATCAAGCGCCATAACGTATTTACTCATCATTCACCTCAGAAAACAACTACCGAAATTTTATCTCCTTATTATAGCAAATTATTTCTATCTTTGCATTCTTATCCGGCGGAATGAGCTTCTTTCGGGAAAAAAGACACTGCGGGAAGTCAGCTTCAATAAGTCATACACTTTAATTTTCCGAACATTCAATTCCGTTCCTATTAAAAACAGCGGGGAATGCTGCCAATCCCCGCTGTTTTTATATTCCTTGTATGCAGATGATCCCACAATTAAAGTGCGCACATTCCAATCCATTGAGGAATCACGATTATACTATGATTCCGGAACAGATTTTTCAAAACTCCTCTCCGACGTTTTGAAATTACAGAAAAAATTCCAAATGGCAACGCCCGCAGCTTATTATTATGCGGAGCCGTATCGCGCTCTCTGCCTGAGTGTTCTTTCAGCAGCCCGGCCTCTTGCGAATTTCTACTTTGTCAGCTCAGCTGCAAGCTTGTCCATCTCTTCGGACTGATAGGACTCGACCTCTCCCTTGTCGCAGGCCTCTGCCAGGCTGCTGTCGATCGGAAGAGAGCATGTGCGAGGAATGGAATGCTTCTTCGCAACTTCATCTACGTGGCTCTCGCCGAAGATGTGGTGAATGGAACCGCAGTCCGGACATTTAAAGTAAGACATGTTCTCAACCAGTCCCAGAACCGGAATGTTCATCATATCCGCCATGTTTACCGCCTTCTCGACGATCATCTCAACCAGCTGCTGCGGGGATGTGACGATGACGATTCCGTCAACCGGAAGCTGCTGATATACGGTCAGGGCAACGTCGCCTGTCCCCGGAGGCATATCGACGAACATCACATCGATGTCTCCCCATACAACGTCTGTCCAGAACTGCTGGATCGCACCGCCCAGAATCGGTCCTCTCCAGAGAACCGGGTCGGTATCATTCTGAAGCAGAAGGTTGGTGGACATGATCTCGATTCCCGTCTTCGTCACAACCGGATAGATCTCGTTTTCCGCATTTCCCTTAGGTGTTTCCTCTGCGCCGAATGCCTTCGGAATAGATGGACCTGTGATATCCGCATCCAGGATCGCAACCTTCAGGCCCTGACGGCGCGCTGCAGATGCCAGCATAGAAGTTACGGAAGACTTTCCGACTCCGCCCTTGCCGCTGACAACACCGATTACCTTGCGGACCTTGGAATGCTTATTCACTTTCAGCTTCTGAATTTCCGTTCTTTCACCGCAGTTTTCCCCACAGGAACTGCAGTCATGATTACAACCTGCCATAAATTATTCTCCTTTACACAGGAACAGAAGTGCCTTTCCGGCATTCTTCCATTTCCCCTAATTATTAGTCATTTTCCGGCCCTTCCGGACCGCTTGTCAATTAGACTGTACGATTATAGCACAAGTTCCGACAAATACATACCCAGCAAGACTGCAGTGAATCACAGCGGCCCGCTGGGTTAGCTGATTTTCTTCTCATACACGCCCTTCCGACAGCCTTTCAGCAGCGCTGACTGCATAAGATATATTATGTATACACAAACTTTCAAATGTATTTTTGTTGTTTTTTAATAATTGCATTGACAAACATGCAATCCTGCGCTATACTTTAGACAAAGATAAGGATCAAGGAAAAAAGATAAAGCAAGATAGAGGTTAACCCGAAATGCTTTATGAAGTCAGCCGGGAGTGGCTGGAAACCGGTTTTCAGAAACCGGAAATCATGATCCCCAAACAGAAAGGAGATGAGTATTAAGATGAGAAATCTTCTTTATATGAATGGTCCGGGTGACAGAGATGGGCGAGGCCTCATCGGTTGAAAACGGCATCTGGAGATCAACTTTTTAACACAATCGAGTGGAACGGTGTAAGGCAATAAGGCCTGCCGGATGAATATGACAGAATAAGATGCATGGAGCGTTTTCAAACCTCAGGGTGAGAGCTGAAGCCCGGAATAATCGTAAGACGATGAAATTTTCTGCAGATGAGTTATGCTGGGAAAATTGTGAATGATTCCTTTAGAACATGTGGATGTTCTTTATCGGATAGATTACGATTGAGAGGTAAAATTGAATACGATCAGGACAGTTTATTAAAGCCGGCTGCGGAATGACGATTCAGCAGCCGGCTTTTCGTATGTCCGGATCCCCAGCTCCCCTGCTTCCGGCATAATGCCCCTCCACGACGCTGAAGCGTCTGGCGGCTGCCCGGGGACCCTGTTGTCGTCTGATGAACAGACTATCTATATAAAAAAGAAGGCATGCATTCCACATCCCTTCGATCATGAATATGTCTGTTTCCTCTATGACGAGACGACTCTGAACGATTAATTCTTCTCGTTCTCCGGAGGTGCACAGAAGAGATTCAGCATCCTCTGTCTGGACTCCTCGTTTCCGACGAACAGCAGGGTATCGCCGGCCTGGATCTTTTCATACGGTCCCGGCGAAACGATGAATGTGTCATCACGCATAACCTCGACAATGGTCGCGCCGGTTTCCTGCCAGATGTTCACTTCACCGATCGTTTTTCCCAGATAATAGCAGTGCTCGTCAATGTGGAGCTCATAGGGTTCCAGGGTATATCCCGCACGGTCTCTGGTGGTCTGTCCGATCAGCTTGTTCAGGAGCTTGGACAGATGTTCGATCTCCTTCTGCTGGTTCTTTACGCAGGCGTTGATTTCCGCTCTGACCTGTTCAACAGAAACGGTATTCTGATAGCGCTCCAGGAACTGCTGTGCCTTCTGACGGGAAAGCACGTAAGTGCCGCTTCCCTGACGGACTTCCATGATGCCCAGATCACAGAGAATGTGAACAGCTTTTCTGGCCGTTTCCGGAGAAACACCGTAATTGCTGGCAAGTGTCGTACGCGCATTCAATCTTTCTCCGACGGCGTACCATCCTTCCGCAATTCGCTTGGCAATCTCGACAGAAATCTGCTGATAACGCGATTCATAGACATATTTTTTCTTTGAATTGCTCATTGACACCCCTTCTCTCGTTATATGTTGTCAATCACATCATACCATCCCTATAATAACACAGTTTTTCTGATATCCAAACAAAAAACAGAACAGAAGGGCGAAAATGTCCCAAAACTCCCGCTTCCGTTCTGTTCTGCTATAATAAAATCGTATTTCCGGTCAAAATGACTAATCCATGATCGCTGTAATTTCAATCTCGCACAGTGCGCCTGCCGGAATTTCCTTTACGGCTACGCAGGAACGTGCCGGCTTGCTCGTGAAATACTTTGCGTAAACGTCATTAAATGCCTTGAAATTGCCCATATCACTCAGATAGCATGTGGTACGGATAACCTGATCGAATGTCAGTCCATTTGCCTTCAGAACCTCTGCGACATTCTTGCATGCCTGCTCTGCCTGACCCTCGATGGTGTCTGCTGTGATCTTTCCTGCTGCCGGATCAATTCCAATCTGTCCGGATGCAAACAGAATTCCGTTGGCTGCGATTGCCTGAGAATACGGTCCGATTGCTGCCGGAGCCTTGTCTGTAGCTGTTACCTTAAACATGACGTCATTCCTCCTCATTTTCCAAGTTATTCAAAACGGCAGGATCCTGCCGCTTTCCGACTAATTTTAAGTATAACATATTTCAAAACGGAAAGAATGCCTGTTTTGCACAGCAGACAGAAATCACAGTATTTCCCTGCCATTTTTCAGGAATTTTTTTCTTTTCCCATAAAAAAAGATCCGGAATTCTCACTCTGCCGACAAGTGCAGAAATGAGTTCCGAATCTGCTGTCTTTCTGAAACTGCCTTTTCCTTACGATCTTGCAGCACCGGCCGCACTCGCCTTCATTCCTGCCGCCTGGCGCCCCGCTGCCTGTTTCTGAAAATCCACCGGTTCATAGGCACTGAGTTTTGCCAAGAAACCTTTTTCCTGCAGTTTCTCCTGAATCAGGTCCAGGATTTCCTCACTGTCTGCCTCAATCGTATGATAATGGTACCCCGAAGTGATATTCAGCAGTTCACGTGATTTTCCCGTTGAAATTTCATGGATATACGCAGCAACATCCAGTCTGGAGCGGATGTGCAGTTCCGTGCGGATCAGCCCGTAAGCACGGTGATAGACGAATACATCCAGAAACCGGCCGCCCAGATCGACAACCATATTCAGCTCTTCTTCTGTCTGTTCCTCCGTGTGGCAGACCTTAAACACCCGCGTGCAGACAGACTTCTGTTTCTGCAGAACATATCCCCTGTTCGTAGAAAGAATGTCCAGCCCGTTTGCCCTCAGCAGCGCAATGTCCTGGACCACCACCTGGCGGCTGACCTTAAACTTCTTCGCGATTCTGCCGCCTGAAACCGGCCGTTCACTGGCAAGCAGGAGTTTCTTAATTTCTTCCCTGCGTACTTTATTGTTCAAGAAACACCAACCTCACTTTCCAGATTCATCACACACTTTTTTCTATCTTCCTATTATACAATATTTCCGATTCCAATACCCGTTTTGACGATGAATTTCCACCCTATTCCACTGGATGCAGGTGTTTCAGCGACAGGTCCAGAATCGGCGCGGAATGCGTCAGTGCCCCGCTGGACACATAATCGATACCCAGATCTCTGAAACTCTCCAGATTTTCCATGGACACATTTCCGGACGCTTCAATCTCCGCCCTTCCGTCAATCAGCTTTACCGCCTCTTTCATCTGCTCGTGATCCATGTTATCCAGCATAATAATGTCTGCGCCGGCATCCAGCGCTTCCTTCACCATGTCCAGATTCTCCGTCTCGACCTCGATCTTCCGGACGAATGGCGCGTAATTTCTCGCCGCCTCCACAGCCTGACGGATTCCGCCCGCCGCGCCGATGTGATTATCCTTCAGCATAACCCCGTCAGACAGATTATAGCGATGGTTGCATCCGCCGCCCACCGTAACCGCGTACTTCTCGAAAATCCTGTTGTTCGGCGTCGTCTTTCTGGTATCCAGGAGCTTAATCCCACTTCCCTTCAGTTTTTCCGCCATCTGATGCGTATAGGTCGCAATTCCGCTCATCCGCTGAAGATAATTCAGGGCCGTCCGCTCTCCCGAGAGAAGCACCCGGATATCTCCGTTTACGACAGCCAGACGCTCACCTCTTTTCACCGCGTCGCCATCCTTCTTCTCCCAGATTACTTCCGTCTGGGGATCCAGCAGCTGGAAGGTCCTCTGAAATACCTGCGCACCACAGAGAATTCCATCCCCCTTGGCCATCAGATCTACCGTTCCCGCCTTCGCTTCCGGCATGACACTGTTCGTCGACACATCATCACTGGTAATATCTTCCTTCAGCGCTGAGCGGATCAGCGGATCAGCATTTAACTTCATCGTTATCGGATCTAGCATCATCTCTTCGTTTTCAGCGGCTTCGCCGCGCTCCTTTCTTTTTTCTGACAAAATTTACCTGTTCAAGAGGCCTAGGCTCTGGCGCCGTGATGAGCATCCTGCTTCCCGGCCTGTGCCTGGGGATGAATTCCCTCTGCAGCCGTTTCCTCCGCATCAGCCTCGCGGATTCTCATTTCCCTGTCCGCCTTGTCAATTTCTTTTTTGACGAGATCTGCATAGAGCTCCTTCAGTGCGGATTCATCCTCATACTGGGACAGATCGACACGGCGGAAGGCTTCAGGATCATGCTTTACCTGCGCATAACTGTTCATCAGGTCGTCTGCCGCTCTTCCGGCAAAAACCATACTTTCAAGAAGTGAATTGCTGGCGAGACGGTTCTTCCCGTGTACGCCGTTGCATGCGGTTTCTCCGACCGCGTACAGCTGATTCATCGAAGTCTTGCTCTCATGGTTGACCCAGACGCCGCCCATGTAATAGTGCTGAGCCGGTACAACCGGAATCGGCTCCTTATCCGGGTCATAGCCCATTTCCAGGCAGTGCTCGATGATGTTCGGGAAATGCGTGTGGCGCTCTTCATAAGGAATCGTGCGCAGGTCTTCCCAGACATGTCTGGTTCCGTCCTTCTTCATCTGCTTCTTGATTTCGATGGTCAGAAGGTCCCTCGGAAGCAGTTCATTGGTGAAACGCTGCATGTTCTTATCATAGAGTTTGGCGCCCTCGCCTCTTACAGACTCGGAAATCAGGAAGGAACGGTCCTCCGGATTGGTCGTGTAGAAGGTCGTCGGGTGAATCTGTACGTAATTGATGTTCTTCAGGCGGAGTCCGTGACGGATGGCCATGGCAACGCCGTCGCCGGTCAGATGGCGGTAGTTCGTGGAATGTTCATACAGCCCGCCGATTCCGCCTGTAGCCAGGATCGTATAATCTGCCTGGACCATGTCCAGTTCGCCGTTTTCCTTTTTAATGACAGCTCCGTAGCAGGTATTGTCCTCTTCCACCATATCCATCATCGTTGTATGCTCCAGAAGCGTGACGTTCGGCAGCGCGCGCGCCGCAGCCAGAAGGTGTTTGGTGATTTCCTTGCCGGTCTCGTCCTCATGGAAAAGAATTCTCTTATGAGAATGTGCACCCTCTCTGGTGAAATCCAGATGACCGGACGCATCATGATGGAACTGTACGCCGCAGTCAATCAGATTCTGAATGACTTTCTGCGAAGAGCGGATCATGATATCCACGGATTTCCGGTCATTCTCATAGTGACCGGCACGCATGGTATCTTCAAAGTAGCTGTCATAGTCGGAAATATCTTTCAGTACGCAGATGCCGCCCTGAGCCAGAAAACTGTCACAGGATTCCGCGTCTGATTTTGTGATGATTAAAATCTTCTTATCGCTCGGAAGTTTAAGTGCTGTGTACAGACCGGAGCATCCCGATCCAACAATTAAAATATCCGTCTTTAACATGATAATATCCCTTTCCTGATTTACTCCCTGCGTTTATGGAACGTGCGGATGCAGTGTCCTTCACCACATATCCGTCTGTCACGTTTTCCTGACGTGGTTTACCCGATGCAGGGGCCCCATTCCTGCATCTGTATCAATTTATCGTCATTATAGCACTAGATTTTACATGTGACAAGACACCTATCAACATTAAGGTTTACATTTATCTTGACATGTAAAGACAGTGGTTCTATACTGAAAATCAATGAACAAGAGATGTGCGGATTATTATTTTATTTATATGTCCATAAAAACGGAATAATTCATATTTTCACTTAACAATCTCACAGGCCATGGGGTGATAAAGGAAACGGCCGCAGGCTTTCCTGTCCCCTTGCCAGTCAGATTTTGTCCGCACAGAATGGATGGAAGAGAAAGAATTGGAAAAAGCAGCTTTCGGAGGTTAAACAATGAACACTAGAGAACTTCAGGATGCCATCATGGAGAAGAAGAAGGAAAATGATGTCTGCATTCTGGCACACGCTTATCAGAGCCAGGACATCTGGGACGTTGCCGACTATATCGGCGATTCTTACGGTCTGAGTGTCCAGGCGTCCAAGGCTCCGCAGAAGACCATCATCATGTCCGGTGTACGGTTTATGGCGGAGACGGTAAAACTGCTTTCCCCGGATAAGAAGGTTCTGCTGGCCAATTCTCTGGCGGGATGTCCGATGGCCGCGCAGATGGACCGTGACGATGTGCTGAAGCTGAGAGAAGAATATCCGGATGCGGCAATCGTCGCCTACATCAATACGACTTCTGACCTGAAGCGCGCTGTCGATGTGGTCGTCACGTCCTCTTCAGCCGTAAAGATTCTGAAGCAGATCCTGAATAAGCAGATCGTGTTTATCCCGGACTGCAACCTGGGATCCTGGTGTGAGGAACAGCTCCCGGATAAGGAATTTATCTTCGTCAACGGCGGCTGCCCGACCCATATGCGCATGATCGAGCGCGACGTGAAGCTGGCAAAAGCCGCTCACCCGAATGCTGAGATTCTGGTTCATCCGGAAGTTCTGGAGGAAGTCAGAAAGCATGCCGATTACATCGGAAGCACCACAGGCATCATGAAGCACGCGGAGGAAAGCAGCAATAAGGAGTTTATCATCGGCACGGAGCACAGCATCGTCCAGCACCTGCAGTTCAAGTGCCCGGACAAGGTCTTCTATCCGCTGTCCAAGGAATGTGTCTGCCATAACATGGCGGCAACCACACTGATGGACATCTACCGCGCCGTGACCGGAGCCGGCGGGGAGGAAATCCAGCTGTCCGAGCAGGTTCGCAAAGAAGCGCTGAAGCCGATCGAGAAAATGGTAGAGATGGGCTAAAATACCGGATTGTTACATAAAATAAGGGTTTCAATTTTTCTGGTAACAGAATTTCAAGAGGCCGGTACTCTGGGGAATACGAGTTCCCCGGGCGCCGGCCTCTTCCTCTTCTTTTATTGTCTTATGGTCTTATCAGGCAGACGGCAGCAGGCTTCCCGGCTGTCCGCCCGACGCTTATCTCTCCGGCAGATAAAGGATCGATTCCGCAGGATCGCGGAAATTCTTTTCCAGCATCTTCTTATGAGATAAAAATCCCGGATCATCCAGATATTTCGCCTGCTTCGGGCATGTCCTGATGCAGGCCTGGCACTTGATGCAGATTCCCGTGACCTCTTCCGGCTGTTCTGCTGAAATGGACCCCATGGGGCAGACCCGGGCGCAGATTCCGCAACGGTCACAGCGCTGAAGATCTGTTTTCGGCTTTGCCTTCAGAAAATTCACCGGCCTTCCGTCCTCTCCCTTCGGGATATAATAGGGTTCCGGCGGCTGATCTCCGTCGATCACGACCGGCTTCAGCATCTTTCCGGATGCCAGGTACTCCGCTGCCGCATCGACTAAGGATTCCGCCTTTCTGCGGTCTTCTTCCGTCGGGTGTTCACTTCCGATCTCCGCGAAGGCATGGGGCGCGGCAAAGGCTCCCGCAGAAATGGTGCAGAAACCGTTTTCCTGCAATATATGTTTCAGCTCCCTCAGGGCGCTCCCCGGGCTCCGGTTTCCAAAAGTTACAAGAGCAATCGCTGGCGTATCCCCGGACGACCTGATCAGACTCCCGATTTTCGGCACAATCTTATTCGGAAGCCTTCCCGCGTAAACCGGAAGACCGATAAGCAGAAGCTCTTCCCTTCCAAATACTCGTTTATCTCTCCTATTCTCCGGCAGCGTAAAATCATCATACAGAGCCGGAATTTCCAGCTTTCCGCTGATTCTCTCCGCGATGAACTCCGCGGCCTTTCTGGTCGTTCCCGTCGGACTGAATGTCAGAACCGTAATCCTTTTCATGGCAGCCTCCTGAATATAGCTTATTCCTTCTGTTTTCACTATACTTTTCCTGAGCAGGATGTCAATCCTCTTCAGCTGTCCGATCGGACAAAAGAAAAAAGACAAGGCAGCGCCCTGTCTTTTTCGTTGAAGTTAAGAGGAGCAGCGTATTATTAATGAATATCCAGAGCAGCGTGATAGCCCTGATATACTGCGTAGGTGATGGTGTTCGGACGAACACAGTTTCCGATGGATGCGAACTGAGGAGCAAGGCCTCTGAGTTCTTCTACGATATCGGTGTTCGGCTTCAGGCCGAGGGCGCAGAGAATGGAATCTGCCTGAATCTCTACCTGCTCACCGTCTTTTGTTTCTCCGATGACCTTATCGTCTGTGATGTTCTTACATGTGCATCCCGTATGTACCTGAATGCCGACTTCCTTCATCTTATTCATCAGCAGAGGACGGTAGCGGACATTGGCATCCGGGCAGAGCTCATCGCGCATTTCCACGACATGAACCTTCTTTCCCTGATCACCCAGGACAGCAGCCAGTTCGCATCCGACAAGGCCGCCTCCGAGAACAACGACGTTCTCTCCAACCTGATCTTTCTTCAGGTAATAATCTTCTGCTACAATCATGCGGCTGCTTTCTCTGAGGCCTGGAATCGGCGGAACCATCGGGGAAGATCCGGCAGCGACGATCAGAGCGTCCGACGCTTCCTTCTTTACATAATCCGCATCCACACGGGTATTCAGGCGGATTTCCACACCGGCTTTCCGCGCCAGAGTCGCATAAGTTCCGCCAAGCTGGAACATCTCAAACTTCGGCGGCAGAGCTTCTTCTCCCTTCAGGAGGCCTCCGATTTCAGCGGATGCTTCACACAGAATGACCTGGTGTCCTCTTCTGGCAGCGGTATATGCGGCGTAAAGTCCTCCCGGACCGCCTCCGACAACCAAAACCTTGCGCTTAACCGGAGCCGGCATGATTTCTCCAAGGCCCTCGTCTTCTCTTCCGATCAGTGGGTTGACCGTGCAGCGGCGGGTAAAGGTTGCAGCACGCTCTGCCATGCAGGTATAGCAGCGCAGGCAGCGGACGATTTCCTCTTCTCTTCCCTCCGTAATCTTATTTGGCAGCTGCGGATCCGCCAGAAGGGCTCTGGCCATTTCTACTACATCGGCCTTTCCAGAGGCAATGATCTCTTCCAGCATCTCCGGATCATTCAGTCCGCCGATCGTTGCAACCGGCTTATTCACATGCTTCTTGATCTCTGCAGCCAGATACACGTTTCTTCCATGAGGCTCGAACCAGGATGGATGGGTGATTCCAAATGTCTTCTGATAAGTTCCCGCAGATACATGGATCAAATCCACATAGTCTTCTACTGCCTGAGCGATTTTAATTCCCTCGTCCAGATGATAACCGCCGTCTACGAATTCATCTCCGCTCATACGGAACTCAATCGGGAATTTCGGTCCGACTGCTTCACGGACAGACTTGACAACTTCTACCGCAAAGCGGACACGGTTTTCAAAGGATCCACCGTATTCATCGCTGCGATGGTTGAAGAGAGGCGACAGGAACTGGTTGATCAGCCAACCGTGGCCGCCGTGAATCATGACCATCTCAAAGCCCGCGCGTTTTGCAAGGGCAGCCGTCTCTCCATAGGATCTGACGATATCATCAATCAGATCTTTTGTGAGCTCTTTCACTTCCACGTCGTCTTCTCTCACTCTCGCAGACGGTCCCCACTGCACCAGGCTGTGCTGCTTATTCTTATCTGCGAGATAAGTTCCGCCGAACTGGCCGGAATGGGAAAGTTCTACCGACGGCATACATCCGTGACGGCGGATGGCATCAGCCGTATACGTGAAGCTCGGAAGGCTGCCCGGGGTGGACAGATTCAGGCGGAACATATGGCTTCCATCCGTTTCATGGACCACACACTCGGAAACCGTTACCGCAGCAGCACCGCCCTTGGCACGGAGCTCGTAAAACTTTGTTGTCTTCGGACCGATGCAGCAGTCCGGCGTAATATCTGTTCCGCCCATCGGAGCAGAAAAGATGCGGTTTCTGAAGGTTACTCCCGCCAGTGTGATCGGGGAAAGCAGATTTGGATATTTATTTGTCATTGGTATCTCCTTTTAATTTCTATAGCTTGAATACTGATGATTTTTGTCTTTTCCTTCTTACAATTTTTAAACAGCAAGAGATTCCATCTCTCTTACGGCATCCCTGCCGGAATTCTGCGGCACACTTCTCTTTGCTGCCCATTTTCCGACCGCTTCTGCGACGAAGGCTGCGAAATAGGAAACAATGAAACAGATCAGCCAGTCTTTCCGGATTCCATGAACCCATGCGGAGAACTGCGCCTCAGCCGGAATTACTTCGTTGAAGAAAATGTTGGCTCCGGAAACGATGAGCGTATTTGCAGTATTTAAAATCAGGGATGGAATAATTCCCGCCACCAGCTTATATCCGATCGATCCCGGCTTCAGGCCGATCAGTTCCGCAGACTTGTTTCCCCACTTTACATATGGAACAAAAATACTCGTGACAAGGACAACAAATGTAATCATCGCCATGATCTTAAACACGACGGAAAAATTAAACTCCAGTGAATCGACAATGACGACAGCAATCGCCATAATGAAGCCCATGACAATGGACAATACGGTGGTCAGCACACAGCCAAAATGATCTTTAAACATAATCTTTTCCTCCTCAGGTTTTTTCTCTCTTTGAATTGTCTATACTTTATCAAAACTGAGAAGCATGTTCTATCATCTGTACAGGCACAGGTATAAATAGATAGTTGATAGAGCTGATAATCTTGAAACGAACAAATTCAGAACGGTATAATGGAATCAATCAGGATAAAAAATCTGAATCCGCTGAAGAAACAGTGGACATAAAGGAACATAAACATATAGAAAGAATCGGAGAAGCTTTATGGATACCAAACTGCTGGATTACTTTATCGCCTGCTATGAACTGGGCAGCATAAACAAAGCCGCGCACGCCTTATATATTTCCCCTCAGGGGATGGGAAAAGCCCTGGATAAACTGGAAGCTGAGGTCCAGAACACCCTGTTTATAAAAAACCGCTCCGGCCTTCAGCCAACCGCCTGCGGAAGATATTTCTACGAGCGCAGCAAGGACCTGATTTCCATGCTCCAGTCCATAGAAGTCGAAATGAAACGGATACACGATAATGAAAACATCTTTCATATCGGCCTTTCCTGCGGGGTGACGAATGTTCTTCCCACCAGATTACTCTGGCCGGAAAACAAGGCCCTTGGCGCAGGCAGCGCAGCAGAATTTTCTGAAGATTTTAATGATGAAATTAAAGCCCTTCTTCTTGCCGGCCAGCTGGACCTGGCCCTGATCATCGGCGATATGAACTCTCCTCTGATTACCCAGAGGAAAATCTTCAGCCGGAAAATGAAAGCCATCGTCTATGACGGCCACCCCCTCAGCAGCCGGTCTGTCCTTCAGATTAAGGATCTCAAGTCCCAGCCGCTGATCACCCTGAACGAAAAATTCTCGTCTTATCACCTTCTGATCCAGCGCTGCCGCGAGAGCGGATTTCTGCCAGATATACGCTCCACAACTATGGAAAGCGCAGTGATTTACGCTCTGTGCGCAGACAGACAGGGAATCGGCATCGATGTCGACATCCACCGCAGATTTACGATGCCGGAAGATCTCCGCTATATCGAAATCGAGGATTCCATTCCCTGGACCATCAATGCTGTATATCGGACGGCGCATCAGAAAGCGGATCAGCTTGAACAGCTGATTGAACACGTCCGGCTCCAGACTCTGCGTTTTCATGAGGCCGTATGATTACCCGTCTGCATCAGCGAAAACAGATGCCGGCGGCTCTGTCCCGGCCTGCATATACTTACTTGCACTGCCAGATTCTTCTAACCGAGTCTGAGCCCGACATATACGCCGGCTATGCAGCAGACAACAGAAAGAATAATGTACAGTCCTCCCTGAATCCAGCTCCCGGATTCCAGAAGGCCCCAGGCTTCCACAGAAAACGTCGAAAATGTCGTCAGGCCGCCGCACAATCCTGTTTTCAGAAACAGCAGCTTATTGGGATCCATGTCGGTATCCTTCGCATAAGCGATAATAAATCCGATCAATACGGCACCGATGATATTGGTGATAAAGGTATTGATCGGATAATTTCCCCTGCTCTGCATCGGGATAAGAGAGAGCAGAAATCTGGCGCAGGCTCCGACAAAGCCGCCCATTCCAACTGCTGCCAATTGCATAAACATTCTATTCACCTCATACGATCTGCTGCATCACTTGATTATTTCACTCACGGCTTTATAGTATAGCACGATCAGTGGGTATTTATACGATTATTTCTCCGTTCTGTAATATTTCTGGTAACGGCTCTTCAGTGTTTCCGGATGGGTCATGGCCAGTTTTCCTCATAACATTTAAACAAACAAAAAGCAAACATCAAACAAATAAAGCTAAGGTTAGTCAAACAGACAAATCTCTTCCTTGCCCGTATCTCTTTTGTCCTTACAAAAAAAGAAAAATACCGCTAAGCCCGCACTAAATGGCGGACTCGGCGGTATGGTTATCGCTTGATATTTACTTATTTAGCTGCTTCAGCCTGCTGCTTGGCAACTTCTTCAGCGAAGTCCTCGTTTCTCTTCTCGATTCCTTCTCCGACCTCATAACGTACCATCTCTGTAACAGCCATGTCCTGACCAGCCTTCTTAGCCTCTTCAGCAACATACTGCTCTACTGTCAGGTCTCCGTTCTTTACGAACTTCTGGTCGAGGAGGCAGACTTCCTTCAGGACCTTCTTGATCTTTCCCGGGATGATCTTCTCGATCATCTGAGCCGGCTTGCCCTCTTCCTCGAGCTGCTTTCTGGCGATTTCCTTCTCATGCTCCAGATACTCCTGGTCAGCCTCGGAATCCATAACGAACTTCGGGGACATGGAAGCGATCTGCATTGCTACGTCCTTACCAACCTTCTCAACTGTCTCATTGAATGCGTCGGTCTTGATTCCTGTAACTGCAACGATCTTTCCGCCGCCGTGAACGTATCCTACGTAAACATTTCCCGGTGTCTGCAGCTTGATGAAACGTCTGATGGACAGCTTCTCTCCGATCTTGCTGATCTTCTGGATGAGTGCCTCATCAACGGTTCCCTCTTCTCCGTAAGGCAGAGCCTTCAGAGCCTCTACGTCCTTAACGTCGTTGTTCAGAACGATCTCAGCGATCTTGTCTACGAACTCAACGAACTCCGGATTCTTAGCGACAAAGTCTGTCTCAGAGTTGATCTCTACGACAGCTGCCTGCTTGTGGTCCTCGGAGAACTTGGCAGCAACCAGACCTTCAGCTGCGATTCTGTCAGCCTTCTTGGTGGCCTTGGACAGTCCCTTCTCACGGAGTACGTCCATAGCCTTATCGATGTCGCCGTCTGTCTCTGTCAGAGCCTTCTTGCAGTCCATCATGCCTGCCTGCGTCTTATCTCTGAGCTCCTTTACTAATGCTGCTGTAATCTTCATCTATCTTACCTCCAGATGTACATTCAGAATCAACGGATATGCAATTATTCAGCGTCAGCGATCTCCTCGATGCTCTTCTCGCCTTCCTCAGCGCCTTCTGCATTGGCAGCCTCTGCATCATCCATGCTCTCGCCCTGCTTTCCTTCCATAACGGCATCTGCCATCTTGGTGGAGATCAGCTTGACGGCTCTGATCGCGTCATCGTTAGCCGGAATAACGTAGTCGACATCATCCGGATCGCAGTTGGTATCAACCATTCCAACGATAGGAATGTTCAGGATTCTTGCCTCGTGAACAGCGATCTTCTCCTTCTTAGGATCTACGATGAACATAGCTCCCGGCATACCCTTCATCTCACGGATTCCGCCGAGGTTCTTAACCAGCTTGTCATGCTCCTGCATCAGCTTGCTGACTTCCTTCTTGGACAGCTTCTCGAAGATTCCGTCCTCTTCCATCTTCTCGATCTCGTTCAGTCTTGCAATTCTGGTAGCGATGGTTCTGTGGTTGGTGAGCATTCCGCCGAGCCATCTCTCGCATACGTAATATTCTCCGCATCTCTGAGCTTCATCAGCAATTGCGTGCTGAGCCTGCTTCTTGGTACCTACGAACAGGATCGGCTTTCCGGATGCTGCAACGTCCTTCAGGAAATCGTAAGCTTCGTCGATCAGCTTAACGGTCTTCTGCAGGTCGATGATGTAAATTCCATTTCTCTCTGTGAAGATGTACGGAGCCATCTTAGGGTTCCATCTTCTGGTCTGATGTCCAAAATGAACACCTGCTTCAAGTAACTGTTTCATAGAAACTACTGACATAATAATATCCTCCTGGTTATGACTTCCATCCAGCCGACTGCCGCATTAAACCATCCTCATGGACGGCACCATCTGCGCTTAAGCCGGATGTGTAAAATTAACGGATGTGCGCTCCGCCTGCTCCACTAAAAAAGCATATGCGCAGTCCGCACAAACATAGTTATTATACTTTACTGCTATCAAGAATGCAAGGAGTTTTTCTAGTGCTCGGTCAGATAGTCGTTATAGGCATGGCGGAATTCATGAAAATTCGATGCACATGTTTCACAAGTTTCTCCATTTTCAAAAATTATATTGCAGCTTGTCAGATGTACGACATTACTCATGTTGACTATCCGCTTTTTTGATGAATGGCAAAAATCCCTGTTTAAATATTGATAGACATAGGACTGATCTCCTATCATTTTACTCTTTTGTTTGTCAACAGTGTTGAAATATAGATGTCCCTCTTCATACTCGATGGTATTAATATCATTCAATAGTAGTTTCTTTGTTTCTGATCGTGTAATAAAAGGGACATAATTTTTTAGCGAATTGCGTCGTATTCTCCCATGTTTATCGACAAACAAAAATTTGATTTTCTCTCCATCCGATTTGAATTTACCAGGTGCTTCCTTACATAAGCTATACGCCTCTTCCTGGCTGATCCCGTAAACGGTCCAGCTTTCTGCTCTTTTTCTTTGTTTCTGACTAACCTTATCTCCAAGATTCTTTACCGATGACAGCAGGACCTCGATGTGATCTTCTGTCTCGTCTTGATTTACGTTAATTGCCATCTGCTTCTCATACTTGATAAAATTCTGCTCCCTTTCGACTCTTGCCATATTCGTTCTCTCCAATCATTTTACATTTCATAACATTGCATATCTATCACACTTATCTATTCTTTTTACTATTGGACATACTCGGGATATTTTGCTGAATCTGATTCTACAGATAAATTAATTTGTATTCAATTAATTGTTAATAATAATCCAGATTTATTCTGAATTTTTGTCGATTTTATTTGCAAGAGAATATTAATTTTACACCTTATTTGATGTACTAAACAAATTATGATTTTCGCAGCCTCAATGTATGAGTTCGAAGAATCAGGTCTTTACGTGATTTCTCCATGTGATTACAGATGTTTTGTACTACAGCGTTTACAGTAATTAATACATAATGTCAAGTCCAGAACGTGGTGTGAATTGAACAACTGATTTATTGAAACACGATACCTCAGCAATGTGTTAAACAAAATATATTTTTCTGATTGCAGTCGGAGAAATCGCTTCAAAGGTCTTTTTTCCGACTTCCATTTGAGCCAAGTCGGTAAACCCGTCTTCCAAGTGATTTTCCCGACCGATTTCGGCTGTTTTGCATGAAAATAAAAGGAATATTGCATGAATAGATATACTGAATACACGTACTGTAAGTTCCATCCATCACAATAATTTTCACACAATAGCTGACTCGATTATCCTATAAAAAGCCGCAGACAGAAGTGTTTATTTATTAACACATCCCTCTGCGGTCTGTATTGTCCAGCATAACCGATTAATCGCAATCTGATCTACTGTCTGTTTCTTTATTATGGAAATGATTCGCCTGACATCTGCCTGGCAGGCAGTTATCGGCAAGCCACGTCCTTAATTTACCTTAATCCCCTCATTCTGGCGCTTCTGCTCCCGATCGAGTTCGCGGTTCTGCTTTACGACTTCGATCTTCTTGCGGTATTTCTCGGCCTTGTCGTCGCAGCCGTCGGCCTCGTAGAGTTCCACCAGCTGCTCCATGGTCTCGATATTGCTCGGGGAGAGCTTCAAAACCTTCTGGAAGGCATCCAGAGCGTCTGGAGTCAGGCCCAGGGCCCGGTAGGCTGCGCCCAGATAGTACCAGAGTGGCCACCACTGGTTGTAGCGCGGATCCTCTTTATAACCGGACAGAATCTCAATGCCGGATTCCAGTCTGCCGCTGATGATGGCGTTGCAGCCTTCCTCAATTTTACAAGGCTCCACCAGTTTCTCGGAGAGTCCCTGCACCTCTTTCCTTGCCTCTTCATTTTTTGTCAGGGAGAGGAAGCGCTGGAAGGTCAGCGCGGCTTTCTGGTAGAGGCCTAAGTTCAGGTAGGCGTAGCCCAGATAGTAGTAGCCTTCATCAAAGTCCGGCCATTTCTGTACCAGGGTCTCGAAGGCGTGAAGGGACTCGGCCTTAAAGGTCCCGACGTACTCCTCGCCGGTTCCCTTCTCATAGGCATCGTGCAGGGCTCTGGCATAGCAGTACTGGGCATCCTTGAATTCCGGGTCCAGGATCAGGGCCGCGCGGAAGTAGACGCAGGCGGTCTCATAATCCTCTTCCTTGGCCTTGTCTGCGCCCTGCTGCACCAGCAGCTTGGGGAACTGGTCCGGGAAGAACTTATTAATGTACTTAACGTAGGCATCCCGGTACTTGAATTCCGGGTCGCAGCCAATGACAAATGCCATGGCATCGGCGATCCTTACAGTGCTGAATTCGGTCATCTTGGTGAGATCGTCCCGGTTCAGCGGAATCGGCACGCCGCGCATGAAGTCGGCGATCTCTGCCTTCCGCAGGTAGTCGTTGGACAGCTCATCAAAAAAGTAATTCTTCAGCTTGCCGACCAGATAATCTTTTATCGGGTCTTTATGTTCGTTGTTGTTATCGTTCTGTGACAATATGTAATACTCCTTCTGTAATCTTTTCTCACTTCGCCTGACAGCTCGTGAATCGTGAGAGCCTCTGACAAGCGCCGCAGCCTGCCCGGTTTCCTTGCTGCGCATCGCCCTGCGCCTGACGGCTTGGGCTCTGCGGCAGGCCTGACGTGGGACCCTCCTCTGCTCTGTCTGCGCGCAGTTAATAATAAATATGCGCTTGCCAATCGCAGGGACAGGTCTCTCTACAGCATTCTCATATTCTCGCTCTTCAGCAGACCGGCGTTGTGGGCGGCCTGGTCGAGTTCGGCCAGGAGGCGGTCTTTATCTTCTGGCAGGTTTCCGGCGAGGGAGAAGTAGTTGGACGCGTGGTTGCTGCGGAATACGCATGTTTTTGTCGGGTTCATGTTCTCCAGCATGAGGCGGGTTTCTGCGATGACCTGTTCCGGCTCCAGCAGTTTCATCTCGCCGCGTTCTACCTGCTGGGTCAGCGGGGCGCGCGGGTCCAGCATAAGGGTCAGGAGAGCGACATAGGATGCGTTCATCTCGCTGATCATGGTTCCGGTCTCAACGGCGTGCTCTCTCCAGCCATCCTGCCCGGCAAGGCCGGAAATGAAGGTCACGGAGGCTTTGATTCCGCTGGCTTCGATCATGTGGACGGCGTCGATGAGTTCTGCGCGGGTAGACCCTTTATTAATGGCTTTCAGAACCTTATCACTTCCGGATTCTGCGCCGATGTAGATGATCTTTACGCCGTGCTCATGCAGTTCTTTCAATTCTTCCAGGGTCTTGTGACGGACATCGATGGCGTTTCCATAGACGTTGACCTGCTCGCATTCCGGGAAGAGCTCTTCGATCTTCTTCAGGATCACCAGGAGTTTCCGGTTGGAAAGGCAGAGGGCATCGCCGTCGCAGAGGAAGATCCTCCTGATCCTGCGGTATCTTCTGCGGGCGTCTTCCAGGTCTTCGATGACCTCGTCCACATTGCGCACACGGAACTGCTTATCTTTATACATGCAGCAGAATGTACAGGTATTGTGGGAACAGCCGATGGTGACCTGGCAGAGCAGGCTCCATGCCTCACTCGGCGGTCTGTAAATATCTCCAACGTAACGCATTGCTTACTTCCTTTCCTTATTTCCCCGGACAAAAACCAGCCGGCAGGAAGACTCCCCCCTGCCGGGCAGCCCTGTTTCTTTCTTTGCAGGCTCTCTGCTTCTCCGGCAGCTTCCCGGCCTTTTATGCCTGTATACACAACCGGAAGCCGGTTAAAACATATGAAGCAGGCGGAACTACATTCTCTCCGGTGCCTTGACGCCCAGAAGCGCCAGACCGTTTGCAATCACATTCTTTGCGGCTGCAGTCAGCGCCAGCTTTGCGGTCTTCTCGTCTTCATCCTCAACCAGGATGTGTTCATCGTGGTAGAACTTATTATAGGCCTGGGCGATGTCAATAATGTGACGGGTGACGATGGACGGCTCATATTTATCTGCGGCATCCTGCACGACGGACGGATACTGATAGAGGAGCTTGATCAGCTCATATGCGGCGTCTCCGGTCAGATACTTGCTCTTTACCGGCTCGGAAAGGGCCTTCTTTACCGTGTCCTCTCCGGCCTTGCGCAGTACGCTGGCGCAGCGGGCGTGGGTGTACTGGACATAGGGACCGGTCTCTCCGTCAAAGTTCAGGACCTGATCCCATTTGAAGACGTAGTCCTTGATTCTGCTGTTGGACAGCTCGTTGAACATGACGGCTCCGATACCGACTTCTTTTGCGACCTCAGCGATGGAGTCCGGATCCGCATTCGGGTTTTTCTCCTTGATGATTTCTTTTGTCTTCTCTACGGCCTTATTCAGCACGTCTTCCAGGAAGACAACGCGGCCTTTTCTGGTGGACAGGGTTCCTTCTTCCAGGGCAACCATGCCGAATGGTACGTGTACGCAGTCCTTGGCCCAGTCATAGCCCATGAGCTCCAGAACCTTGAAGAGCTGCTTGAAGTAGAGGGTCTGCTGGGAGGCAACGACGTAAATGTTCTTATAGAAATCGTAATGGTCTTTACGATATTCTGCGGTGGCCAGGTCTCTGGTGCAGTAGAGAGAGGTTCCGTCGGACTTGGTGATCAGTGCCGGCGGCAGGTCGTAGTCGGACAGGTCGACGACGTTGGCGCCCTGGGACTCCTGCAGCAGGCCCTTATCTTTCAGTTCCTGGATGACGCCCGGCATCATGTCGGAATACATGCTCTCGCCGTCGTAGGCGTCGAATTCGATGCCCATCATGTCGTAAACCTTGTTGAACTCGCGGAGAGAGAGGTCGGAGAACCACTTCCAGATGCGGATCTCGTCTTCTCCGCCGTGCTCCAGCTTATAGAAGGTCTTGCGGGCCTCTTCATTCAGTTCCGGATCTTTCTCTGCTTCTACATGGAACTTGGTGTAGTAGCTCAGCAGGGTCTTGATCGGATCGCGCTCGATGTCCTCGTCATTTCCCCAGTGACGATAGGCGCAGATCATCTTTCCGAACTGGGTTCCGTAGTCGCCCAGATGGTTGGTTCTTACCACGTTATAGCCCAGAGCATCGTAAATTTTGTAAATGGAATTTCCGATCACGGTAGTTCTGATGTGGCCGATGTGGAACGGCTTGGCGATGTTCGGGGAGGAGAAGTCGATGACGATGGTCTTTCCCTTTCCTTCCTCGCTCTTTCCGTAGTGTTCCTTATCGAGGGCAGCCTGAAGGGCGATCTCTGCGACTTTTTCCTTATCCAGGAACATATTCATGTAGGCGTTTACCTGCTCGACTTTCTCGAACATCGGGTCGTCCTGCAGTTTCTCCGCGATGTCTTTTGCGATCAGCGGCGGTGCCTTGTGGTAAATTTTTGCCAGACGGAAGCACGGGAAGGCGTAGTCTCCCATTTTCTGATCCTGTGGAATTTCAAGGATCTGCATAATCTGTTCCAGTGTCAGATCACTCGCCTGCGCGGCAATGCGCTTTGCAATTTCTTCTTTAATGTTGACCATGTTCTGTTTCTCCTTTATCTCTTAAAGATCTTCTTCCGTCTTGACCGGGATTCCTTTTTCCCGGAGAAGCTGCGCAAAGCAGCCGTCTCCTTCTCTGGTTTTTCCGGTAAAGCTTCCGTCGTATACATTTCCATATCCGCAGGACGGGCTTCTGGCCTTCAGAATGGCGCCTTCCATCCTTTCTCCTGCTTCTTTCGCGGCATCTTCTGCCCGTTTCAGGGAACGCCTGGCCCCCTGCCGGAAATACTCCGTCCAGTCTTCTCCGGACTTGCTCATGACGCGGCTTCTCTGCCTCTCTGCAGGTTCCCGCGGGGCCTTCAGTCCGCCTTCTGTCTCCGGGCAGACGGCGATGCAGCCGTGCTCCTGCGCGAACTTGATAACGTCTTCATTTCTGTTGTTTCCGCCGTTGTACTTGCAGTTATGTCCAAGCAGGCAGGCACTGATGATATACATTATGATTCATCCTTCATCTTAACAATTGTGACGCCTTCGCCGCCTTCATTATAGGTTCCGGGGCGGATGGACGCAATATGTGGATTGCGTTTCAGCATCCTTCTGATTTCCTGTTTCAGGATGCCCTCGCCTCTGCCGTGAATGATGGTGACTTCCTTCAGGCCGCTGATGTAGACGTCATCCATGTACTTCTCCACGTCCATTCTGGCGTCGTCCGCATTCTTTCCTCTCACATCGATGGACGTGGAGACAGACATCGTCTTTCTTCTTCTTATGTTGGAGGAGCTCCTGTGAGAAATCGTCTTTTTCTTATTCGCTTTGGCGGAGCCGTCGTTCAGCAGCACCAGATTGTTCAGCGGAACGGTCATTCTGGCAATGCCCAGCTGAACAACAACCTGATCTTTTTCATCCGGCAGGGTCAGAAGATCGCCTTTCTGGTGCAGGGACAGGACTTCCACCCGGTCACCCACGGCCAGCTGGGACGCATCCACCGGATTGCTGTTGACTCTCTGGACGATGTGTTCCGCGTAGCGGTCTTCTTTCTTTTTCAGCTTGTGCTTGCTCTTTGCCAGCGCCTTATTCCGCTCGCCCAGGCTTTCCATTCTGGAGATCTTATTCAGGTCCTTCTGGACATCGTGGGCAGTGTCTCGGGCGTCTTTCAGAATCCGTCTGGCCTGTCTTCTGGCTTCCACCAGAATCTCGTCCTTCTCTTTCTCCAGACGCTTCTTTTCCTCTTCAAAGCGCTCTTTCTCTTCCTTCATGGAGGCGTAAATCTTATCCGCTTCCCGGCGTTCATCCTCAGCCTTGCGGCGGTCTTCATCGATGGCGGAAATGACGTCCTCAAACTCCAGATCTCCGGTCTCGATCATCCGGGAAGCCCGGTCGATGATTTTCTTCGAAAGGCCCAGCTTCTTGGAAATTTCAAAGGCGTTGGACCGCCCCGGCACGCCGATCATCAGGCGGTAGGTCGGGTTCAGGGTCTCTACGTTGAACTCCATGGAGGCATTCTCCACGTCTTCACTGGACAGGGCGTATTTCTTCACCTCGTTGTAATGGGTCGTCGCGGCGGTCGTGGCCTTTCTCTGCCGCAGCTCTTCCAGAACGGAAACGGCAAGGGCCGCGCCTTCCGTCGGGTCGGTTCCTCCGCCCAGCTCGTCCAGCAGGACCAGAGTTCTCTGGTCTGCTTTCTTGGTGATGAAGACGATGTTCTTCATGTGGGAGGAGAAGGTGGACAGGCTCTGTTCGATGCTCTGCTCGTCTCCGATGTCGGCAAAAATATACTGGTAAATCGGCAGCCGGCTCTCGGAAGATGCCGGGATGTGCAGGCCGCTCTGAGCCATCAGCTGAAGCAGGCCGATGGTCTTCAGGGTCAGGGTTTTTCCTCCGGTATTTGGTCCGGTGATCACCAGGGTGTGGTAGGAACCGCCCAGTTCCACGGAAACCGGAACGGCCTTCTCCTGGTCCAGCAGGGGATGACGGGCTTCTTTCAGAATCAGAGGTCCGCCCGGCTGGATCTGGGGCTCTGCCGCCTGCATTCTGCAGCTGAGTTTTCCCTTGGCCATCATGAAGTCCAGTTCCGCGATCAGCTCCTGATTATGCTGCAGGTCGATGCCGACCTCTCCCACGTGTTCAGAGAGATCTCTGAGGATTTTCTGGATTTCTTCCTGCTCGGAAAGCTCCAGTTCTTTCAGCTCATTATTCATGTCGATGATGACCTGCGGCTCGATGAAGAGGGTGGATCCGGCCTTGGACTGGTCGTGGACGATTCCCGGGAATCTCGACTTATGCTCGCTCTTTACCGGGATGACGTATCTTCCGTCACGCATAGTGACGATAGAATCCCGCAGATAAGGCTGGTTGGAAGCGCTTCCGGCGATTTTCTCAAGCCGCCTTCTGATCTGTTCATTCACCAGCTGAATGTTCTTGCGGATCTGATAGAGTTCTCTGGATGCCCGGTCGGCAATTTCATCTTCCGACAGAATACAGCGGGAAATGTCGGATTCCAGCTGGGGATGAAGCCGGATCAGATCGACCAGTTCCTGGATATGCGGAAGCTCCGGAAGATCGCCCTTCATGAAGGTAACCACCTGCTGGGCGATTCGAAGGTCCGACTGGACCTGCAGAAGCTGGCGGGTCGTCAGCACGCCGCCCTTTCTGGCCAGGCTGACGGCATCGGAGATGTTGTACAGACTTTCCGTCGGCAGGGCTCCTTTACGCACAATAAGGTCAACCGCTTCTGTGGTTGACCTCAGTCCTTCTTCTATGTTCCGTCTGTCGCTGCCCGGTGTCAGATGTTCCGCCATGGCGCGCGAAAGCTCCGATCCGGTTTCTTCCATCAGCATGCCGATGATTTTATGATATTCCAGAATTTCAAGTACTCGTTTATTCATAGGCAGTGTCTTTCTGTGTATCTGAATTACTTTTATTTCTTGCTTTCATCGCTGTCGGAAGAGGACTTTCCGGTCAGGCCGCTCTGGTTCATCTTCTCCAGCTCACTCTTCAGCTGGATGTTTTCCATCTGAAGATCAAAAATCGAATTCTCGTACTCTGCGCACTTCTTTTCCAGATCGCGGCGCACCGTCTGCTCGTTCTGGCGCTCCGACTTCATCTTCTCCATCTGGTCCTTCGCCTTGACATAGGAATCCTTTGCCTCGTCCATGGCCCGCAGATACTGCTTGCTGTCATTGACGGCCTTTTCCTTTTCCGTACGCAGACGGTCCATTCTGGACAGCAGGTCAAAATATTCTTCTGCAATATTCAGACAGGTCAGAGCCGGCACACCGCTGACAGTTCCTCCGCCCGCGACCTTGGAAATCAGCTTCATCTTCTCATCCACGTAAGATGCGATCTTTTCGATTTCCTCCGGCGTCTTGTCCCCGGTTATGCTGTACTCCTGTCCGAAGATCCTCACTTTTACACTGTCTGCCATACTGCATCCACCTTCATTACTATGTTCTCAGGGCCCTGCCCTGTAAACTCATCATTTCAATACTTCTTATTTCCCGCGCACGGCCTCATACATCAGAATGGCCGCGGCAATGCTGGCATTCAGGGATTCCAGCCCGCCCCGCATCGGGATCGTCACACGCACGTCCGCCGCGTCGAGGAATTTCTGTTCCACGCCGTTTCCTTCATTTCCTATAACAAGGGCTGTTTTCTCAGAAAGTCCGGCCTCATAATAGGGAAATTCACCGTGGACATCTGTCACAGCGATTTTCTTTCCCAGGCGGTGGGCCAGTTCCGCGGCGCTGTCCGCGCTGTCCTCAAACAGAAGCGGAAGCCGCAGAATCGATCCTGCCGCCGCGCGGACCGTTTTCGGCGCGTAGATATCCGCGGTCCCCTTTACGCAGACCACGGCCTCATATCCGGCGCCCTCCGCGGTACGGATAATCGTTCCGATGTTTCCGGGATCCTGGAGCTGGTCGAGGATTACGATGTTCCCGTCAGAACTTTCCAGACGCTCCATTTCCTCCTGGCTGATTTCTTTTTGACGGACGACGGCCAGAACGCCCATGCTGGTCTCGGTGTCGGAAATCTGCTGGAAGAGCTCCCGGCTGAAAATATAGGAAGCCTTGAAATTCCAGTCCTCCGCGTGTTTCGCGTAACGGGTCCCCTCGCAGAAAATCAGATCCTGCGCCATATCCGAGCGGACAGCCTCTGCGCAGAGATTGTCGCCCTCCGTCAGAAAGCGCTTCTCCTTCTGGCGGTGTTTCTTATGCAGAAGTTTCCGGCAGTCCCAGAAAACCGGATTATCCTTCGATGTGATATAAGTGACCATGGATTCCTCCTTCTGCACACTGATTCAGTAAACAATGAAGCCGGCAGAAACCGGCTTCACTCATTCTCTTCTGCCTGCGGACTCCTGCCGGATGGCTGATTTCCGCCGGTTTACTTGTTATTATTCAGGAAGGTCGGAATGTCGAACTTGGAATCCGCCGGGTTCTCACTGCGGGTGCTCTGGAAAATGTCATCCAGAGTGACTTCCTTGCCGCGCAGACCGTTGTCTGTCATTACGGTTCTGCGGTTGTTCATTCCCTTAGGCGCAGTAAAGCTGTCCGGTCCGTCTTCCAGTCCGGAGCTTCCGAATCCGGTTGCAATCACCGTAATGGAAACCTCGTCCTTCATTTCCTCGGTTACGGATGCACCGAAGATCAGGATTGCATCGTCTGCCGCCTGCTCCTCGACCTGGCTTGCGATTTCGTTGACCTCCATCATGCCCAGATCGTAGCCGCCTGCAACGTAGAGCAGGATTGCCTTGGCACCGTCGATTCTGGTCTCCAGCAGCGGACTCTCGATGGCTGCCTGAACCGCATCCTTGGCGCGGTTCTCGCCCTTGCCCTTGCCGACTCCCATGTGTGCGATTCCGCGGTCGGTCATGACAGATCTTACATCCGCGAAATCCACATTGATCAGCGCATCCTCGGAAATCAGATCGGAGATTCCCTGAACACCCTGACGCAGGACATCGTCTGCCATCGCAAATGCCTGAAGCAGGGAGGTATCTTTCTCACTGTTCTCAATCAGCTTGTCATTCGGAACGACAACCAGAGAATCGACGTACTTCTTCAGGAACTGCAGACCTTTCTCTGCCTGCTGCATTCTCTTGCGTCCCTCAAAAGTAAATGGCTTGGTGACCACGCCGACCGTCAGGATTCCCATGTCCTTCGCAGCCTTGGCGATGATCGGAGCCGCACCGGTTCCTGTTCCGCCGCCCATTCCGGCTGTGATAAAGACCATGTCGCTTCCCTTGATCAGCTGCACGATATCATCGAGCGTCTCTTCCGCAGAATGCTGGCCGATCTCCGGGTTTCCGCCGGCGCCCAGTCCCTTGGTCAGTTTTTCACCAATCTGCACCTTCGTTTCCGCATTGCTCTTCTTCAGTGCCTGCTGGTCTGTATTAACGGCTATATAGTCAACTCCGCCGAGCCCGGTTTCAATCATGCGGTTCACCGCGTTACATCCGCCGCCGCCGACTCCGATTACTTTCAGAACAGCTGACGTATCCTGTTCATTTTCAAATTGCAACATCCCCACTGCCTCCTTGGATACATAGTATGTTTTATTCTACCATATAATTTAGTGTTTTGCATTATCATTATCTATTGAATACACACGTTTCTGCCCGTTTACATTATGATACTGACGGCGAGAAATACATGTAATTCGCTTTTCCTATACTGATCGTGCCTCTGTAAATTTTACTCTTGAAGAGTTTATTCACGACCTTCTGCAGATTTCCGTCCGCAACCGCCTTTTTCAGCTGCGAGGCGCTGCATTTTACCAGAAGCGTTCTGGTGATGTACGCTTTCACGATAACGCCAGACATATCGATCTCCCGGAAATAAAAATCGCCTTTCTGCGTCTCCGCAATCATATCCAGCATATACTGCAGGGTTCCGCTCTGCTCCGCCCTCACTCGCTTTCCCAGTGTGATCCGGCTGAGCTTCAGGCCCTTCAGAATCGTGATGTCCGGGTTGACACTGGTGATTCTCAGCACCCGTCCCTTTCCGTCAATTACGATATACTGATCGCCGTACTTGATGGCCGCCACCTGTTTTCTTTCCTTCACCCGGATAACCAGGGTCGACGGCAGATGGAAGCGGAATTTCACCTCCGTAAAGTACGGATTCTGCAGCAGCCTGTCCTTCATCTGCCTGTATCCGCTCAGCGCGAACAGGCTCTCACCCTTCTGCGCATCCGCGATATTGATCACTTCACTGTCTGAGTAATAGTGATTTCCCTGAACGTCGATGTTTTTGACGTTGAAGACAGGCGACAAAAGGAAGGCGGCAAGGCCCAGCGCAAGAGCGATGACGATCAGGATGTCCAGCAGGATATGCTTTTTCCTGTGCTTTTTCTTTTTTCTCGGCACTTTGTGAAATCCCAGATCCTCCGGACTCCGCGCCTCTAGATCTGCATCCCTGTTGTTTTCTTCCGCAGAGGGCTCCACCATGTCCTGACCACTCCTTCCGGAGTAATCCGAAGCGCTGTTTTCCTCCGCGCCGGCCCCGCGATTTCTGAAGAAATTCAAGGCTTCATCCGGAGAAGGAGAATCCTTCTTTTCCTCTCCTGTTCCCCAGTCAAAGTCAACGTGAACAGAATTCCGGCTCGTCGGATAACGCTGCTGCGTATCGTCTATTTTTTTCTGTTCACGATCGTCCATATTCTGCCCCCTCCTTGAATATCTTTATCGCAATCACAGAAGCTTTCCGGCAGAAGCAGAATGGAATCCCGGGTCAGATCCCTAACCCTGCGCTATCTGGCATCCAGATCACTTCTGATCACCTGATAGATTCTCTCTGTGGCATTCTTCGGCGCACATTTCTCTGCTGCCTGCTCCATTGCCCGGAGTTCTTCCGGATGTTCCTGCAGATGATAAATCTCCTGCATGACTTTATTCATTGTAAAATCTTTTTCTTCAATCAGGATCGCACCGCCCTTGTCGGAAACCGATCTGGCATTGAAATACTGGTGATTGCCCGGAACATTCGGAGACGGCACCAGAATGGACGCGCGTCCGGTTACGCAGGTCTCTGCCACGGAAAGTGCTCCCGCGCGGCTGATGACCAGGTCGCTTGCTCCGAGGTAATTTTCCATATCATTGATGTAATCCATGATGCGGATGTTATCCTGCAGCTGAACTCCATCTTCTTTAATCTGGTCCTGCACCCAGCCGTAATGCAGGGTGCCGGTTCCGAACAGAAGAACGATATTTTTCTTTCCGTTCAGCTGCTTCATGACTTCGTACATAACCCGGGTCATCTGGTTGGCTCCCTGGCTCCCCGCGAAGGAGAAAATGACAAAGTCATCCGGGCTCAGTCCCAGGTTCTTTCTGCAGACGGCACGGTCAACATTAAAGAACCTGTCGCGTACAGGATTTCCGACAACCGTGTGTTTCTGCGGCTGTTTGAAATACTGTGAGGCATCGCCGAATCCCAGAAATACGCGGGTGACGTAGCGTTCCAGAAAACGGTTCGCAACTCCCGGGAAAGCGTTCTGCTCGTGGATATACACTTTACATCCATAGCGGTGTGCCGCGTGGATAACCGGCACACAGACGAATCCGCCGGTTCCGACCACCGCGTCCGGTCTGAATTTTTTCATGATCCTGAGCGACTGATTTGATCCGTGAAGGGTCACCGCTGACGTTTTTATGACTCCCAGCGGCGTCTTCTCAAACCAGCGCGCGGCAACCAGTTCCATGTCATATCCGGTTTTCGGCACAATTTCCGTTTCCAGTCCGACATGATTTCCGATGTAGAGGACCTTCGATCCCGGTTCCTGTTTACAGATTTCATCTGCAATCGCAAGGGCCGGATAAATGTGCCCTCCGCTGCCTCCACCAGTGATGATTAATCTCATTTAAATTATTTCTCCTTCAACATTACGACGTTATGACTGTGCAGCTCTGCGGCGGCGCACAGATCGTTTATTTCTCTTGCTTTTTCTTTTTGTCCTGCGGACTTCTTCTGTATCTTCCCGGACGATTTCGCCTCCGCCGGATATCTGCCTGGAAATATTCAGCGTAATTCCCATTCCGCCCATGAAAATCCAGAGTGAATTTCCTCCGTAGCTGATAAAGGGAAGCGCAACTCCGGTCGGCGGCATCGAGGATGTGACGACCGCCACATTCAGGATAACCTGCACACCGATCATGATTCCGAATCCTGCCGCAAGGAGCATTCCCATCCGGTCAGGTGCCCTCATGGAAATGACCAGGCAGCGCCAGACCAGAAGCAGGAAGACGCAGAGCAGAAACAGGACACCGATGAATCCAAGTTCCTCTCCGATAATGGAAAGGATGAAATCGTTCTGCGGTTCCGGCAGATAGAGGTTTTTCTGGATGCTGCGTCCCAGGCCCAGGCCCTTCAGACCGCCGGTTCCCAGTGCCAGAAGAGACTGAACGACCTGATAGCCGTCTCCCTTCGCGTCTGCGAACGGGTTCATGAAACTGGTGATACGTCTGGCCCAGTAGGCGCTGCTTCCGCTCAGGAACTCCCTCGCGGATACGACGAACGCTGCACCGCCGACAGAAACGACCGCTGCTAAAACGATCCAGAAGCGGTTCAGTCCGGCTACCACCATCATCAGAAACACAATGCCTGCCAGGGTAATCGCTGTAGACAGGTTCGGCTGTTTTACAATCAGGCCGCAGAACACCGCCACAACCGCTGCCATCGGAAGCACACCCTGTGTAAAGGATTTGATCCTCTTTGTGTTCGCGGAATAGTAGGCCGCGACATAGACGATAATCGCTCCCTTGGCAAGTTCTCCCGGCATAATACTAAGCGGGCCGATGTAAATCCATCTCGTCGCGCCGTTTACATTCGTTCCCAGAGGCGTCAGAACCAGCAGCAGCAGCACCAGACTGCCCAGAAGGATCCAGATGGATGCCCGGCGCCAGAAATGGTAATCCAGTTTGGAAAAGGCATACATCAGACCGAATCCGATCAGTGCCCAGACGGTCTGCTTTTTCAGATATCCGTACGGCGAACCGGTATTATTCAGGGAATAATAGTAACTTGCGCTGAACACCATAACCACGCCGAAAATGACCAGTGCGATTGTAAGGAAAATGATGCCGAAATCGCTGTCTCCCAGCTTACGCTTCAGAAAGGGACGTATTCTCCATCTTTTCAGCAGTTTCTTCACCATTAACTCTCAAGTCTCCTTACACAGTCCTTGAAATGATCGCCTCTCTGCTCATAGTTGTCATACATATCCCAGCTTGCGCAGGCAGGGGAAAGAAGAACGGTATCGCCAGGCTCTGCCATCTCAAAGGCCTTCTTTACGCAGTCATCCATGTCTTTACACTCTGTAAATGCGCTGAATCCGGTCTTTTCTGCGGACTCTCTGATGAAGTGCGCGTCTCTTCCCAGGAGCATGACATGCTTGACTCTGCCCTTGAAATACTTTACGAACTCATCGAAATTCTGTCCTTTTGCGTCTCCTCCGGCAATCAGAATAATGTTCTTTCCGACTGCCTTGATCGCGATTTCCGAAGCGTCCGTATTGGTTCCCTTCGAATCGTTATAATAGTCGACACCCTGAATCTTTCCGCAGTACTCCAGACGGTGCTCGACGCCGCCGAATGCGCGGATCGCATCTCCGATGGTCTTCTCATCGATTCCCGCACAGTAAGAAACGGCTGCTGCGGCGAGGGCGTTCTGAATGTTGTGGTCGCCGATGATTTTCATTTCATCTGCGCCGAGGAAGTCGACAATCGTTCCGTCCTCTTTCTTCAGAACCAGTCGGCCGTTCTGAACGAAGGCACCGTAATCCAGCTGCTGTGTGGAACTGAACGGAACAACCTTTGCCCTGCTCTGCTCCATGAGCTTTCTGCAGATCGGGTCATCCATATTGGTGACGAAATAATCATTCTCGGTCTGGTTGGCGAAAATATTGGATTTCGCGGCAATGTAGGCGCCCATGGTATGATGGCGGTTCATATGGTCCGGGGAGACGTTCAGAATTGCGGAAACAACCGGCTTGAAGTAGCGGGTGGTCTCCAGCTGGAAGCTGCTGGCCTCGGTAACCATCCAGTCGTCTTCCTTTGACTTCTCCGAAGCCGCGATGACTGCATTTCCGATATTTCCTACGACGTAGGTGGTTCTTCCGGCTCTCTTGAAAATTTCTCCCGTCAGCGTCGTTGTGGTTGTCTTTCCGTTCGTGCCTGTGATGGCGACAAAGCGGCCCTTCGCGACTCTGTAGGCGATCTCCAGCTCACCGGTCACCTCTACGCCGGCATCCTTTGCCGCCTGAATGAACGGAAGCTCCGGGCTTACGCCTGGACTTAAAATCAGCATATCGAACTGAGTCATGTCCTCCGGTGTTTCCCCGAGATAGAACTTTACGCCCTGA
Organism: uncultured bacterium; assembly: GCA_905214225.1. GTDB lineage: Bacteria > Bacillota > Clostridia > Peptostreptococcales > Anaerovoracaceae > Aminicella. Next base: position 26,670 of record CAJMLL010000004.1, on the reverse strand, counting down.
TCCTCAAACATGCTGAGAAGGCCCGTGTCGATTTCATCTCTCTTCTTGGAATCCTGAATGCTTACTTTTGCCTTGAGATGGAGCATCGCCTGTGCTGCGGCGATGCCGGATTTACCAAGGCCGACAATCAGAACGTTTTTTCTTGCTATATTTGCTTTGTTCGATAATTCCTCGTTCAACATTGATTTCTCCCCCTTGAGATACGGAAGCCTAGCCGATTCTCATAATTCCATAGGCAATGACACAGCAGATCAGCGCAATTGCCCAGAACATGTGCACAACGCTTGTTTCCTTCATTCCGCCGAGCTCGAAGTGATGATGGATCGGCGACATGCGGAACACACGCTTTCCTCTGGTTTTAAAAGATACAACCTGAATAATTACGGATGCAGATTCCATAACGAATACGAATCCGGCGAATGGAATCAGCAGTTCCGCCTTGGTCAGCAGAACCGCGCCTGTAAGTCCGGCGCCCAGTGCCAGTGAACCCGTATCACCCATGAAGATCTTCGCAGGATGGTGGTTGAAGACCAGGAATCCGCCGCATGCGCCCGCCATTGCCAGGCAGTAGATCTCTGTCGTCGGCGACAAAAAGTGATGTCCGACAATGACAAAGAACAAGGAGACAATGGCTGTGACTCCGCCGCACAGTCCGTCCAGTCCGTCGGTCAGGTTGACGCTGTTGGTCATGGCGACCATAACAAAAATGACGAATGGGATGTACCAGATGCCGAAGGCGACATCTCTGTTGATGAACGGAATCCAGACATTGGTTCCCTGATTGGTAAATTTCATAATGTACACACAGAGCAGAATGGAAAAGAGAATCTGCAGTGCGAGTTTCTGCCAGGCACGAAGTCCCAGATTGTGTTTCTCCGCAACCTTGATAAAGTCATCCAGAAATCCGATCAGCCCGAAGAAGAAGCCGAAGGCAACAACGGCCAGCATGCTTTTCAGGCTGTCCAGCTCAAGTGCGCCGAAAACCAGGGAAGTGACAATGATGGACGCATAAATGGCCACACCTCCCATGGTCGGTGTTCCGGCCTTTTTCTGATGGGACTTCGGCCCCTCTTCACGGATGTACTGTCTCAGCTGTCTCTTTTTCAGGAACGGAATTTCCAGCCCCGTAAACAGTACGGACAGCAGGAATCCCGCTGCGAATACGCATAGATATATGATTGGACGCAGTAAATGCATAATGTTCCCCCTCTGTGTCACGACTTCATTGGATAATGTCCGGCCTTCAGAATTCTTAAATTCCGTCCGGCCGCCTGTTTTCAGAATCACGGAGACTGACTTTCCCGCAGCTCCGTTTTCCGGATTATTTCATCTCCAGAATCTTATCTGCAGTTTCAGAAAGATGCATGGAATTGGATGCCTTCAGCAGAATGGCATCACCGTCCTTCAGCAGATCCGGAAGAGCCGCTTCCAGCTTCTCCTTATCCGGGAACCACTTCACGTTTTTCAATCCATTTTCTTCTGCCGCCTCCGCGATGTTCTTCGCAAGATCACCTGCGGTGAGAAGAAGATCGACCTTCTTCTCTGCTGCATGCAGGCCGACCTCCCGGTGGCCTTTAACGGCTTCATCACCAAGTTCATACATCTCGCCCAGTATAGCTGCATGACGGTCCGCCTCTGTGTTCATCAGCGTGTCAATCGCGGATTTCATAGAAACCGGCGCGGCATTGTAAGTATCGTCAATGACGGTAAACCGGCCGTTCTTTTCAAACTTCAGACGTTTTCCAGTGAGGTCCTGCAGTTTCTCAAGGCCTTTCTTTGCGTCTTCCAGTGTGCAGCCGAAGGTTGAGGCCGCCGCGCAGGCAAGTGCCGCGTTGATGGCATTATGTGTTCCGTTGACAGCGAGATGAATTTCTACGGAATCATCTCCGTGATGCAGGCATAAGCTGATTCCTTCTCCGCCCTTTTCCTCGATCTGGTCAACATAGAAATCCTGGCGGTCTGTCTTTCCGACGGTAATCACTTTATAGTCTCCGTGGATTCCCGTTCTGTCCAGCATATCGCAGTCCTCATTGATGACCAGCGTATTTTCCGGGCCGAAGAAATCCGTAATTTCCATCTTGGCCCTGCGGATGTTTTCTCTGGTTTTCAGATACTCAATATGCTGAATGCCGATATTGGTGATCACTGCGGTATCCGGACGCACGATTTTGGAGATGTCGTGGATCTCACCTCTTGCGACCATTCCTTCCTCCAGAACAGCAACATCCATACTGGAATCCAGGCCAAAAATGGCAAGCGGCGTTCCAATGGTGCTGTTCAGGTTTTTCTGCGCCCTGCCGGTCTTAAACCGTTCGGAGCAGATGGCCGCCGTCATGTCCCGGGTTGAAGTTTTTCCCACACTGCCTGTGATTCCGATCCGCTTTACCTGAATACGGTCGAGGTAATATGCGGCAAGGTCCTGCGATGCCTGCACAGAGTCTTCCACCAGAATGACCGACGGTCCGCTGACTCCTTCCGCAGCTTCTTTTTTCATGGTGAAAACAGCGGCGGCTCCTTTTTCCGCAACCTGTGGAATGTACTTATGTCCGTCTGTCCGTTCTCCGATGATCGGAATGAACAGATCGCCCCTCTTCAGCTCTCTGGAATCCGCACTGACTCCCGTGATGAAACCCTCAGAAGGTCCTGCGATCAGTTCTCCGTGTGTCGCGTCTATAATTTCTTTTATGGAAATATTATCCATTCTCCTGCCTTTCCTGCGCTTCTGCGCCTTTTTCCTGTATATCTGTTCCCGGCAGACTGATCCTGCCCGGGTATTACCGGCTATTCACGGTAGATATATACGGTCGTGCCGCGCTTGACGACTTTTCCGGCCTTCGGGTACTGCGCCTTAACCGTGAACTTTCCGCTTCCGGACGGAGATTCCTTGACCTTCAGGCCGAGCTTCTCCAGCTTTGCCTCTGCCTTCACGGAAGACATGCCTGTGACGTCCGGAATCGTGGAAATCGACGAACTCAGGCTCTTCTTTTCCGAAGATGTATAATGCGGCGCAATCTCCTTATACTGCAGGGCCTTCTTTAAAAAGGCCTTTGCAATCGGTCCTGCTGTCTGCGCGCCGTAATGGACCCCCTTCGGGCTGTCCACAACAACCAGAACGGCAAGCTTCGGATTATTCATCGGCGCCATTCCGATAAAGGAAGAATAGGTATCGCTTGAATATCCGCCGTTCTCCGCCTTGTTTGCGGTTCCCGTTTTTCCGCCGATGCTGTATCCGGCAATCTTGACAGTCGTTCCGCTTCCTTTATTCACTTCGTACTCCATGATTTTACACATTTCCGAAGCTGTTTTCTTTGACATGACCTGGCGGACTTTCTTTACCGGGAAGGTTTTTACCGTCTTTCCGCTGGAATTTGTCATTTTCTTTACAATTCTCGGCTTCATCAGCACGCCGTTATTTCCGATGGAGGAAATCGCGGTGATCAGCTGAAGCGGGGTGACGGCAATTCCCTGGCCGTATGCCATGGTTGCCAGATCCACCTTGCTGATTTTATTTTTGTCCTTGATCATCGCGGATGTCTCTGCCGGAAGATCCACATGGGTCTTATCGGTGATGCCGAACAGGTGGAGATAGTTATAGTACTTGTCTTTTCCGAGCTTCAGCGCAAGCTGGACCTGAACCGGATTGCAGGAGTTTCCAACCGCGGAGGTCAGTGTCTCTGAACCGTGTCCGGCTTTCTGCCAGCAGTACAGGGTCGTGCCCGCAACCCTTGTATAGCCACTGCAGTAGAATTTCGTGTTCGGAGTCGCATTTCCCTCTTCCAGGGCCGCCGTTGTATTGATCAGCTTGAAGGTGGAACCCGGCTCATACAGATCACTGACGATCGGATTTTTCCACATGGCGCTTAAATACTTTGACTGCTGCTTGGAAGACATCTTGTTGAACTTCTTCTGGGCAGAAGCGGAAGACGGCTCCATGGCATCGTTCGGATTGAAGGACGGCGTTGTCACCATGGCCAGAATATCTCCGGTTTTCGGATTCATGACGATGCACATGATTTTCTTGGCCTGTGTCTTCTTCATTCCTGCCGCAACGGCATTTGTGGCATAATGCTGAAGAACCTCATCGATGGTCAGCGTCAGGTTGTAGCCGTTTCTCGCGCCGTAAATTCTGTTCTTTCCGAAGGCAAGCGTATTTCCGTTGATATCGGTTTCCTTAATGGAGCGGCCGTTGATTCCGGCAAGCTCGTTATTAAATTCCAGCTCGATCCCGCTTCTTCCGGTATTGCTGGAGCTTACACTTCCAATCAGTTTCGCCGCCGAACTTCCGAGAGGGTAGTATCTCTTCGTTGTTCTGGCCGTTTCCAGTCCGGTAATCTTCAGTTTCTGGATCCGTGTACTGGTTTTCCGGGTCACGTACGGGGATACCAGGCATAGGCTTTTATTCGAGGTCAGTCTGCTCTTTACGGCAGATGCCTTCATGTTTAAAATCACCGCAAGTCTTCTGCTGAGTTCCGTGATCTTCTCTGATGAATAGGTGCTCTTCAGCTGAGCAGGACGTGCCCATACCGCATAGCAGTTTGCGCTGCTTGCCAGAACCTTGCCGTTGGTATCGTAAATCGATCCGCGCTTAGACTGAACAGGAAGGTCGCTGGTCTGCTGACTGATTGCCTTTTCACGGTATTCATCAGCGTGCACGATCTGAATCCATGCTGTCCGAAACAGCATGATCAGCATCATCACTGCCAGAAACACAAAAACCCAGACCAGTCTTCTTTTATTTTCTGCTGAGATATTCCTCATTCGATATGTATTACCCCTATCTGCACTTCCGTATGAATGAAAACTGCCGGACAGCCTGGATGATAGTCAGTTGTCCGGCACGCTTGCTTCATCGAATCATGATTTACTGATATGCCTGCTCGCGGATGACCGCCGCAAAATTCTGTGCTGGTTTATCTTTCGATGTGATGTAAATCCGCTGGTCGGAAGTCGGATAGACCATTCCGAACTTCTGCTTTGCAACGCTCTCGATGTGATCCACGCTGTTGCTGGTTTTGATCTTCACGCTCAGCGTGTCCACTTCTCCCTGAAGTGCCTCGTTTTTCGTGATCAGCGTGTTGTTCTCGCTTCTGATTTCAGATGCAAACGCTGTGAGCACAACCAGAACGATAAGCATAAGTCCGATAATGACCATCGCGATAATAACTCTTTTCTTCTCCCGGCTTTTCATCAATCATCTCTCCAAATTCATCCAGTTTACATGTGACGACCGTTTTACAGCATTAAACCTGCCCCGCGGCAGGAGTATACTTCTAAATCTGATCAGCGTTAAAGTTTCTCGATTACACGCAGTTTGGCGGAACGGGATCGCGGATTCTGTTCCAGCTCCTCATCGGAAGGAGTAATCGGCTTCTTCGTAATCCTGCGGATATCCGCCTGCTTCACCGCATCACCGGCAAGCTCCGGCGGCAGCCCCGCAAGAATGCCCTGATCCGGATTGGCACGCTTCTGAAAGGCCTGTTTGACAATCCGATCCTCCAGCGAATGAAAGGTAATGATGGCAAGCCGTCCTCCCGGTGCGAGTACATCGCAAAAGGCATCCACCGCCCGCTTCAGCTGTCCGAGTTCATCATTGACCTCTATGCGGATCGCCTGAAAGGTTCTTTTTGCCGGGTGAGGGCCCTCTCTTCTGCTCGCCGCCGGTATGGCGCGCTTGATGATGTCCACCAGCTCCCCGGTAGACTCAACCGGATGCTCCGCTCTGGCCCGGACGATGAACTGCGCGATCCTGGCCGCCCAGCGTTCCTCCCCGTATTTAGAAATAACCTGCTTCAATTCTTTTTCACTATAAGTATTTACAACATCCCAGGCGGAGAAGTTATCCTGCTGGTTCATTCTCATATCCAGCGGCGCATCGTGCATATAGGAAAACCCCCGTTCCGGCTCATCGAGCTGGAAGGAAGATACCCCCAGATCCAGGAGCGCTCCGTTCAGAGGCGGAAGATTTCTGTCCTTAAGGATATCCTTGATGTCAGAGTAGTTGCTCTGGACAAAAATCTTCTGGCAAGAGAATTCCTGTAAACGGCCTTCGGCCGCCTGCAGAGCATCCCGGTCACGGTCTATTCCGATCAGCATGCCGTCCTGATTCAGCCGTCTGCAGATCTCACTGGAATGACCGGCACCGCCCAGCGTTCCGTCAGCATATACCCCGGAAGGATCAATATTTAAATTTTCCATGCATTCCCGGAGCATGACCGGAACGTGATGAAACTCCATGCTTCCTCCTAAAAGTTGTATTTTTTCAATGCCTCCGCAAACTCATCCGAATCCATCCGGCCTTCATTATCCGGAGTTTCCCAGATTTCTCTGCTCCAGACCTCGATCTTGCGCATTGCGCCCATGGTAACCAGGTCTTTCTGGATTCCGGCATACTGGATCAGTTCGGACGGGATAACGATTCTTCCCTGTTTATCAAAGGAACATTCTGCTGCATTGGCAAAAAAATGACGGATGAAGGAGCGTACTGCCGGATCAGATTCCGGAAGTTCACTGATTTTCTCTTCCAGCTTCTCCCAATCATCCATGGAATAGATTTCCAGGCAGGGATCGATTCCCTTTGTAAGAATACAGACACCGTCAAGCTTGTCGCGAAAACGGGACGGAACGATCATACGGTTCTTCGCATCTATAGAATTGTGATAGGTGCCCATGAACACGCAGCGGCTCACTCCTTTTCCAACCCGCGCTTCTGCAGGCAGATGCCTGCTTACACGCACCTTAATCTGTACATCGCTCGAGAATTCACTTCCCCACTGTTAAATCTGACACCATTTTACACCACTTTCCCCCACTTTTCAACAAAAGAACAAGCCAGCCCCCACTCCGGCAATTCCGCTAAAATGCCTGAAAACTCAGCCTTCTGACCAGCCCTTTCAGGCATATAAAAAAGGCAGCCTGAAAGCTATCGGGCTGTCTTCTCGTATTCCTTGAATTGATCGTTTCCGGATCCGTCCGGGACCCGGAAAACCGGACTTCTGCTTTCCGTCCGCTTACTTATTTGTGAAAATCGAACGCTCTTTTCTGCGGCGTTTTGGATAGCGGGTTCTTCTTCCGCGTCCGCCTCCGCCGAAGATATCTCTGTCGCGTCTGCGTCTTCCACCGAATCCGCCTCCTCTTCCGCCTCTTCCGCCACGGAAGATATGAACCAGAAGGATGATCAGCAGAATAACGACGGCAATTACGATGGCCGCAATCGCGAGAAGAATACCGGCAACACCGTTTGTCTCCTTCAGCAGATGGCTTGGAAGAATGCTTCCGTCATAAACCATCCGGACACCAGTCTTACTGTACTTAGCCGGAACGGATCCCATCGATTTCACATATCTTGCAGCCGCCCCCCAGACTTTAACCGTCTTCTTTCCGTTTTTCAGATACGGAACCGTGCTGAGCGCATGGCCGCTGGAGTCCTTCATGGAAACACTCAGGGACTGTCCATGGCCTTTGGAAATATTCTTCAGTACTGCCGCTGCATTTTCATCAGCAACCACCAGGTAGCGCTTATTATCATCCACCTTTGTCTTCCGGCCATTCTGATCGACCAGACGGAACTGGTAAACCTTATTGCTCAGAACACGGTGCGGATTGTAGATATAGGACATTCCGCCAAAGTACAGCCGTTTTGATGCATCACTCTTATATTCCGATGAAGTGAGCTCCGCGACATTCTGGAGTTCCTTTCCGGTCAGATAGAAATATTTTAATCCCTGTCCGGCGGTTCCATTGCTGCTTCCGCTTCCAAGATCGGCATACACATCTCCGGATGTCAGCGTTCCCTTAGAAAACACACCGGATACCGTCTTCGGAGACATGATGGATATAATATTACTCTGTTTAACGCCTGCCATGTGACGAGCCGCATAGATGTAAGAGTCCGTCAGCAGATTCGTGAAGCCGAGGTCCGTCTTACTCTGCGACAGTGCAGAAACCGTTCCGAAATCCGTCGCGTTGTCCGCAAGAGTCTCACTGAAAGGAAGACCGTACTTTGAGAAATATGCGGAATCACTGAGTTTGTTGAACTTCTTGATTTCAGAAGTTACAGATGCCTTCTTGGAGACCTTGTTCAGATCAGCCTTGATGACCTTGCTGTACTTATAGGATTTTCCGCTCGTCTTGAACACAACGGTGTTCAGAGAAGATGCCGCCGCACTCTGTACGACTGCTGCCTTTCCGGAAGATGCCTGCGTCTTTCCCTTTCCGCCGCCGGTCAGAACCAGATCCAGTCCGGAGATGCTGCTCAGTCTGCTGCTCTCAGAAAGCGAATCGGAATCCGTCGTATTGGCCAGGCAGACGATCAGATCCGGATCCTCTTTCTTCTGGATCTTCTTAACGGTCTGTTCTGCCGTCTTTACGTAGTCACTGTATTTCACGCCGCTGATTCCCGCCTTGTCAAAGGCAGACTTGGAAATAACGGAGAATACCGCGATTTTCTTTCCATAGCGTGTGATTAGCGTATAATTTTCAACCCCAAAATTCTTATATGCTTTCTTCAGGGATCCGCTTACGGATACATTGCTGCAGGACAGATAAGGAACAATGTCCTGGCTCTTTACTGCAGTATTCAGCGCAGATGCAAGAGAAGATGCGCCAAAGGAGAATTCTCCGCTTCCGATTCCGGCAGCATCATAACCTGCCGAACCCATGATCCGGTAAACCGGAGCCTGGCTGCTGAAAACAGCAGACAGCGGTGCCTCAGAAGAAGCATTTCCCGTATCCATCAGGAAGGAAACCGGATAGGCTTTCTGCTCATTGGTATAATACGTTCCGATGCGGTCCATATTGGAAACGCTGTCAGACGCTCCGCCGGTAAAGCTGATGGCGATTTCATCTTTATGACGTTTCTGCTGCTTGTGATTGCTGTCATAGTAGTAGCTGGACAGTGACTTCAGGCTGTAATCCGCCTTGCTTGCCTGATGTTTTGCAGATCCGGAAGATGTGTCCTTGCTGCTCTCTTTTGTCGAAGAAGCAGAGGAAGACGTGCTTCCTGAAGTGGACGTACTGCCGGAAATCGTTGAACGTCCCGAAGTCGAGGAGGAAGATGAGCTTCCTGAAGTTGTGTCGGATGTCGATGAATTCCCAGATGTATTAGAACCGTAGTTCCCGGACCCGGACGTTGATGAACTTCCTGACGTACTGCTTCCGGAAGTCCCGCTCTGACTTTGTCCAGATGTGCCTGAAGACTGTCCGGAAGTCGATGTTCCCTGGCTCTGCTGTGAGCTGGAAGACGAACTTCCACTCTGCCCTCCGGCTGTCGGTTCCGCAAACGCAATCTCCGCAGACGGAAGAAGCATCATCATCGAAGCCATTACAGCAACCGCAATGATTCCCGCGCGTTTTAAAAACTTCATATCTATCTCTCCTCTATAGCTGTTTCAGCTTTTCCTTACTCAGACTTATTCCTGCTGCTTTCTGTTTATTCCCGGATTGATTTACTTCGCCGGGAACCGCAGATTTTTCTGACGCGTGTCTTCCTGCATCAGACTCTGCAGCTGATCGTCATCCCACAACGGGTGCTCCAGCGTTTTCAGTCCGAAAATCATCTCTACGTTTTTCCGTTCCCCGATCTGCGAACGCATCACATATACCTGCTCTGCACGCGGATCCTTCGCGAAAGAACGTTCGGTCTCCGCACCGAAAACTTCAATTTCCGAATTCAGAAGCGCCTCATGAATAAAACGGATATTCATAGACGTGACCATCTTCTGCTCAATATCCGGAATACAGTTCCACAGCATGTCCGGATAATAGGTATTATTCATATGCCCGTTCAGATCCACAGCGCTGTAACGCACACGCTCATTCCCGAGCCTCTTCATTTCAAGATCTCCCGGTACATGGAACCTGCGGGGGAGATCAAGTTCCAGCTTCTTTCCCGCCTCGTACTTTGAAAAATCAATCTCCGATGTGCGGATCAGCCTGCCGCTGTGAATATCCGTAAGTGCCCATTCCGAATAGGCCTGCGCACACAGGGTATCGTCTCTGTAGATCTGGTAGCAGCGGACATAGGTTGCCGCCTTTCCCTCGCAGACCCAGCAGCGGACATCGATTTCATCATACTGATGCAGCTGTTCATAGATTTCAATTGAAATTCTTGTGATTACAAAGGACTTTCCCGAAAAAAACAAGTCATAATAACTCGGCTTATTGTCCCTCATCTGATGGTTTGCCGTCTCCTGCATAAACCGCAGCACCATGGACGGCCGGATATTATTATTCACATCCACATCATGACTGCTGACAGCATAATGCTCTGTGTAGTACATATCTTTCCCCTCTCCAAACATACTCTTTTTCATGGGCAGCTCCGCGCAGATCACAAGTGCCGTTTCCCTTTAATTCCACGCAGTCCCCCAGACAGTTGTAATTATTATATCATACACAAAACTTTTTTGTGCTTCAAGGCTGCGATTTGCTATTAATATTTCTTAATTTCTACAGTTTCATGCTGAAAAATCCTGTTCACACACTCATTTCCCCTGTTTTGCACCCCATTCCGCCGTTTCAGCCAGGACATTCCTCCGCGTCAGTCCTTCTGCATACAGACAAAAAGAAAACAGGAAGAGGCCTTCCAAATTGAAAGACATCTTCCTGTAAACCCTGTCAGCTCAGAGCTGTCAGCCTTATTTAATGCACTCCATTCCTCTCTGCAGTGCTTCCATGTTCATCGGAACCAGTTTTGCCTTACGTCCCGTGAACATGTTCTTAATCATTTCCTGTACCGTTTCAACCTTCAGAGCGCCCGTTGCCTTGACATAGGCACCCAGCATAACCATGTTCGCTACCTTGGTGTTTCCAAGTTCTGTCGCAATGTCGACACATGGAACATAGAAAGACTTGACATCTGTTCTTTCTACCTTCTGTTCAACAACGGAGCTGTTGACGATAATCAGTCCGCCTTCAACAACTCTCGGCTCAAACTTTTCCAGTGCCGGCAGATTCATGGCAATCAGCTCTGTCGGATGTGTAAATACTGGAGAACCGATCGGCTTGTCGGAAATTACGACGGAGCAGTTTGCTGTACCGCCTCTCATCTCCGGGCCGTATGACGGTGCCCAGGTAACTTCCAGTCCTTCATCCATTCCGGCTTCTACGAGGGATTTACCGATTGACAGCACACCCTGTCCACCAAAACCGGATACTGTAATCTGCTTCTTCATCTTTTATCCCTCCGCTCTCGTATCTTTAATTACACCCAGTGGGTAATATGGAACCATGTTCTCTTTCAGCCACTTGCACGCGTCAACCGGAGAGAGGCCCCAGTTGGTCGGGCATGTAGACAGAACTTCAACGAAGGAGAAGCCGTCTCCATCCAGCTGACGCTGGAATGCTGTCTTGATTGCTTTCTTTGCCTTATTCAGGTTCGGAATATCGGTTACACATACTCTTGCAACATAGCTTGCTCCGTCCAGTGTAGCCAGCATCTCTGCCTCACGGATCGGGTATCCGGCCTGCTCAACGGTTCTTCCCAGCGGGCTGGTGGTTGTCTTCTGTCCGATCAGTGTTGTCGGAGCCATCTGTCCTCCGGTCATGCCGTATGTCGCGTTGTTGACAAAAATGGTCGTGATCTTCTCTCCTCTTGCTGCTGCGTGAACGATTTCTGCAGCACCGATGGATGTCAGATCTCCATCACCCTGATAGGTGAATACCGGCATATCCGGATGTGTTCTCTTGATTGCCGTAGCTACCGCAGGAGCTCTTCCGTGCGCAGCTTCCTGCATGTCGCAGGCAAAATAGTTATATGCAAATACAGAACATCCTACCGGGCATACACCGACTGCACTGTCGATAATTCCCAGTTCTTCCATCGTCTCTGCAACCAGCTTGTGAATAATTCCGTGGTTGCATCCCGGGCAGTAATGAAGTTCTGTATCGGTCAGTCCCTTTGACTTCTGATATACGATTGCCATATCACGATCCCCCTTACTTCAAACCTTTCATCGCTTTCTCGGCGATCTCTTCTACAGTCGGCATTACGCCTCCCGCGTGTCCCAGGAATTCGATCGGCTTGCGATCCTGAACAGCAAGCTGTACATCCTGAATCATCTGTCCTTCACTCATTTCTACAACGAGGAATTTCTTTACGGAATCCTGCTCTGCAATCTTTCTCAGAGCGTCATATGGATACGGCCATACCGTCTTCGGACGGAAAAGTCCGGCCTTGATGCCGTGCTCTCTCATCAGTTCCATTGCAGACAGGGAAATTCTGGCCGGGGTTCCGTATGCGACCAGAACGACTTCTGCATCGTCGCAGTCTTTTTCTTCCCAGCGGCACTCATTTTCCTTCATCTTCTGGAACTTCTTCTGAAGCTCTGTATTGAAATTATTACACTCTACAGGATCGATGTAGAGGGAATTAATAATATTATGATGATCTCTTCCGTGACGTCCGGTTGTAGCCCAGTCCTTCGGCGGAAGATCTCTGTGCTTAATCTCATGCCATTCGATCGGCTCCATCATCTGGCCGATCAGTCCGTCGATCAGCAGAACACATGGATTTCTGTACTGATCAGCGATATCGAATGCTTCCTGAACCATGTCTACGGCTTCCTGCATGTTGCTCGGTGCCAGTACTACGTTCTCATAGTCACCGTTTCCGCCGCCTCTGGTTGCCTGGAAGTAATCTCCCTGTGCAGGCTGAATAGTTCCGAGTCCCGGGCCGCCTCTCATGCAGTTGCAGATGACGCATGGTACCTGCGCTCCTGCCAGATAGCCCATGCCTTCCTGCATCAGAGCAAATCCAGGAGAAGATGTGGTTGTCATAACTCTGGCGCCTGCTCCTCCGGCTCCGTAAAGCATGTTGATTGTTGAAACCTCAGATTCCGTCTGCAGAAATACTCCGCCGGACTGAGGCATATGCAGGGACATGTACTCCGGAATCTCACTCTGCGGAGTGATCGGATAACCGAAATATGCCGTGCAGCCTGCTCTGATCGCTGCTTCTGCGATCGCTTCGTTACCTTTCCATAATTCCTTAGCCACAGCAGTTCACTCCTTTCTAAAACTTCTCTACCGTAATGATTGAATCCGGACAGATCTTTGCGCAGCTTGCACATGCGATGCACTGGCTCTGATCCGTAATGCCCGCAGGATGATAACCCTTAATATTTGTGTGTTCCATATCCAGAGCCAGAATATGCTTTGGACATACCGTTACACACAATTCACACCCTTTACATCTGTCGGTGTTAAATGTAACCTTGGTCTCCATATGCTGTACACCTCCTGTTCAACAGCTGAATTAAACTTCCCAGGGTTTTTTCAAATATATATTGATCGGATACACGTCACTTTCACCGGAAGCAAATTTCGCTTTCTCTTCGGTGTGGCAGACCGTGTCCAGACCAGTATGTTCAGAAATTTCCGCGCAGATCCGGCGGCCTTTTTCCAGTTCTCCTGCCGTCGTTTCTCTGCAGAGATGCGTGTTGTCAATGATTCCATCCGCCTTCAGCCCGCTGGCCTTTTCGATTTCCGCAATATATGCGGCGGCTTTTTCTGCCGTGTCCGTCTGCGGCCGGTTCGCATTTACCACAACCAGCATCGCGTGCGGAACATTTGCCAGCCACCTCGTATATCCGCGGAGGACATGCGCGCCGGTCGGATCTCCTCCCACATCGAATATCGTGAAAAGATCCTCCTGATCAAACGCTGCTCTGATGTCCGCCGGCAGTGTCGGCAGATCTGCATCTGAGGCCGAGCGCGAGCTTGCCATCATCCGGATTCCGTACTTTTCATATAATGAAGAATAATCTCTTGAACGGAAATACGGATTGACGATATCCAGATCTGCAATCGCGACGCGTCTGCTTTTTTCTCTCTGGGCCTGGTCAACCGCCAAATTCATAGCAATCTCTGTTTTTCCGCTGCCATAATGCCCGGTGATAATCAGCACCTTGTTAGCATCGCAATATTGCTTCAATTTATCTGTCATGTCCGGCATCTCTTCATCTCCCCTATTTTTGATATTTTTAGAATATTCCAATCCAACACGTATGTCAATAGATTATCAAATATGATCAAGTTTTATCTAAATATTTCTTTCAATTTTATATTTCAAACACAAATTATACTGTATACCTTAAGACGCCAATACAGATGTCAATGTCCTGTAGTTCCCATTATTTCAACATTTACACCGGATTCCATTTCAAGACAAAACTCATCTGCAAGAAGACTGCTGTGATTTTAAGCACTCTTTACTTCAGTCTGCTAAACTATGATATTTTTTTACTAGTTTTTATAATAGCTTTTTGATATAGAGTCACAAAAGTATTGAAACCTGTACTTTTCATGTTCCGGGTCGGCCGGCCAGACAGCGGGCAGCCTGCTGCCGCTTGCGGAAAGCACAAAAAAAGGGCAGAATACCCGCGGCTCTGCCTGAAGCTGCGGGATCTGCCCTTCTGTTTCCTTGCTCGTCTGCTTTTTGTCCGGAGAATTAAAGCATCTCTGCATCGTCCGGAATCTTGAATTCATTCTGTCCGTTCATCAGAAGCGGAACGTTTTTCGCGGACTCTTCCACGTATTCGCGTACAAAATCGGTAAATTCCTTTACCAGGACACTGACGTGCGCATTCTTCTGCCAGAGGAGTACATATTCTATGTACTTGGACGGCTCGGTAATGACCTTGCGGACGATATACGGGTTCGGTGTATAGGTGGTCTGCGGGAAAATTCCGATTCCCACATGCTGCTCACAGAGCGCGATGGTATCGCTGTAGCTGGATGTGCTGCAGACAACATTCGCCTCTTCTCCCACTTCCCGGAACCATCTTCTGAGCGCTCTCGCCCGGGACGGTCTCTGCGGACCGATCAGCGGTTCCCCTTTCAGAAGGGAAAGCGGAAGTTCCTCCCCCTCTCGCTGTGCAAGCGGATGGGCCTTCGGAATGACTGCAATCCATGGTGTTTTTCCGACGCTGAATCCGCTGAATTCCTCTTCATCGTACGGCGCCGCGGCGACGGCCAGATCGGAAAGTCCCTGATCCACTCTCTCCAATGCGTCATCGCTGGATCCGTTTGCAAATTCAAAGCGGACCATCGGATTCTTCTCACGGAAAGCAGCAATCCAGCGTGCTAAATAGTACGGCGCACGGCCGTCTACCACTGAAATATTGATGGAGCCGGCAAGCTTGTCCGTCATTTCCTGCAGATCCAGACGTGTCTTGTCCGCCAGCGTCAGCATTTGCTCGGCTCTGTGCACCAGTGTCTGTCCCGCCTCCGTCAGCTGAAGCTGCCTCCTGCTCCTGTCAAACAGTTTGACACCGAGATCCTGCTCCAGATTCTGAATCTGCTTGCTCAGAGGCGGCTGACTCATATGAAGCCTTTCTGCAGCCTTGGTAAAATTAAGGCACTGCGCCACCGTCAGGAAATATTGTAAATTGCGAAAATCCATAATCCAACCTCCCGTTTTCCTGTCTGGATAAGAAAAGATTCTTCATCCCGTTCAGGCCTTCTTCCCCTTTTTCCCATATGATACAAAAATAGTATCATAAAACGCATGATTTTTGTATACTTTAACGCAAAAAATGTGGTATAATCATTATGTATAGAGAAGGCGTGTATAAATGAAATGCACGGCCTCTCCTGAGCTTTTATGGATCAGCAGATCCATGCGGACATCCTTTCTCCGGGATATTCGCATAAAGTGAAGTAAAACAAATCAATCCAATCCAGGAAAATATCCGCTATCCGGCGGATATTTTCTTTTTTTGTTTCTGCCGGACTGAATCTGCTATAAATATACACCGATATCTTTTCTGCTCATATAAAATTAATTCTGATATTCAGACTACAATTAATTTTTCCGTATTCTTTCGAAATAGCCTAAAAAATTTTCCAATAAATTATTGTAAATCCCTAAATTTTGGTTCATAATATATGAACCGATCGAATATTGTTCTTGTACAATAAACATAACTTACTTTATTCATTATTATTCATGAAAGAGAGGGATTTTTATGTCACAGAAATCTTCGCAGCGTGGAAGCTTTAATTCCAACTTCGGCTTCCTGATGGCTGCAGTCGGCTCCGCAGTCGGCCTTGGCAACATCTGGGGATTCCCGTACAAAATGGGAATGAACGGAGGTTTCGCCTTCATTATTATCTACATAGCCATGGCCGTATTCCTCGGCTACCCACTGATGGTCGGCGAAATCGCCCTGGGACGCAAGACCGGAAAATCCGCAGTCGACGCTTATCACGACTGCGATCCGCGCTTTACCTTTAATGGTGTGTTCGAAACCATTGTTCCGTTCTTCCTGCTCTGCTTCTACTGTGTTCTCGGCGGGCTGGTCATGAAATACATGGTGGTCAACTTCGGCGACATTTTCCATGCAGGCTGGGGCGTTAACGGAACAGACCCGTCCAAATACTTCGGTAATTCCATCGGTCATGTCGGTGTCGACCTCGCCTGGATGTTCGGATTCCTGTTTATCACTGCTGTCATCATTATGGGCGGCGTATCCAAGGGAATTGAAAAATTCTCCAAGGTCGCCATGCCGGCACTTTACCTTCTGCTTCTCATTACAGCAATCCGCTGCTGCACACTGAAAGGCGCCGTCGGCGGACTGAAGTTCATGTTCAAGCCTGATTTCTCCATTCTCGCCGGAACAGGATGGCTGAAAGTCATGGCAGCAGCAGGAAGCCAGCTCTTCTTCTCTCTGTCTCTCGCATCCGGATGCCTGATCGCCTTCGGATCCTACATGCAGAAAGAAGACGACATTCAGAAGAGTGCATTCATGATCCCTCTTCTGGACACTGTCGCAGCACTTGCAGCAGGTCTCTGCGTAATGCCTGCCGTATTTGCGGAAGGACTGCAGCCTGCAGGAGGCCCTGGACTTCTCTTCGTCTCCCTTCAGTATGTATTCCAGAAAATGGGAGCCGGCGGACCGGTCTTCGGCTTCATATTCTACCTTCTGGTATTCATCGCAGCACTCAGTTCCTCCATCGGCATGATGGAAGGCGGCGTTGCCGCACTGATCGACAGCCGTCTGAAGAAAGGCAAGTCCTCCGGAAGAATCGGCATGGTTCTCCTCGCCATCTGCACAACCTGCATCGGCGCATTCCTGGTTGCCTATGACCAGCTCGGCGGAAATACACATTTCTGGAAGCCTTTCGGAATGGGCAGCTGGCTCGACGTATTCGATCTGGGCGCAGAGGGCATCCTGATGCCGCTCGGCGGACTGATCATGGCCATCCTCTTCGGATGGGTGCATTACGGATATCTGGATGATGAAGTTCAGATCGGATCCAACTACGGAAGCCGCAAGTTCGTCAACTTCTGTTTCCGCTGGATCTGCCCGATCGTCATGGCATTCATCGTATTCGTTCAGATCAGCAGCTTCTTCTTCAGCAAGACTGGCTGGTACATGGCACTGTTTGGTTAGTGATTCAGGCATCTATGCCTGTTAAACTTCCTTCCAATATCCTGCGGCCCGGGCACTCTGCCCGGCCGCATTTTTTCTTCTTTCCTTTCCAGCTGCCTGTTCATCTTCAGTCTGTCCCATCCCCATCTGCCCGATTCCGTTTTCTGGACAAAAGCCAGCCTGGCAAGTGACCACCTTATCTGACGCATTCCCTTGTCACTATGCCTCCGGCAGAAGCTCGTTCCGCGCCTTTTAACCCCTAGCAAATTGGTATGTATTTACAAAAACACCAGAACTGAAGCCGGTTGTATTGTCGTTCATACACAAATTCAATACTTTTTTCTCTTCTCTTGTTAAATTTTCTCCAATCTCCTTTGACATCGTGACAATACTTACATAGAATAGTATTGTCAATCGAGCGGTGATATTCTGAATATCTTATATAAAATTCAAAATTAATATTTTCACGATTCAATAACCAAGGGAGGTTATATTTTATGTCTAGTTCTAATAACGATGCCCAGTTCGAGAAGGTTCTGGGTTCCGGCGACATCCTCGTCATGGCATTCGGAGCCATGATCGGCTGGGGATGGGTGATCTCATCCGGTGACTGGATCAGCAGAGGAGGCGTTCTCGGAGCCGCGCTCGGATTCGTGATCGGCGGCATCGTCATCTACTTTGTCGGCATGACCTACGCAGAGCTGACCACAGCAATGCCGATGACCGGCGGCGAGCACATTTTCAGCTATAAGGCGCTCGGACCGACCGGTTCCTACGTCTGCACCTGGTCGATGATTTTCTGCTACATTGCCGTTGTCTGCTATGAAGCCTGCGCATTCCCATCGATTATTACCTATATTTTCCCGGGATTCTTAAAGGGGTACTTATATACAATCGCAGGATTCCGCGTTTACGCATCCTGGCTTGCCGTAGCACTGCTTATCGCCGCAGGAACCACACTGGTCAACCTGATGGGAGTCAAGGCAGCCGCTGTCCTTCAGACCGTCCTGACACTGATCATCGGAGGTGTCGGCATTCTCCTGATCGTATCCTCGGCCATCAGAGGCGATTCTTCCAATCTGATGCCGCAGCTTTTTGTCGGAAATACTGCTGGTTCTGCCTTCAGTCACGTACTGAACGTTGCCGTCGTCACACCATTCTTCATGATCGGCTTCAACGTCATCCCGCAGGCAGCATCGGAAATCAATGTTCCGCTGAAGAAAATCGGAAGAATCCTGATTCTCTCCATTATCCTGGCCGTCGTCTTTTACGGATTCGTCATTCTGGCCGTAGGCAATCTGCTGAACCCGGCAGAACTGAAGGCCTCCATGAATTCCGCAGGTGGACTGGTCACTGCAGATGCCATCGCAAAGGCCTTCAATAGCGCAGTAATGGCAAAAGTTCTGATCATCGGCGGAATGTGCGGAATTATCACAAGCTGGAATTCCTTCCTGATCGGTGGATCCAGAGCACTGTACTCCATGGCAGAATCCTGCATGATTCCGAAGTCCTTCGGAAAGCTGAGTGGAAAGAATAAGATGCCGGTCCGCGCAATCCTGCTGATCGGATTCCTTTCCATGCTCGCACCGTTTGCCGGCCAGAAAATGCTGGTATGGATCTGCGACGCCGGAAACCTGGGCTGCTGCATCGCATACTGCATGGTCGCAGTTTCCTTCGTCATCCTGCGTAAGAGGGCGCCGGACATGAAGCGCCCATTCAAGGTCAGACATGGCAGATTCGTCGGATACGGAGCCATTATCACATCCGGATTCATGGTTGCCATGTACATCATTCCGGGTTCCGGAAGCACACTGACCGTTCAGGAATGGATGATGGCAGGTGCCTGGGCCCTGATCGGAGCCGGATTCTACATCCACAACAAAAGAAAGTATAAGGAGCGCTTCGGATACATTGAAGGCATCAGCTGCGTCGCCGAGCACGGACGCCGCTGCCAGGAGAAAGTCTACGCCTTCGATCATTCCGGAAAAGTTTATGCGGATGAAAATGAGAACGAGCGTCAGACTGCGTAAACGTCACGTTTTCACCTTATATTTCTTTTAACGGCCGGCAGAGGAGGCCATGAGATCCCGGACAGCAGCTGCTGTTTCACTGAGATCCCGGTTTTCCCTGCTGACCAGATACACATCACTTTGAAATACATCTTCTTCCAATATCCCGCACAGAAGCCCGTCCTCGTCAGAAAGCGCGGACTGCGGCACCAGTGCGGCTCCCAGCCCGGACTTCGCCATCTGAAGCGCAGTCCGGGCATCGTCGTTTATGCAGAAAATCTGCGGGACGACTCCCTCCTGCTCACACTGCATGCGGAAAATCTTCTCCCATCTGCGGTAGAGGATCAGCGGCCGCGCCGCCAGGTCAGCCGCCTTGACCCGGATAGTTTTTGTCCCTTCCGCCTCCGGAAACATCCCCGGCAGTCCCACCGCGGCCAGACAGTCCCGGCGGAGCAGAGTTTTCTGAAGATGCGGCTCAGCAAACGGCGTACGGACCACGCCAAGATCGATTTTCTCGCTCTCCAGCATGTCCAGAACTTCATAGGAATTTCCCTCATACAGTCGCAGCTGAAGATCGGGAATTTCCTTTCTTGCATGGCTGAGCATCCGGCAGACTGCATCCCCTGCAGCCGATGAAATCAAGCCGATCCTTACCACGCCCCGGCGGCCCTTCTTCAAATCATTCATTTCATCAAGAATCGAATCTTCTGTTTCCAGCATCTGCGAAGCATAACGCTGAAGCACGCGCCCCGCCTCTGTCAGGGTGATTTCCCTGCTTCCGCGGTGAAACAGAGTCAGCCCGCACTCCGCCTCCAGAAGTGACATCTGACGGCTCAGAGGAGGCTGAGACAGGTGCAGACGCCTTGCCGCCGCTGAAATACTCCCTTCCTCCGCAATCACCAGAAAATACCTTAACTGCCGAAGTTCCATGATCTGCACCCCTTTCCGCATATACCCATACCTTTATTATATTGATTCATCTCAACTATATATATACTATATACCAAAAAGCATGCTAGCATAAACTTACAAAAGCAAGTAAGAATGAACCACGGACCGGGAGGCCTCGGACATCCGCTCCACGGTCTCCCCGATAAGCCCGACGGACTTCTGAATGCATCGCAAGATACCCTGCGGAAAGGAGAATCACCTGTCATGAATGCACGCAGCAATCCAGAACTTCACACAACTTCATTAAATACCGCCGGAAACAAGGCATTGAAAAATGCCGGATCATCTCCTGTAAAGAGCGGAGAGATCAATTCCGGAGAAATCCGGCCAGCCCATAAGAGCAGACCCGCACTTTACCTGGACCTCTTCCTGACCTTTGCAGGGATCGGCGTTTCCACATTCGGGGGCGGCTACGCCATGCTGCCGATTCTGCAGCGGGAAGTCTGCGACAAGCGCGGCTGGACCACCGAGGAAGAGCTGATGGATTACTACGCCATAGGACAGTGCACACCGGGTGTCATCGCCGTGAACACCGCCACATTCGTCGGCTGCCGGATCGCAGGAACGCTCGGAGGAATTTTCGCAACCCTGGGCGTAATCTTCCCGTCCATCGTCATCATCTGCATCATTTCCGCATTCCTGAAGAACTTTGCACACAGCGCCTGGGCCATCCACGCATTCAGCGGAATCCGCGCCGCCGTCTGCGTCCTGATCCTCGATGCTGTCGTAAGAATGGGAAAGAAATCCCTGGTTGACCGCTTCTGCATCGCCATCTTCCTGGCCATCCTCGCAGGCTCCCTTTTCCTGCACCTGTCGCCGATTCTGTACGTCGTTCTCGCAGGCGCCCTGGGCGTTCTGATCAGCCGTGTGACAAAACGCAATGCGTAAGGAGGAAAAATGATGTTTACACTTTTACAGATGTCCTGGGAATTCTTTAAAACCGGCCTCTTCGCCGTCGGAGGCGGCTTGGCCACCCTCCCTTTCCTTTACGATATGTCCGCCCGCATGGGCTGGTTCTCCACCAATGACATTGCCAACATGGTCGCCGTGTCCGAGTCCACACCGGGGCCTCTCGGCGTCAACATGTCCTCCTATGTCGGTTTTACCGCCATGGGCGTTCTGGGCAGCGTCGTCACCACTTGCAGCCTGGTCCTGCCGTCTGTCATCTGCATCCTGATCATTGCGCGGGTTCTGGACAGATTTAAGAACGCCGCAGCAGTCCAGCAGATCTTCTACGGCATCCGGCCGGCCTCCGTTGCCCTGATCAGTGCCGCAGGCCTGCAGGTCGCAAAAATTTCCCTGCTGAACCTCAAAGTTTTCCAGAAAACCGGCATCCTGATGAACCTGTTCAACTGGAAAATGATCATTCTTGCCGCTGTTGTCCTGATTGTTTATAAGAAGTTTAAATTCCATCCGATCGTGTATATCCTGGCCGCAGGCGCAGCAGGAGTCGTGATTGGAGGGTAATATCAGAGAACGCATTCCCTATAGCTGCCTGAAATAATCACCTTACTGTAAATACCCGACAGCTCGATTGATATCATCAATGCAATTAACTATAAATGAGATTTAAAACCTAAAACAGCGGGTCCGGGAATCCTCCACTCCCGGGCCCGCTGTAACTATTGAGAACGACGAAGAGCCTGACCCTTCACTTCTCATCATTTACTTTCATACTTGTCGTATTTGTTCAGTATCGCTGCTTTCATTTTTACTCCTTGTTATTTACTGTTCTCGCTAATATATGTTTTCATATCATTGATACAGTCAGCAAGTGTCAGCCTTGACAGCTGCCTTTCCATCTGTCCTTCCAGGTCCTGAAACATACTCGAAAGCACCGGTTTAATATTATGGCCTACGATACACTGGTCATTCGGATTCTGATGAATGTCAAAAAGGTGTATTTCGTCGGTTTCCATAACCGCCTTGTAAATATCGAGCATAGAAATTTCATCCGCTTCCTTGTTCAGCGTAAAGCCACTGACACCTCTGTGACTTTCTATGATTCCTGCTTTTCTCAATCTGGTCGTAAGTTTTCTGATGTAACTCGCATTTGTACCGACACTGTTTGCAATCTGTTCCGAGTTCATAGGTGTTTCTGCCTCTGAGATAAGAATCAGAGCATGAACCGCTGATGAAAATTTCGTATCCATTTAATCCTCCAGTTCATACGTTGCAATATATTCCGTGCTGTCCGGAACCGCAAGGCCCGTATCATTTTGTGTAATCCGTCCCTTCAAGCCAGCTTCTTTGGCAGCAATTTCAAAATGGCAGATGGCAATTCCAAGATCCACTTTCTGAATGTCTCCTGTACTCTCTTTCGCATACCCTTTTGTTTTCTGTTCGTAAAAATGGACCTTGTTTTCTTCTGTAACGACTCTCCATGGCTGTTTATTAGTTGCAGATGGCGATATCCGCAACATCTTCAGAGGAGTCAGCCAATGTCCCGCTTTTCCTCTTTCAAAGGATGCTGGAAGTCACCGTTAAAGAAAAGTGTTTCAAAGGCTGCTCTGTCATCTGACTTCAGTCCTTTTCTCATAAGGACTTCTCTTACCGAACGCTTTTCTGCGGCATATCCGACAGGAGATACCGCCGGCATTACCTCATCTTCATTCAGCTCAATTGCTTTCTCAAAGGCTTTTCTGTCCATCGTCGCGGCCAGCCATACCGTTCCCAGTCCTAATGAAACTGCATACAAAATCACTTTCTCAAACGCATATCCATAAGCGAGTTCTGCATGAATTCCTTTTTTATACTTGCCGGCGATATAGGTATCCGCTCCAATAATAACAGGACTGCTGAGACCATATTTTTTTGCATCCAGTATCTGGAATTCAAGGGGTACCTGAAATGGATTTTCAACATCTCCGATATATTTCCTGATCTCGTCAAGCACAGACTCCGGAACAGAATTTCCGTCGAATGTCCGCACGCTCACTCTGTTTTTAATTGTCTCTATAGATAATGTCATGATCTATCCGCCTTTCGTTATTAGTATCTGTATCTGATACAGGTATCATAAAGCAGGGACGATTCTGTGTCAAGCAATTTTTAGGCAATACCTGCGTTTAGACCCAAGCTGCGTTTTTGCTTGTCCAAAATTTATCCCATGTTACCAGCCGCAGATCCAGCCAGAACATCTTCCCGTTCTGACAGGCTGAGATCACTAAAATTGCATTTGTTAATAACCGTGAAAGATATAACTTTTATAACGTCTGCATAAATGATGAATATCGGGAAGTGCGTGTGCAGACCCAAGAAAAACTGAATATCTGTATTCAGACATGCATTTGCATGCCCGGCCTTACCCAACACCTTGCCCAGCTTCAGATATTCTTCTATATATACATGCCAGGCACACATGGCACCCCAACATCCAGAGAAAAGAAGCCATAGCCTCAGGTTAATGCGCATAACCTGCTGCTACAGCCCCTTCTGATGCAATTCTCTATTTCCATATTCATACAGCCGCAGCCCTGCCTTTTCATGCGCAGCGCATCTTATCTGCCAAAATTCAGCGTGCATGCGCTGCCGGCAGCTGCCTCACGGTCGCCTGCCAGGTCAGTTCCCTGGCCCTTTCCTTTTGTCAGCACCACCAGGCCCATGTCATCCTCATCAAAATCCGCGACCTGATCTTCTTTCTGAAAATACTCTTCCATCCACTTCTTCACATCCTGTGAAACCGGCTCGTCGAAGGTGAACGACTGCCCGCCCCCTCAGGTATCATGCATGTGCATATAGAGATTGAACTTCTCCATCAGCGTCCGCTTTAAATACGCCACCTCCGAAAGAGGCAGCAGCACCTGTCTCTGCTTCATCTATTCCAAGCCTCCCGGCAAATTCCCTTCAGTAACTGAATTGATAATTTCTATAAGCATTTATTGCCAACATCGAAGGAATTCAAACGCTCCGGACAAAATATACACGTGCAAGTAAACACCGTTATGCCGAAATCCCTGCCGGCGTCCC
Source organism: uncultured bacterium (assembly GCA_905214225.1). Lineage (GTDB taxonomy): Bacteria > Bacillota > Clostridia > Peptostreptococcales > Anaerovoracaceae > Aminicella. The sequence continues at coordinate 2,369 of CAJMLL010000004.1, read as the reverse complement.
GCTGCAGGAAACTTTTCATCCAGTTAAAAATACGAATCTGCGCCTGAAAGTTCTGCGGCACTGTAAAAGGCAGAACAGATTCAGGACATGAAAAAACTCTGAACCATAAACACAGTTCAGAGTTATTCGTTGGTATCGGATCAGGGGATCGAACCCTGGACTCAGCCGTGAGAGGGCTACGTCTTAACCACTTGACCAATCCGACATATCTTAAGTTTTACGCAATCTTCAAAAGAACTTTTCAATCAGGCGCTCTTGAAAACTGACGAATATTATAATACACGGAATCAGTGCCCCTGTCAACAGCTTCCTTGAAAATATTTTAAAAAAATTAATCTGGATTCTTTATGCATATAAGAGTACAATAAATTCATATCGCATATTGTGATATGAACACAAAATTTACCTATATGACTTTGCTTTTATGAATTGGAAAAGGAGATTGACCAATGATGAAATACAGAAGCACTCGCGGTGAGCAGCAGGAACTGACTTCTGCAGACGCTGTCATCCGCGGTCTGGCATCTGACCGCGGCCTGTATGTGCCTGAGGAAATTCCCGCACTGCCTTTTGCGATAAAGGATATGCTGGACCAGCCATACACCGCTTTCGCTGAAAAAGTGATCGGCGCATTCTTCGATGACTATACGGAAGAAGAAATTCACTCCTGCGTCCAGAACGCATACACGAATACATTCGAAGCAGAAGAAATCGTGCCGGTAAAGCATGCCGGCGATGCATGGTTCCTGGAACTTTATCATGGACGCACAGCCGCATTTAAAGACATGGCCCTGTCCATCCTGCCTTATCTGCTGACCACAGCCGTAAAAAAGCAGCATGACGACCATAAAATCTGCATCCTGACCGCAACCTCCGGCGATACCGGAAAAGCCGCCATGGCGGGATTTGCTGACGTTCCTGGCACCGAAATCATCGTCTTTTACCCGAACAACGGTGTCAGCCAGGTTCAGGAACAGCAGATGCGCACGCAGGAAGGAAAGAACGTTCACGTCTTCTCCATCGAAGGCAACTTCGACGATGCCCAGACCGGCGTCAAGACCATTTTCCAGGATTCCGACTTCGCAAAAAAGCTTGATGCTCAGGGAATCCGCCTGTCTTCGGCAAACTCGATTAACATCGGCCGTCTGGTTCCGCAGATCGCCTACTACGTCTATGGCTACGCACAGCTCGTAAAACAGGGCGCCATCGAAGACGGCGATTCGGTCAACATCACCGTTCCGACCGGAAACTTCGGAAACATCCTTGCCGCTTATTATGCGAAACGGATGGGGATTCCAATTAAGAAGCTGATCTGCGCATCCAATCGGAACCGCGTTCTGACCGACTTCCTGACCACCGGCGTCTACGATGCCAACCGCGATTTCTACCAGACCAACTCCCCGTCCATGGACATTCTGGTATCCAGCAACCTGGAGCGCCTGCTCTACCACCTCAGCGGCGATGACAGCAGCGAAATCGCCTCACTGATGGAAAGCCTGGACAAGGACAGAAAGTACGAGATTCCTTCTGCCATGAAGGACAAGCTTTCTCTCTTCTCCGCAGGCTCTGCCGATATGAAGCAGACCGACGCTGCCATCGGAGAAATGTATAAAAAGAACCATTATCTGATGGACACGCATACCGCCGTTGCTTACTACGTATATGAGCAGTACCGCAGTGAAACCGGTGATCATACTCCGACACTCATCGCCTCCACTGCAAGCCCGTATAAATTCGCCGACAGTGTTGCCGCATCCATCGGCCTTCCAAAGGCTGAAAACAGCTTCCGCTGCATCGATGAAGTCGCAGAAGAAACCGGCGTCCCGGTTCCGGCATCCTTTAAAGGCCTGGAATCCCGCCCGATCCTCCACGATCAGGTCATCAGGGTTAATGAGATGAAAGACGCCGTTGCAGACGCACTGAAATAGCGTCAGCCCGGACAAAATACAGCCAGCAGGAGAGAAAGCACCTGAGCTTCCGCCCAGAGCCTTAAACCGACTCCGAGGCGCTCAGGTGCCTTTTTATTCTTACATATATATTTACAGCAGAACAACTGCCTTTCCATATCCCTGCCGGGATTCCAGCCATCTGTGCGCTTCCGGAAGCTCCTCAAAAGAAAAAATCCGGTCCACCCGCTTCATGTATGACATATGTTTTCATATCTTTCCTCTCCTTTTCAGTCAGCCCGAACTGTCCTGACACAGCTGATCATTTCACGCTCGAATATAGCCGTAAATTCTGACATCAAGACGCTTACATGATTTTACATTTCTTCCATTTTATAGAACGCACCCGCTTCAATGTATAAAAAAACCGTAAGCGTCAAAGCTAATGCACCTACCATTCACTGTTACAGTTTGAGAAAATAC